>CAZQQD010000038.1:10511-26930 GCA_964595355.1 uncultured Ignavibacteriaceae bacterium | reverse complement strand
ATACTTGGGATGACATTTATGAAAGGACAAAAACTTATGCAAAGTGTATACTAAAATTATTTCAGGAGACTAATTCAGAAAATGAAAGTATCGCGTTCCTTATGGAAAATGAATTATCTATGGCGGTACTTGATCTCGCGTGCCTGACAAACGGAATCGTCAATATTATGATTCCTGCAAACTCAGTTCCCCAGCATCTTGTTTACATATTAAATCAGACAAAAGTGCCTCTGTTAATTGTATCAGATGAAAAACAGTTATATAAGATTAGAATAATTAAAGACGAATTAAAATACCTGAAAAAAATAATACTGAGACATGGCAGTAGCTCTGAGAACATTGTAATTCCATTTGATAAATTTATCAAACTTGGTACTTCAGAACCAGATTCGATACTTGAAGAAAGGCTGGACAAAATTAATATGGAAGATCTGGCAAGTATTATGTACACATCCGGAACCACTGGCGATCCTAAGGGCATAATGTTTTCCCAGATGAATATCATTTATAAAAGATTTTGTCGCGCACTCGCAATCCCTGGAATCGGAGACAAAGATAAATTTTTAGCCTACCTACCGCTCTATCATACCTTTGGCAGATGGTTTGAAATGGTAGGTACAATTTTCTGGGGTGCAGAATATGTATTTATGGAAAACCCGTCGATTGAAACTATGATTTCAAATATGCGGACCGTAAAACCAACGATATTTATAAGCATTCCTAAAAAATGGGGTCAGCTTTATGAGTACATTGCAGACAATGTCGATATTGAAATTGAAGAGGAGGAAATCATACAGCAAAAAATTAATGACACAACCGGCGGGAAATTAAGGTGGGGTTTATCTGCGGCCGGATATCTTTCACCTGATGTCTTTTTATTTTTTCAAAAATATGGCATTGAATTGATGAGTGGATTCGGGATGACCGAAGCTACCGGCGGAATAACAATGACTCCTCCACATAAATACATCCCCGATTCTCTTGGTAAGGCACTCCCAGGAATTGAAATAAAGCTTGCAGATGATGGTGAAATTTTAATTCGCGGTCCATATGTAATGATGGGATATTTCGGTGAAAAGAAAGAAAACACCTTCCTGCCGGACAACTGGCTTCCGACCGGTGATATAATGCAAATGGATGAAAATGATTTTATAAAAATTGTCGACAGGAAAAAAGAAATTTATAAAAATATTAAAGGTGAAACCGTTGCGCCGCAAAAAATTGAAAATTACTTCAGAGATTTTAATACAGTAAAACAAGTATTTCTTGTGGGCGACCACAGGCCGTTTAACACAGTACTAATTTATCCAGACTATGAGGAAGAAAATTCTGTTTTGAAAGACATGACTGAAAAGGATATGCACGAATACTTTTCTTCTGCAATTGTGACTGTCAATAAATTTCTTGCACCATTTGAAAGAATTGTCGATTTCAGAATTATCGATAGACCTTTCAATGATAAAAATGGGGAACTTACACCAAAAGGTACCTACAAAAGAAGAGTAATCGAAAAGAACTTTGCCGAAGAAATTGAATCAATGTATGTGAAAGATCATACAAACATTAACGTTTCAGGCACGGAAGTAAGGATTCCAAATTGGTTCTTGAGAGAAAAAGGCTGTTTGAGCGGAGACATAATAGCCTTAAGAAACGGAATTTCAATTCCCAAGCTTCAACTAACTCTAAAGATCGAAAAGATAAACACTGATGAAAATATTTTTAGAATAGGTGACTTCAATTATATAATTAATTCTCCGTTCCTCGATTTGCAGCAAATATTTATCGCACCCATTTATTGGCTTGGAAATAAAGGGCTTTTTGAATTTACCAGCGAATCTATATTCCAGTGGTTTAGGCAAACCAAAGGTGATGGCAGAATAAATTTTCATTCCAAAGCATCTACGATCGAGGATGACGATAAAATAAGTGAAACTATTAAAGTTTTCTTCTCATCGGGCGAGCAGAATTTATTTGGGCTTCATCTTGCCGTTTTACTAATTGAATCGGAAGAGGAAAATAACGGTTTCCTTGGATTGCAATATTTAAAAACCTTTCTTGAGGATGAATCTAATCCGCACTTTAATTTGGCATTAAATCTGTTACAAAGACCGGGTTTGACTGATCTGCTTAATATAAGGCGGGAGTTATTTAAAACCGGCTTAACAAAATTCAGTGGAAACATTTTTGCTGAATTTTTAGAATTGTATTTAAGGTATAACTATGATTTGCTGGATAAAACAATAATTAATATTATTGTAGAGACTTCTCGCGGAGACGAAAAACTTGATGCCATAGAACAAGTATTAAAAGAAGAAATAGAAATTCACAGCATTTACAGCAAGCTTGAAAACACCTCTATACCCTCTCTATTTGAATTACTTAGTCAATATGGGATTCAACACCCGACAAGTTACAAAAGGATACGTCAACTCTTTATGTATTATAAATTATTTAAAGACTGGAAGGAGTTTGTTGATTATGCAGATAAGGTAAGATTAGAGATGCTACAGGGTTTTAGAAAATGGCTGGGTATAAATCCAAGCGTTGCTGTTGACGTTGAAACCGGGAGGGAATACAGATGGTCAGATGTAATTATTCTTGAGGAAGGTATTGAGAAGCAGGACAGTGATAAAATAATAGAAGCCATCACAAAAACATCATTAATCCGTGAGGCTATATTTTTGTTTTCAGAAGGTACCTTGGTTGGTTTAAACAACATTCTACCAGGTGGTTTATGGATAAGCCATCTTGGAACTCAGCACGAAAAATCTGTTTACAGAATAACGATTCAGTCACGTTACCAGGGTGCATTCGATATTGTGATAAATCTGAATAAAAGCCTACCTGCAGAAAATGTCAGAGAAGAGATTAGCTGGCTTGTACTAGCCGGCTCCAAAATAGCCGGACAAAAACTAGTTGAAGATTTCGGAGGATATTGGGAAGATTATGATCTTTGGACAGAAGAATTTGTTCCGGGAGAAACCGTCGCTAAATTCCTGCAAAGAGAATCACGGAAAAAGGATGAAGGGACAGAAAAAAGACTTTTTAATTTGTGGCCTTATTTTGTATGGAGTGCAGTTACATCCTATATGAGTTTCTGGAAACTATCAGATTACAAATTAGAGCTTGCAGATCCTTCGCCCACAAACATAATAATTCCCACTCACGATTATCAAACAGGCACAAGGCTTGTTTCAATTTCCGAACGAGTTAAATCAAATTCACCACTTACTTTTTTCCACAATTTTTATAAATTTTTTATAAAAGCCACTGAAGACAGCTACCCCTTCCTTAAAAAGTTATCGATCTGGAATTATGTGTTTTCCGGCGTTATTGATTCGGAGGAAGAAGGTCCGGGACTGGAATTATTAAGAAAATTTAAAGCTGAATTAAAATCTTCCTCAATTTTTGAAAACACTGAAGAAGCGATTAAGAGAATCGACTTATTTATTGAAAACGTTCAGCTAAATGGATTCATCCCTAAGAAATTATTTTTTGCAATTAAAAGGTTCCATCGGTGGTTTGAGTTAAACAAGGATGCAGCACTTACTGCCCAGGCTGAAATGATTTACGAGTTATATGAAACTTACAGGCTATACGAACTGGAAGAAAAATATCCTGAGACACGTTCTAGATTTTTTTTGGAGACCATTTTTGCTGGCTCATCCAAAGAGATTAAAAACTCATTGAAAGAAATAATAACAAAACAGCATGAACGGAAAATTACCAAGGAAGAAATTCTAGCATTATTGTCAACAATACAGAGCGAATTCAAATTAGACGAAAGAGAGGATTTCTTCCTCACAAGATTAAGCTATCCGCATTTAAAACCGACTGACTCAGCGACTCTCGTGAAAATAAAAAGTGAAGGTACTGCCACAGCAAATCTTGTAGTTCAAATTGAAGACAATGACGGTAAGATTGTTTTACTCCGCAACCCCGTATCACCTAAAGAAATATCAAGGCTTCATCAATTATTTATTGAAACCAACCTACTGGTACACTTTAAACCTGAACATCAATTTCTTGTTGCTATTTCAGACCGTGGCTATATTATTGGTGGATTATTTTATATACGTACCGACGAACAAACCGCACATATGGAAAAAATTGTAGTTTCTAACCGATACAGACGAAAAGGAATTAGTGAAGCTTTGATGAATGAATTGTTTAACCGTTTGAGGGACGATCATATTAAATTTGTTACTACCGGTTTCTTCAGGCCCGAATATTTTTACAGGTTCGGTTTTAAAATAGAACGCAAATATTCAGGATTGGTTAAGGATTTACAGCCTTCAAAGGAGGAACTTCACGAATGAATTCCGTACGATCGATGACCTGCCTCTTATAAAAATTATCTTATAAATTCTAAAAAATTATTGTAAATTCATTTAATTTAAATTGAAATTTTATCAAAATTAAACGGAGTGATCATTGCGACATTTTATTATCAATTTAACCTGCGTTTTGCTCTTTGTTATGCTGCTATTTCCTACATCTTCATCTTATTCACAGACAAAGATAAATAATAATTTTAAAGAGGAAATGAAAATTGCCGATCAATTAGTGCGGAGTGCTCTTACAGAACGAAAAGGTTATCAATTGTTAAAAGAACTTACGGATATGGGTCCGCGGTTGAGTGGATCTGAAAATTCTGTAAAAGCAATAATGTGGGCTAAAAAGAAAATGGAAGAAGCAGGTTTTGATAAAGTATGGCTTCAACCTGTTATGATTCCACATTGGGTAAGAGGAACAGTTGAACAGGCTGAAATTGTAAAATCTAAATTATTCAAAAACCGGAAACTTACAATCGCAACATTAGGCGGAAGTATAGGGACAGGAGAAAAAGGAATTACTGCAGAAGTACTGGAAGTAAAAAATTTCGACGAACTAAGAGCGCTTGGTGAAAAAGCAAAAGGCAAAATTATCTTTATGAGCCGTCCCCTTGATCCCGGGATAATTCAAACTTTCCGTGGCTATGGTCAAGCAGTCGATCAAAGAGTGTTTGGAGCAATCGAAGCAGCAAAGCACGGCGCTGTTGGAGTGATGATAAAATCTATAACAACCAAATATGACAATGTCCCACATACAGGCGTAATGATTTATAACGACACAATTCCAAAAATTCCTTCCGTCGCACTTGGATACCAGGATGCGGATTTTGTTTCAGAGGCTTTGAAAAAAGATCCTCATCTCGAGGTTAGAATAACTCTAGATTGCAAAACTTTGCCAGATGCACAATCGTATAATTTAGTTGGCGAATTAACAGGATCGGAATTTCCAGAAGAGATAATAGTAGTTGGAGGTCACTCCGATAGCTGGGATAAAGGTGTCGGAGCTAATGACGATGGTACTGGAATCATGCAGTCAATGGAAGTACTGGATTTATTCAAACGACTTGGAATTAAACCCAAAAGAACAATCAGATGTGTATTTTTTATTAATGAAGAAAACGGGAGCAGGGGCGGAGAAAAGTACAGTGAATATGCAAAAAGCTCAAAAGAAATACATGTTGCTGCAATTGAAGCCGATGCAGGAAGCGGAAGCCCAAGAGGATTTTCCATAGATTCTGATTCTTTAACAATTGAAAATATCCGGAGCTGGCTCCCCGTATTAAAAAGATCAGACATAGATTGGGTTGAAAAAGGAGGCAGCGGCTCTGATGTTGGAGATATCAAAAACGCTAAAGCAAGAATAGGATATGTTCCTGATCCTCAAAGATATTTCGATTATCATCACTCAGACAATGACCAGTTCGCAATTATTCATCCAAGAGAATTTGAACTCGGTTCTGCAGCAATGGCGACTTTGGTTTATATGATAGATTTGTACGGCCTGTAATTCCTAATTTATTCAGAGGCATATTTAATTATGCCTCTGATTCGATAAAATAAGTTCAGCAGCAATTCTTCCGCTAAAAACTGCACTCTCAATAGTTGAAGGCAATCCGGTTTCAATCCAATCTCCGGCTAAAAAGAAATTTTTAAAATTCGTAATTGGCAATGGTCTGTTCCCAATTATATCATTGGAAGGAATAAATGTTGCTCTTTTTTCTTTCAGGATTTTATAATTTCTGATCTCGTGACGTGAAATACTTAAATATTTATTAAGCTCTTCAACTGCTATTTCGAACAATTCTTCCTTTGATAATTCAATCAGATCATTGGCGTCACTGATAACAAGTGTCAGATGAGAATCATGGTTGAATATCCAATGAACTTTTGAATTTATCAATCCGTAAAAAGTTCTTTTAAGCTTATTTTCGTATAACCAGATGTGAATTGAAAGTATTGAGGAATAAGTAAGCTGAAGCTTTGTGATCGTATTGATATTATTAACAACCTTTTCTAGCGAGTAAAGAGGCATTGCTGATATAACAAAATCAAAATCAGAAATTTCCCTTTGAGAGGTTTTTATTTTTACCAGTTTATCAGATTTAAAAATCAGCTCTTCAATTCTTTCAGAATAAAAAATTTCTCCGCCTTTTTCTTCTATATATTTTTGTGAATCATTACAATAAGTTTCACTTAGATCTTCTTTGGGTAATACAATAGTTGCTGAACTATTACCTCTCAAAAATATTTTCTTTAATATATCCGCAAAAGTAACTGCCGAAGCCTTCCTTATACTAGTATTTAATGCACCAACGCAAAGTATTTCCCAAAATGCCTTCCTTAGGTTTTCTGTTTGCTTTTCCAGTTCAAGCCATTTATGAACCGAGAATCCCCGAAGATCTTTTTCTGTAACAAAGAAAAGTTTCAAAAAAAATAAAAGCAGTTTTAATCTTTCAGCTAAACTCAAAGCTTTATAATTAAGTACTCCAATAATCAAATTTAATGGATAAAATATATCAGCAGCTTCCAACGGAATAATTTTAAATCCCTCTTTTACAAAATTAACCTTAAGTTTTTTTTGAAATTCTAAATTTTGTGTGGCATTAATAAGTTCAAAAAACCTAAGAGTTTCTTTATAACAGCCCATTAAAATATGCTGACCGTTGTCGACTCTAGTGTTGGTTTCGGTGTCCGTTAGTGAGTATGCGCGACCCCCCAGTTTTGGAGATGCTTCGATAATTTCAACTTTAAATCCTGCTTTGGAAAGATAAACAGCCGAGGTAAGACCGGCGAAACCGCCGCCAAGAATGAGACATTTTTTCATCAGTAAACTAAACTATATTTTGCCCATACGCCTACTGAAATTCCTACTTTCTCAAATTTTGAAACTTTAATATCCTTGCGGAATACATCGTAATCTGCATCGATAATTTTATCGAGCATTCTTTCATAAATATGTTGCATTGCCCGCGCCGCAAACATTGATGCTTTGTCATCAAGATTTAACGCTCTGTTAGCTTTATCAAAATACTCTTTAGCACGCTTCGCTTCGTATTCCATCATCTGCTTGAAATTCATATTATAAGTATCACTTAACAATTCCTGTTCAGAATAACCGAATCTTTTAAAATCTTCCTGCGGAAGATATATTCTTCCCTTCTCAGCATCTTTTTTAATATCTCTTAAAATATTTGTTAACTGGAGCGCTATTCCGAGGTTGACGGCAAATTCTTTTGTTGATTTATGTTTGTAACCAAAAATTTCGATACACATTAACCCAACCGTTGAAGCAACACGATAGCAATACTGTTGCAAATCCTGAAAAGTCAGGTAACGATTTTTCTTCAGATCCATTTCCATTCCTTTTATCAATTCAAAAAACGGATCTACTGGTATATTAAATTTCAGAATTGTGGCAGCTAACTTATTTAAGAGAAGATATTCAGAATTTCCGGCAAATGCTTTTTGAAGTTCAATTCTCCACTTGCGGAGTTTTTCATACTTAAGATCGTTCGGCTCATTTCCTTCATCAATAATATCGTCAGTCTGTCGACAGAATGCATACACAGTATTCATCGCATCGCGTTTGTCATTCGGTAATAAATTAAAAGCATAATAGAAACTGCTTTTACTATCTTTGGCTATATTTTTTGCTGATTCGGGCATTAAAATATCGATTTTAAAAATAACCTGATAAAATCCAACTTGTTCAAAGTCGGTCTTTTGTTAAGAACATTATAATTATTTTTTTCAATTTTATCCAGAATTGCCACACCCCCAAATACCGTCCATGTAATTTCCACTCTCAATCTTCCGCTCAAATATTCGAAAAGATGGCGGCCGCTAAGAAAAAGTCCCCTTGTCCGTTCAATATTAAATTTTACTAACTCCTGCAAATTACGCGTATTTTCATTCATTACAAACATATTTTCCGTTACTCCAAATTTCTCCATTTCATCAATCGGAAAGTAAATTCTACCTTTCGCATAATCTATTTTTACATCCTGATAAAAATTTGTCAATTGTAGAGCAGTGCAAATATTATCAGAATATTGAAATGCTTTTTCGCTCCGAATATCAAAAAGCTCAAGTATTAATCTGCCAACCGGATTAGCTGAATTTTTACAATATTCCAGAACTTCAGAAAAATTTGTATAACGTTTTTTAACAACATCCTGCTTAAATGCTTTTAATAAATTATAAAAATTTTCAGGTGATAATTTCCTGCTACTTATTGCTTCAGCTAAAGCAAGATCAAATTCATCTCCAGGTTTTCCGTTTAATGAATTAGATAGTCTCCTTTCAAATTTATCCAGATTTTCAAGCCTCTCCTTTTCAGAAAAATTTCCTTCATCTGCAAAATCATCAGCCGTACGCGCAAACCAGTAAATAATAGCAACATCCTTCTGAAGTTCACGCGGAATAAGGAACGAGACTACCGGAAAATTTTCATAATGAGTTTTAGTATATTCCAGCGCCTTTTTATACGAGTTTTCCACATTCATTGACTAATTCAGCTAATTAAATAGATACGATTTTGTTATAACACCTTAAAATACTTATTTTTAAACTTTGATTTTAGAATAATAGCAGAAGTATACAAAGACAAAATGATTCAACAGAGAATAATAAATTACCCGGAATTTAACACCTTTTTCTATTAGAACAGCCTCCCTGTTAATTAATACCCTTTAGTTTAATCCCAAAGAAATTTAATAAGTAATGAGCAATATAAAAGAAATTAATAAACGTCGAACATTTGCAATAATCTCGCATCCTGATGCGGGGAAAACAACACTTACCGAGAAGTTTCTGCTTTATGGCGGAGCTGTACAGTTAGCAGGCTCTGTAACCGCACGAAGAAACCAAAGAGCTTCTACATCCGACTGGATGGAACTGGAACGCAAAAGAGGGATTTCGATCAGTTCTACCGTTCTTCAGTTTGATTACAAAGGATTTAAAATTAACCTGCTCGATACACCCGGTCACCAGGATTTTTCGGAAGATACGTACAGGGTTTTAACGGCAGTAGATGCTGTTGTAATGGTAATTGATGCAGCGAAAGGAATTGAAACACAAACACGAAAATTATTTGAAGTATGCAGCAGAAGACACATTCCGATTTTTACTTTTATGAATAAGCTCGACAGACCAACCCGTGACCCTCTGGAGTTAATAGACGAGCTTGAAAGTATTTTAGGTATCGGAGCGTACCCGATGAACTGGCCTCTCGGTTCAGGAATTGACTTTATGGGTGTTTACGATAGAAGGAATAAACAAATTCATTTATTCGAAAGAACCACCGGTAACGCTTTCAAAGCACCGGTATCAATACATGATATTACAGATCCATTTGTAAAAGAAAAGCTTAGTCAAGAAAATTACGAGCATGTTACCGAAGAGCTTGAAATGCTAGAACATGCCGGTGAAGAATTTAAACCGGAATTAATATTAACCGGAAAACAAACACCCGTATTTTTTGGAAGTGCTGCAAACAACTTCGGTGTGCAATTATTGCTAGATGGATTTTTAAATTATGCGACTCCACCTGTCCCGAGAAATAGTACTACCGGCGTTGTTAGACCAGAGGATAAAGCATTTTCAGGTTTTGTTTTCAAGATTCAGGCAAATATGGATCCAAAACACCGCGACAGAATTGCTTTCATGAGAATTTGTTCTGGCAAATTTACGCGCGACATGCAGGCATTCCATGCTTCAAGTGGAAAAAAGATCAGACTTTCAAACTCACAGAAGCTTTTTGGTCAGGATCGTGAAACAGTGAATGAAGCATATCCCGGCGATATAATTGGATTCGTTGGTAATTCTAATTTTGGAATCGGCGATACAATTACAGAAGATATGAATATTGTTTATAAAGAAATTCCAAAATTTGCTCCTGAACATTTTGTAATACTGCATAATCCTAATCCTTCGAACTATAAAAAATTTCGTGACGGCCTTGATCAGCTTTTACAGGAAGGAGTAATCCAGGCATATTATTTAAGGAACTCCGCACAAAAAGTTCCCTTACTGGGTGCAGTCGGGCCACTTCAGTTTGAAGTTGTTCAGTATCGTTTGCAGGATGAATATGGAGCTGAATCACAGATGGAACAGACAAACTGGAAAGTATTGCGATGGATATCGCCGGAACATTCTGATGAAGAAATTAATCAAATTGTTTTGCCTGCAGGTGCTGCTCTTGCTTACGATTCAGAGGAAAGACAGGTAATACTTTTTACAAGTGAATGGTCGTTAAATTATTTTTTTGAAAAACATCCGAAAATTAATCTGGCAGATATTCCTTTTAAAACTGAAACAGTATTGAATTAAGAAATATTGAGGTTCGTTAGTATTACTTCGAACTTAAAATTCCTGAGGCTGTTCTCCAACATCATCATTGCCATTACCACTTCTTCTTTTTTCAGTTTCGTAATTGTTAAAATTAAATTTAACGTTTAAAGTTACACGCGGGGCTTCCCTGGTAAAATAATTATATGAGAAATAATCTTGCCCCTGGGAAGTAAATTCCCATTTACCCGTTTTAAATAAATCCCTGACCTGAAGTGTTAAAGATAATTTTTTATTCAGAAAGTCTTTTTTGACTGCAGCATCTGTCCTGAAATATCCTTCCCTTCTTCCCTGTGAAGAAACCGTCGGGCTATTATACCGGACATTTAATTCAAGTGAAGTTGTGCTATTGAAATTAACTTTATTACTAAACCTGGTACTCCAGTTAAAACTTTTATTTTCAAACGGCTCATTGAGAATGACACCATTGATTCTATAATCATAAACATCACCGGTAAGATTGACATTCCACACCTTCACGATTGGTTCGAAGGTTAGCATAAATTCAGTACCTACTGAATAATCCTGCCCGACATTATCAAAAGTAATTAATGTAACGTTATCGGCATAAGCAGAACGAACGTGCTCAATTTTGTTATGACTAACTTTATAGTAGAAATCATTGGAAAATGAAATCTCCCCAACGAAAGTCTGGAAACCGAATTCATATGAGTCTATAAATTCAGGTTGCAATGAGGGATTGCCGTGACGGACATTATTTGCATCCATCCACGTATCGAAAGGCTCAAGTTCCCAGCCATGGGGACGATCAATCCTTCGAGTGTAGCTTGCCATTAACTGAGATCCGCCTTCAAATTTGTAGCTGCTGTGCAACGTCGGGAAAAAGTCCCATCTGTCAATTGAAAAACTCTGATTATTTGCAGTCAGATCAATTGTGCGGTAAGTGTATTCTCCCCTTACTCCTCCCTGAAAACCGATATTTCCCCACTCATTTGAATAAATTGAATAGACTGCAAGTTCTCTTCTATTATAATCCGTAGTATTACTAAAGAGCTGTTGAAATTCATAATTACCAGTGGTTGTACTGAACTCATAATAATTATTGCCATCCTGCGAAATATTTATTTCTCCTTGTGAACCCGTTTCAAATTTACTCTTTTCACCTAGGGGCAATGCAAAATCTAATTTACCTCTGAATTCTGTTGAAGGGCCAACTTCAGTGGTTTTCTTCCCGCTTATCTGTGCTCCGTTTTGTGTCTCAGCCGACAACGTCAGTTCATCCGAGTTACGGTGGCTCAGAAAAAATTCAGCCGTAAGTGAATGTCCTTCATCTTCAAATTTTCTGTCATAATTTACATTTGCAGCATAATATGAGCCGGATCGCTCACGATGATTCGCGCTGTAATAAAAACCAGGTTGCGGAACAGAATCAGACCATTCGGTATAATTTAAATCAGAATTATGTCCGCCGCTTCTTGATCCATATCTTGCACCAATACTAATGATATTATTTTCGCCAAGGCTAAAATCCAGTCCTCCTCTTAAACCAAACGAATTTCTGTTCCGGCTACGCGTACCATCGGAGTTGAGATAAGAATTATTTCCGCTCAATAAAAATTGTTGTTGCTGTGTACTTGTTCCGGGATAAGTTCTCTTATTATAATCAATACTAAAATTATAATTCAGCGAAGGGGTTTTATATTGCATAATAAATCCGCCGCCGTATTTATCATTCAATCCTGTGTTTGCATTCATAATCCCGCTAAAGCCAAGGTTATCGTCTTTCTTTAATTTAATATTTATAATTCCGGCATTGCCTTCTGCATCATATTTCGCAGAGGGATTTGTCATAAGCTCTATAGATTTAATTGCGCTTGCCGGTATCTGCTGAAGTGCATCCTGCGCATCCATAACAGATGGACGGCCATCAATCAAAACTGTAAAATTCGTACTTCCTCTCAGACTAACGTTTCCGTCAATGTCTACTGAAACCGATGGAATGTTTTCAAGTACATCGGCTGCATTACCAGAAGTTACGGTTTGCATCTGATCTACATCGATAACTTTTCTATCTATCTCATAAGAAAGAGGTGGCTTCTGACCTTCAACTACTACATCCCTAAGTTCAACAGATGAAGGTTTTAAAGTAATTCTTCCTAGGTCTATATTTTTTATTGAAGCTGATAGTGAAACCACCGTCCTTTTCTTTTCATAGCCAACATACTGAACGTCTAGAAAATAATCACCGAAGGGAATAGACTTTAAAATAAACTTACCTTTGTCATCTGTGGTAGTACCTTTAACCTGCAAAGTATCTTTTACAGAAAGCAAAACTAAGTTTGCATAAGTGATGGGAGAACCATCGTTAGCATCAAAAACACCTCCTGAAATACTTCCACGATTTAGATTCCCCTGCCCCTGTTGTGCAAATAAAGAAATGCTAAAAAACGACAGGATTATTATTATTTTTACTAAAAGACGGGCCATAATAATCCTTTATTTTAAATAAAGTCTTTGACAAAAGTTTTTACCATAAGGTTTAAAAATAGAATAATTAGCTAAATTTCCCAGAAAATTATGACTAATGGTTACTAGTTCTTATAAATTAACAAAAAATACAAACCAATTAAAAGTTATTTTAACCTCCTACCGTTTACTTTTCTGTATCTGTCTTTTTTGTTGACTGCAGTTATGGAAGCGGAATAATGATTGCTGAAGCTAATAAAAATCATCTTTATGATGATCCAACGATCGTAATTATACAAAGAAATGATACTACCAAGGAATGATAATGAGTTAGAAATAAAATTCTAAAATTCTTCTTGCCTTCGTTAGCCTATTTCCTTAAATTATTGAATAAATAAGAGTGCCATCCTCCATTTTTACTTTTCTTGCTTTGGGCCTGGAGTAATTCATTAGGATATTTCCTTTTTGGGAGAAAGGAAGATCAAAAATGAAAGACATAATTCCCGGTCAGACAATTTCACATTACAGGATTTCTGAGAAGCTCGGCGAAGGCGGAATGGGTGTGGTTTACAAGGCCGAAGACACGAAGCTCGGAAGAACTGTTGCGCTGAAATTCCTTCCATCTTCCCTACTCTTGTTAAAGGCGGGCTAGGTGATCCCGATTAGTTCCGCTACGTGGGATCATCGAGCAGGCTTCAAAGAAGCATCGCGATAAACAACGCAAAGCAGGACGAGGCCTTAAATTATTTCCTAAAACTATATAAATTCTTGTCCTTTTGTCTTGAATACACGCTTTTTCTTTTCCTTGACCCGATTTTCATCGTGATAAACTCCAGAAAAGAAACGAAAAGAAGTCTGCACTAAACGCTCAATTCAAACAAATTAACTAGTCTCCAGTTGATAATTAATGAAAAATGTGCAAAGACATGCGTTTGTTTGTAGTGGGATAAATGTCCTAATGAAGCAAAATAATTGCACAAAGGATAGAGCAAGAACCTTATATGGATGGTCAATCAAGAGATCAAACGCACTTCCATATTTAATTGAGAATTTTGTGAAAGTATAGGATAAATACAGTTCTTGTATAGCTGGAGACTAGTTAAAGCGTTTTCAGAGCGTTTTCAGATGCCAGTTGAAGGTATTTTGAAAAGTAAAATATGGTAAAAGATTGCACATAGAGGGCGGCGAAGTGTGGAAATGTGCGGTTGGACGGGCGCAGGCAGCTCGCTTATTTCTTTATCCGGTGGCACGAACAAGATTGCAAATAATAGTATTTAAGCGATGTTGTAATTAGCCGAACAATATGAGAATATTTTTATTGCGCATTTGATTCTATAAGTATGACGATCGCAGTTATTCAAAGAAATGAAAAACAGACAGATAACACCAGAAGATATTTGAACAGAATTTAAGATTTAATTAATATTAAATAACTAGTATCATTAATATTGATCTAACAATCGTAGTATTAAAGTTCTGATAAATTTTACTGTACCGACATTTCAAAATTTGCCGGATCGTATCCGTTCTCTTTCAGAATTTTAAATGCTTCATTTAATTTTTCCTCGGACATTTCAGGAGTGCGATTCAATATCCAGCCGTATTTTCTATCCGGATGGCCAACTACAGCATATTGATAATTTTTATCGAGTCCTATAATCCAGTAATCTCCCCAGAACAAATGAATACCAAAAATGCTTACAAAACTTACTTCTAGTTTCGAATTTGTTTTTTCATCGACAACCTTTGCAAGTCCTTCTGCTTCATTAACCGACCCGTCGGCTTCAATGCATCTGTTGATTACATCTATATCACCATCATCCCTTAATTTATATTCCGCTGTAGTGTTGCGAACACATCCTTTCTGAAACCTGTTCGGTATCTTCGCAATTTCGTACCACTTGCCAGTATATTTATTCAGATCGACATAGCTAACTGTTCTCACATTTTTGTTGTTTTCAGAATCATCCGGCTGAGGAGACACATTCATTCCAAAAGCTATTAAGATTATCACTATAAATATTTGTTCTTTTCTCATTTATATTATTAATTTTTATCTTTATTTACAAATATATGTAATCAGAGTTAATTATTATTTCCGTTCAACATAATTTAATGGCTTATTTTTGCTGTATTATTTAATATTCAATCACATTAACCAATTGTTTATATTTTAGTACAAAAATAAAAATGAGTATGTAAAATTTTGTTCTATTTTACATTATTTTGCGGCACTTAATTTGACATCTGTAAACGGATAAAAATATTTTCAGGAAAATAAAAATGAAAAAATTAATAGTACTTTTATTGTTATTTATACCGGTATCAACTTTTGCTCAGGCAAAATATGGAAGCTTTAAATTAGGCATCTTTAGTCCCGGTGCAACGAGCACGGGGTTTATAATCGGATATGAAGGTGGAAAAAATATTGATGAATTTCTTTCATACGGTTACAGTATTGATTGGTTCCATAAAAATTATGTTGACGAAAGTCTCGTAAAAGACTTCGATAATTTCTATGGACCAAACTCAACTTTAAATGAACTAAGAGCAAAAACAAATATTCATGCAATCCCTTTAATGGTAAGCCTTACAGGCGGATGGTATGTGGCTGATAGAACACGTGCATTTGTAGCGGGCGCAGCAGGGCTGGAAGTACTTCTCGTATACTATCAAAATTATGATAATCCTAATAATGATGAATTTAAAAGCGCTTTCGATTTTGCATGGAGAATCGGGGGTGGAGTAAGTTATGAAGTAGGCAGTAGATCAGATGCCTTTGTTGAGATTGATTATCACTATGCTCAACCAAGCTGGCAGTTTACAGCGCAGAATAACATCGGGCAAACAAAAACTTTTGAAAGAAAGTTCGATATGAGTGGAATGATGATGAGGGTTGGAATAAGATTTTTCTTTTAAAAGATATTCAGAATTGACATAGCTATCTTTTAAAAGCAACAGCAATCCATTCGTCCATTTGCTGTTTATCAATCATCGTCAGACCTAATTTTTCATACTCTGCTTTTATATCATTTTCATCGGATTCCAGCAATCCTGATAATACTAACATACCATTTCCCGATAATCGGTTTACTAATTCCTGTGAAATTTCCAATAGCTCATTTTTTTGAATATTAGCAAGAACAAGATCAAAATCTTTTTCGGCTATATCCTCTACAAGACCAAGCTTTACTTCAACTTTATCTGAAATAGTGTTCAACTCACAGTTTTCTTTACCATTCTGAAAACACCATTCGTCATTATCGACAGCAACTGCCGAAGCTGCACCCAATTTTACGGCAGCAATAGC
>CAZQQD010000038.1:0-10411 GCA_964595355.1 uncultured Ignavibacteriaceae bacterium | reverse complement strand
AATTTAGATTACTGTTTTCATCAGCAAAAACTTTCAGGCAATCGGCTTCTTCATTAATTCCTGTAATATCAAGTTCCCACAAAATGCTTGAAAGAATTTCCGGATTGAAAGGCTTAGCAGTTATTGTGAACTCTTTATACTTTTTCATATTCATACGTAGGGACAGGGCATGCCCTGTCCCTACAAAAAAATAATCAGCTATTAAATTTTAACGAATAAATCAAATACGTTAAAACGTCTCCCACCTGCTGCAAAGAATTTTTCCCTATATTTTCCATTGTATCACCCTGCGTATGCCAGTAGTTTCTTCTTTTAACCGGGGTATTGGCACCTACAAGCTCGGCATCGATAATGTCAATCGTTTTTAATCCTGCCTGGTTCATAGGAATGTGGTCATCATAAATTGCTTCTCCTTCCGATTGTTTGAACATTGTAGCATTCACCTGTGAAGCAATTCCCCAAACCATATTAACAACATCGCGCGCGTATCTTAAAGAATTTCCCTCTTCGGCAAAACTTGCATCTTTATCACCTACGAGATCAAGCAGAATTCCAAAAGTAGGAAAATTCGGGTCTTTATAATTGGCGGCATAATATTTTGAACCAAGACAAAAATTATCCAGATCGCTTTCCTTTCCATAATCCTCACCGTCAAAAAAAACCAACTCAATACCGTAATTAACTTTTTGATCTTTTAATAGTCTTGCTATTTCAAGTAAAATTCCTACACCACTTGCGCCGTCATTCGCTCCAAGAATCGGTAAATCTCTTTTTTTAGGATCAGGATCGTGATCCGATCTCGGGCGGGTGTCCCAGTGTGCACACAAAATAATTTTGTTTTTAGCGGAAGGATTAAATTTAGCAATTACATTAGTAAGAGCTAATTGCTCATTATCATAGCCTGCATAATTGAATTCCTGAAGTTTCACATCGTCAGCATATTTTTTTAATTCAGTCACTAAATATTGAAGTTCTTCTCTGTGTCCTCTCGATCCCGGGTTCCTGGGTCCAAAATCAACCTGTGCTTTTACCTGCTCGTACGCATTATTTGAATCAAACTTTGGAATATTGGAATTTGACGAAAGTTTGTATAATGGTTTTGAAACATTCTGATCCTGTTTTTCACCGCAGGATACAAACAAAAATATTACTAATAATGTCAGAGGATACTTTATAACCGTTTTATATTTTTTCATTTCCTCTCTTTAGAATTAATAACTAATTAAAAATTATAATCTCATTGATATTTCTATAAAATTTTAAATTATCATTTCGATTCCACCACAGATGGAAGAGAAATCTTTTGTAATAAAAAGGATTTCTCCCTACGGTCGAAATGACAATAAAAATCATTTATATCTTGCAAGAAGTTCACAAATTTCATCAATAAAACCCTCAGCTACTTTGGCCTTGGTAACATAATTCTGAGCCATTATAGAAAATACAATGTTGTGACCGTTCCTGGCTTTCAGATAACCTGATAAACAACTAACACCGCTTATAGTTCCCGTTTTTGCGTGTAAATTATTTTGTGCATAGGAATTAATCATTCTCTTTTCAAGCGTACCGTCATTTCCTGCAATAGGAAGAGAGTCATAAAATTCAGTAAAAATATCCTGACGTTCATAATATATATATTTCAAGATCCCCAGAATTAGTTCCGAGCTCACCAGGTTGTAATGTGAAACACCGGAGCCATCGACAATTCTGTAATCTGTAGGATCAAATCCGGCAAGAGTAATCAGACTATCAATCAATTTAATACCATTAACTGCCGTTGCAGGTTTACCGTAATATTTTTGAGCAAGTGCATAAAGCGTCATCTCAGCATCAAGGTTATCGCTCTCTTTATTCATTTTAGAAAGCACCCGGCTATACGACCGTTTATAAAGACCTATCAGGTTTGCATCCACAGGGCGGGTCAGTGTATCCAATGCACTGTTAAACAAAATATGATTTTCAAATATTTTCTTTCTGAAAACACTTAAAAAATATCGAGGCGGATTGTAAACGTTTATTTCTTCCGTGTCCGGTTCAGCCATATAATTGAGATATCCTGATACAAATAAATTATTTTTCCTGTCTATCCAATCACGATCAACTTTAACTTTTGATGAATCGCCACTTATTGTAACAGCACTATTTTTAAGGGTATAATAATCTGATTCAGGAATAACTTTAATGTTTATTAAAGAATTAATTGCTGAAGGGGAATAAACAACTTTTACAACGTTTTCATTAATATTTAAGGATGAAAGATACGGTGCATCGCTTGAAGGATCATCATCCCACATCCAGCCTTCACCCCAGAAAAGAGAATCTTTTGCAGAAACATCCGCATAAATATTACCAATTATATTTTTAAGTCCTGTCTGTTTAATTCCAATTAGTAAAGTATCTATATCTTCAGAAGAAAAGTCAGGATCAAAGCCTCCGACTATATAAAGATCACCAAACAGAGTGCTGTCCTGTATATGCCCGGTATGGTATAATTCTGTAGTGAAATTATAATCCGGACCCAGAAATAACAGCCCGGCAACAGAAGTTAAAATTTTAAGATTTGATGCAGGACGAAAAAGTAATTTTTCATTTTTCTCATAAAGGGTTTTCCCTGCGTTAAGATCGAAAACATCAATTGCAATTTGAGAAGAAGTAAAGAACGGATTGGAAATTACTTTATTTATTTTTTTCTGAAGCGAAATTAAATGGAGAGTTTCCTTTCTGTGCAACTGAGGAAAAACTGCAATCGTCGTAATTATTATTAAAAGGAAAGAAAATAGTTTTTTCATTATTAATTATAATTAAAAATAATCTCTCACTCTGAAACCAACGCCCACTTCATCTTCAGCTATTTTTTTTGCTTTTTCTTCATCGATATCCTGCTCGTCTACAATTGTTAAAACAACTTCCGGAACATACTGCTTTGATTTCTTTGCAAAATCGAGCATTTCATAAAAGAATTTTTTATCCACACCGACGAGCCGGGAATACGCTTCTTCATCAATAGCATTAAGGCTAATTGAAACCGAATCTATGAGACCTTTCATTTCCGGTGTGATATCTTTTTTATTGATATCATTTCCGTGTCCGTTAGTATTTAACCTTGTTTTACCACCTTTGTCTTTAACGTATTTTGCAATTTCTTTTACTTCATTCCACCGAATTGTCGGCTCACCATAGCCGCAGAAAACAATTTCAGAATACTTTTTAGGGTCACCGATTTCATTTATTACACCCTCTGCAGATGGTTCTTCCCCTTTTCTCAATTTCAGATTATAACCATTTAATACCGCTTCCCCGTCCCTATCACAAAAAATACAAGCAGCGTTACACCTGTTGGTTAAATTTATATAAAGAGCATCGTGCATTTGATAAGTAAAGCTGGGTTTTTGAAGCTTGCCAATCCCGAATAATTTATAGGTATTATATTCTGCAATTCTGTTTACATCTTCAACACGAACATTATGTACTTCAGCAATTTTTTCAGCAACTAATTTTACATATGCAGGTTCATTCCTTTTGCCCCGATGAGGAACAGGAGTCATAAATGGGGAATCGGTTTCGGTTAATAAATACCTTGCAGGAATACTTTTTAAGGTCTCTCTGAGCGTATCAGCTTTTTTAAATGTAATGTTTCCTGTAAAAGAGATAAAATGTCCGAGCTTAATTAGCTCTTTTGCATCTTCCTTGCTTCCATTAAAACAGTGAAATTGTCCTCTTAACCCCGAACCTTTATAAGAACGGATAATATTCATAATATCTTCATCCGATTCGCGGTTGTGAACTATAATCGGAAGATTGAGTTTCAAAGAAAGATCAATCTGAGCTTTGAAAGCTTCGATCTGTTTTTCTTTCGGGGAAAAATCATAATAATAATCCAGCCCGATTTCACCTATTGCAACTATCTTTTCGTTTTTTGCAAGTTCCTCGATTTGGGGAATAAAAGAACTATCCCAGTCTTTTGTGTCGTGAGGATGAACACCAACTGCGCCGTAGACAATATCATATTTTTTTGTGAGCTCAATTGTTTGGCCGGCAGTATCGATGTCAGTGGCCGGAATAATTATATATTTAATTCCGGCTTCTTTTGCTCGTCCGATTACTTCGTCCAGGTCTTCCTTAAAATTAGGCAGAAAAAGATGTGCATGTGAATCAATGAACATATTAAACCTTAACTAACCTCCCCTATAACAATTGCTTTTTCTTTAAGTGAGTTTGAAATTTTAATAACTTTTTCAATTTCTTTTTTTGAAACTACGGCTACCAAGCCTATTCCAAGGTTAAAAACTGATCTCATTTCTTCATCTGAAACATTTCCTGTTTTCTGTATCAACTTAAAAATCGGTGGAATTTCCCAGCAGTTCCAGTCAATATTCAATCGCAAATCTTTCGGAAGAATTCTTTTTGTGTTGCCGATAATTCCCCCGCCGGTGATATGCGATAATCCTTTGATATTTATTTCCATTTTAATTTTTTGTATCAACGATAAATAAGATTTGTGAACCCTTAGCAATTCTGTTCCAATTGATCTTTCAAATCCTGATGGTACATCACCAAGAGAATATTTTGACAATAAAATTTTTCTTGCAAGAGAATAACCGTTAGTGTGTAGCCCGTTTGAAGGAAAACCAATCAGCACATCTCCCTTTTTAATTTTGTTTCCATTAATTACATTTGATTTTTCTACTATTCCAACGATAGTGCCGGACATATCGTATTCATTTTCTGAATAAAGTCCGGGCATCTCGGCTGTTTCTCCACCGATCAGCACACAACCATTTTGTTTACAGGCAATTGAAAATCCTTTTATTATTTGTTCCACTACATCCGGATTTAACTTACCGAATGCCAGGTAATCAAGAAAATAAAGAGGTTCGGCTCCACAAACAGCAATATCATTTATGCAATGGTTAACAAGATCCTGTCCAATAGTATCGTGCACATTCATTCCGAATGCAACTTTTAATTTTGTGCCGACGCCGTCAACGCTGGAAACAAGTACCGGATCCTTAAATTTTTTCAGGTCTAATTTGAAAAATCCTCCAAAAAGACCGATATCAGATAACACATTTTTATTGAACGTAGACTTGGCATAACTCTTTATTCTTCTCACCGTTTCATCACCGGCCTCAAGATCAACTCCGGCCGATTTGTAAGTATTATCCAAGAAATTGCCTGATTTTTAGGGATTAAAATATTTATAAATATCTGGTAAAATTACCATTTATTGAATCATTAAACAAAATTTCGTAACAATGAGCCACAATTTTTACAGTTATAATTGTATACCTTAAAAGATTCTAAAAAATCTTTATATTTGTAGGTTTGAAACGAAAGTCAGTAGATTTCATCGAATATTAAAGTTATGATCAAGGAAGAGCTTAACGAAAGGGAAAAAAATATACTGAGGTACATTATTCAGCAATTTGTTCTGACAGCCTCACCTGTTGGCTCCCGGAATATTACAAAAAAATACAAGCTGGGAATTTCTCCGGCCACAGTGAGGAATATTATGTCCGATCTGGAAGAATCGGGTTATATAAACCATCCGCATACATCTGCAGGCCGTATTCCAACAGATAAAGGTTACAGAACTTATGTTGATTCGCTTATGAACCTGGAAAGGATCGGCCTGAGTGAAAAAGGAATGATTAAAAAAAGTTTTGATCAAACAATAACGGATACGGATGAACTACTACAATTAACATCGAAATTATTAAGCAGCATTACCAGGCAGCTTGCAGCCGTAACCTATCCTAAAGTTGATTCCGGTACACTTGAAAAAATACAGCTGGTGAGTTTAACTTCAACAAGAATATTAGTTGTTGTCAGCATAAAATCGGGGCTCGTAAAAACTATAACCCTCGAACAAAACTACGAGCTGAAATCCAATCAACTTGAATCCGTCCAGAGGCTTCTAAATGAAAGACTGGCAGGATTATCATTAAAAGAAATTCGGGATACCTTTAAAGATCGATTTAAGGATGTTCCGGAAGACCACAGTTCAATTATCAGGTTATTTATTGACTCTGCCGATAAAATTTTTAAAGATATAAAACATGCCGATAAATTAGTTCTGACCGGCGTAAAAGATGTAATTAAACAACCTGAGTTTGAGATCCCTGAAAAATTCCAGAGCGTAATTGAACTAATGGAAGACCAGGATGTAATTATTCACATTCTTGAAAAAAGTGGAGAAAGCGGAACAGACCAGGTTTTTATTTCGATAGGCAGTGAAAATAAGGAAGAAAGATTGCAGGACTACAGCCTCATCAGCAAGGAATACAAAATAGGAAATGTTTCCGGTACACTTGGAATAATCGGACCGAAAAGAATGGAATATTCAAAAGTTGTGGCTATAGTCGATTATGTTTCAAAAATACTAAGTGAAGTTTTAACAAACGTAAATACTTAATAAAGGAGTAAATGGTAAATGGCTCATAAGAAAGATGAAAAAGATAAAAAGAAAGAAGAAATAAAAAATGAAGAAAAACAGGAAACGATAAGCCAGGCAAGTGAGCAAACAGAACTGGAAGAAAAAATTCAGTCGCTTGAGAAAGAGGTAGAAGAATATAAAGATAAACTTCTCAGGAAAGCGGCTGAGTTTGAAAATTATAAAAGAAGAAGCGAGAACGATCAACTTAATCTTATTAACTATTCCGGAGAAAATCTAATTATAAAATTACTTCCAGCGATAGATGATTTTGAAAGATCGATTCAGCATATGGAAGATGCGAAAGATGTAAACTCAATTAAAGAAGGTCTGCAGCTTGTTTATAATAAGCTAATGAAAATTTTAGAAGAACAGGGAGTAAAAAAAATTGAAGCTGTGGGCAAACCATTTGATGTTGATTACCATGAAGCCTTGATGCAGAGAAAAGACGACAGTGTTCCGCCTCATACAGTGCTTGACGAACTTGAAAAAGGCTATATGTATAAGGACAGAGTTATACGTCATACCAAGGTAATTGTCAGTGAGGATTCTGAGCACTCAACAGAAGAAAATTTAGAAAATAACACTAACGAAGAAAACAAATAATTTTTTATGGCTAAACGAGACTACTATGAAGTTCTTGGGGTGGAGAAAAACGCCTCTAAAGACGACTTGAAAAAAGCATACAGAAAACTTGCAATGCAATATCATCCGGATAGAAATCCGGACGATAAGGACGCTGAAGAGAAATTTAAAGAGGCAGCCGAAGCATACGAAATTTTAAATGACGATAATAAACGGGCAAGGTACGACAGGTTCGGTCACGACGGAGTGAGAGGAAGCGGATTCGGTTCGCAGGGATTTTCAGATATCAACGATATTTTTTCACACTTCTCCGATATTTTTGGCGGCGGTTCTATTTTCGATGATTTTTTCGGCGGCGGTTCACAGAGAGGCAGAGGAAGAAAAAGAGGTCAGGGAGTTCCCGGTTCCGATCTTCGGGTGAATCTAAAACTTACACTCGAAGAAATTGCCGAGGGCGTGACTAAAAAAATTAAAATCAAAAAACAGGTTAAGTGCGATGCCTGCAGCGGTAACGGTTCCGAAGGTGGAAAATCCACAAAATCCTGCCCTGTCTGCCATGGAACAGGTGAAGTTAAAACCGTTTCGCGTTCCGTATTCGGGCAGTTTGTAAACATACAGCCCTGCAACAACTGCGACGGTGATGGAGTAGTGGTCGATAATCCCTGTAAAAAATGCATGGGCGAAGGCAGAATTGCAGATGAAGTTACAGTAAAAATTGAAGCGCCTGCCGGCGTAAGCGAAGGAAATTATATGACAATGCGCGGCGATGGAAATGCCGGCAAACGCGGTGGACAACCAGGCGACCTGATTGTGATCTTCCAGGAATTGCAACACGAATATTTTATGCGTGAAAGTGATGATATTCTTTATGATTTATTTATATCTTATCCTGACGCCGCTTTAGGTACAGAGGTTGAAGTACCCACACTGACCGGAAAAGCAAAATTAAAAATAGACGGTGGTACACTGAACGGAAAACTTTTGAAGATGCGCGATAAAGGGATAAAACACCTGAACCATGGCGGCAGAGGCGATCAGTTTGTGAGAGTGAATATTGACATTCCGAAAAAGATTAACTCTAAAGAGAAACAACTGTTGAAAGAACTTGCTGAGTTACCAAACTTTAAAAAGTCTTCACGCTCCGATGAGAAAAATTTCTTTAAAAGATTTGGAATTTAAAGATTAAACCGATTTGACTTTTTACTTATTAAAGATGTTATCTGGATTTATGCACTACAACTTTATTGATAGGATGCTGGTGCCGTATTCCACCGGGATGTTCATCCTCTAATATGTAACTTTGCGATTCGATTATTTCCCAATCTCTATAGAAATCATAAAGTTCTCCCTCATTAAAGAGCCCGACGTGAAACGGCCGCAGATCTTCTGGTGGAGGTAATTTATTTGTAAATACCACAATAATATTGTATCCAAGGTTACCTGTGTGTTCCTTGATACGAACCAAAAGTTCAGACCAGTCATTACGCGGTATAAGATGTAAGCATCCATGAGCGATTATGAGGTCATAAGAGCTTGTAAATTTAAATTGCCGCATATCAACGACCTGTGCATTTATTGAAACGCCTGATCTTTCAGCCAATTGTGAGAGTTTTTTTATACCTGCAGTGGAAATATCAATAGCTGTCACCTCAAATCCTTTCTTAGCCAGAAATAAAGAATGACGTCCATCACCACAGCCTATATCAAGTATACGTGAACCCGCCGTTAACTTCTTTGATAAATCAACTATTTCCTGACTCGCCTGACCAAATGTACTGGCGGTATCATTTTTTTTATAATTGGATTCCCAAAATGGTTTTTCTGTACTCATAAATTTGCAGATTTACTCTTTGATATTCAGCTAACAGCTTGCGGCTAAGGCGCAGCCCAGAACAAGAATGCCACTTAGAAAACAACTGCCGATGATTTAGTCCCGCCTTGGCGGGATGTGTAACTTTAATTGTACGCGCCGGTTGCAACAATTGAATTTATTAATACACTGCCAAATAGCAATGTTTTATTTACAACGTTATTTAAGAACTACACAAATGCCGCTTACATTACGGCGTCCGGTTGATTTGCTGGTTATCTGCTTCTTAAGCAAAAATAATCACACCAGAATTACTAACTGATTGACCAAAGAACATCTGGCGCCCGGACAATATTTATTTTCAAAAACAAGACTACCAACAAAACGCACAATATATTTTATAGTCTGAATAATTATATATAAACAAGAAATACGCTTTAATTTATATAAACAGTTAAAGTTCCTGAAACTTTTTTGATTTTATCTATTTTATTTTTATGTACAGATCCTTCTATCTTTACTTTCCAGATCCCCGGTTTCTGTCTCTGATTATTAACAATGCTTGCGGAACAATTAAGAGGTTTTTTCCAATTGGATAGGTAGGACCATGTTGTTGTTTTACAAAGAATGACATTTGTAGGTCCATAAATTTTAAGATTTACCATTTCGGTTTGCCCGCTTACAACAGCTTTTATTTTCTTTGCACCTTCCGGGACATTTATTTCATAATATTTCTCTCCCCGCGGGGAAACTGTAAAATCATATTTTTTTTCAAAAGGCAATGTTAAACTATTAACTTTAGGAGTATTGATTTTATTCCCTTTTGTTTCAATATAAACAGTTAAAGTTCCTGAAACTTTTTTGATTTTATCTATTTTATTTTTATGTACAGATCCTTCTATCTTTACTTTCCAGATCCCCGGTTTCTGTCTCTGATTATTAACAATGCTTGCGGAACAATTAAGAGGTTTTTTCCAATTGGATAGGTAGGACCATGTTGTTGTTTTACAAAGAATGACATTTGTAGGTCCATAAATTTTAAGATTTACCATTTCGGTTTGCCCGCTTACAACAGCTTTTATTTTCTTTGCACCTTCCGGGACATTTATTTCATAATATTTTTCTCCGCGTGAAGGAATTGTGAATTGGTATTGTTTTTCAATAACTGAATTTGAATTTTGTGCTTTAACACTGATAACAATTAAAAAAGATAATAATAAGAGTATGCTTTTTTTCATTTTTAACTCCCTCCTTCTAAATGTTAGAAAACTTATGTAAATAATGATAGATCTTTCGTCACCAATATAAATGCGTATAACGATGTTGCGGCTAACGCGTCCGCCAGGGAACAACAATGCTGAGCAGAAACGTAAAGCCAAATGTTATACAAATTGTATAATATTTCAACGTAAATACAATTTGTGATAATATTATTTAGAACTAATACCTTAAATAAAATATTGAACGTAAAATCAAAACTTATAATTTCAAAAACGCTGCATCGATTATGCGATCGCTTTGAATTGCAGGATATTTCCAAAAAGTAAAAAGTTAATTTTGTAATTGTTCACAACTTTAACTTT
>CAZQQD010000037.1:0-27157 GCA_964595355.1 uncultured Ignavibacteriaceae bacterium | reverse complement strand
GCTGAAGAAAAATAAACAGATGCTGTTCATTAGATATCTGCTCATAACGGGTTCGATATGTTTGTTATTGATAGTGGGAGGCTGCTCAGGCAGCATTACAAATAACATCCCAGCAGATTTTGTGCTAATAGTGGATGCCGATAGTGCAGTGCGCGACGTAGAGAATATAAACATACAAATTTCTGCAAAAGGCAAAGGTAGATACGAGTGTTATAATACAAGAGGAGCTATTCGTTTCGACACTGCCAATATGATTACGTACAAACCAGATCAGGTAACAGCCATCGGTGAGTTTAGAGTAGAACAGAAAGCCCTGGAAAAGCTTTGGGAAACGATAGAAGAGAACCATTTCTTTGAACTTTCCGGAGACTATACGAGGTCAATCGGCTTTTCGTATAGCTTTATCATGGTTAAGGGAGAGGGCCGGGAGCACCAGGTTTTCAACATTGGAATGGAAGTTCCGGAGATCAGAGCCATAATTGAGGCTACGAACAAGGTTCTGCCAAAAGAAATCGGTTTGGTATATCGAAAAGGATATTTGTCGGAGAAAGCTTACTAAACAAGTGGATTACCATTAAACAAATGAAAATAATATTTATTTTTTACAAAGATTAATTAAATATTAAAATGGAAATTGAATTATTAACTGAATTCTGCAAAAGTGTCCGCGGTTCAACGATAAAGAGACTGGAACTGGTCCCTGAAGGCTATGAAAACTGGAAAGTCAGTTCCGGTGCTTTAAGCTTTGCAGAAATAGCAAAGCATATAATTGATTTGGATTATTGGTTATTAGAAAAAGTAAGAAATCCAGATACTAAATCAATTGAAACTGAAAATGCAATCATAAAAAATTGTAATAGAATAGAATATAAAGAATTGATAACCGGCCTTAAAGAAGTACTTGGAAAAAAGATAGGCTTTATTAATACACTAGATGAAGATAAGCTTAAAGTAAAGATAAATGATGACGCTTATAATTCTGAAGTAAGTTTAAGCTGGTTAATATTGAGAAGAAATATAGATCACGAAATTCATCATAGAGGACAAATTGCAACCTATCTAAGAGTATTAATAGATAGAAATGTAACAACTTAAAAACTGCCTAACATAGCAATTCTTTGTAGAGTAAACCCAAACCACCTTATTTACTCCTATAAGTTTTTCAATTCTTTAGCCTTATTTCAACAATTCATTATATACAGTTGTATCAGCCAATATATTCAAAGCAGCCTGAAATTGTTTGTCGTACTTCAGATATACCTCTGTTCTTCCGTAGTTGCCGAGAAAACGGGCTGCCAGTTCTCCTTTAATTTCTCTTAAAATTTCATCTTTATAAATTTTAAGTTCTGTGAGATCAAGTTTATCAAATTCCCTTTTGATATGCTCAAGATCGGCCGACAATGTGCCGTCAATTTTCTTAGCGTTTACATCTGCTATCATTTTATCGATCTGTTTTTCAGCAGCGGAATGGTAAACATATTTTTCTTTCCCGAGATATTTTTCAAACTGGTCAAAAAGTACTTCATCTGGTATGCTATTAAAATCCTGTTTGGAGTTCATATAATAATAATGATCTGCAAAAGTAAAGAACAAACCTTTCGCAAGAAGATCCTGAGTGATATTTCCTTCTATTATATAATCGATAGTTGTATCAGGAATGATTCCACCACCGCTGTAAACAGTACGCTTATTATCTGTCAAAAAGGAAGATTTTACAATTGAATCTGGTTGTGTAAAGACTTTATTGTTTTTTGTATAATCAATCTTTTGAATGCATCGTCCGCTTGGGGTATAATATTTTGCTGTTGTTATTTTCAATGAAGTATTATAATCAAGCGGAGTGATAGTTTGTACCAAACCTTTACCGTAAGATTTTGTTCCGAGTATTACTCCTCTGTCGTGGTCCTGCATTGCTCCTGCCGTAATTTCAGATGCAGAAGCAGAACCGCCGTTTATCAGAACTATCAGTTTTGAATTTCCTACGAGAGGCTCCTGCGTTGCAAAATATTGTTTTTCATCAGACTGATCCCGCCCACGCGTGGAAACAATTAAGTCTCCCTTAGGTAGAAACTTGTTGCAAATGTCCACAGCAACATCCAGTAAACCGCCCGGATTCCCACGTAGATCAAGCACTATCGATTTAATTTGCTTTTGTGCCTTTAATTCAAGTAACGCCCTTTTGATTTCGTCTCCAGCCGAACGGCTAAAATTTGTAAGCTTTAAATAAACGTTATTACTGTTTTTCGGATAGAACCCGTAATAAGTTAAACTTTTAACCAAGACTTCTTCCCTCACCAGATTAAAATTCAAGGTATCTTTTTCGTCATTCCTTAGAATCTTTAAATGAACAGTAGTGCCAGGAGCACCTTTAACTAACGAAGAGATCTGATAGAGATTTTCAGGAGTGATTCTAACGCTGTCTGCTTCTAAAATAACGTCACCAATTCTTAAACCCTGTCTTTGTGAAGAATACCCGTCCATTACTTCAACAATTGTAACTCTATCTCCTCTTACCCCGATTGAAATACCTATTCCTCCATACTTACCGCTTGTAATAAGATCGATATCCTCTTTTTTATTTTCATCAATAAACATTGTATAGGGATCGAGAGCATCAAGCATGCCGTTTATACCAGCACGCATAAATTGCTCTGGATCAATCGGTTCTACATAATTAAACGATACTTCTTTATAAACCTTGCCGAAGAGGTCAATGTTTTTTGAAATTTCAAAATAGATATCATTTCTGCCAGCAAAAAAACCTGAGAATAGTAAAACAGTCACCCCTGCCAGTACAAACTTTTTAGCATTCTTCATTTTCATACTTTTTCCTTCATTTCAATTAAGTTAATTTCTTCAATTATTTTTTTGTTTATTTCTTCAATTGATTTTGTACCGTCAATTACCCGGAATCGTCTTTCTTTTCCGGCAATTGTCAGGTAACCCTTCCTTACGCGTTCAAAAAAAATGTTATCAGAAAGTTCCATTCTATCAAGACTTGATTCAGACTTTTTCATTTTTCTTTTGCTTGCAACGGAAACCGGGATATCGATTATAAAAGTAATATCAGGAATTGCTCCGTCAATAGCCAGTTTATTTATATGATTTACCGTTTCCAGATCAATGCCTCTGCCGTATCCCTGGTAGGCTGTAGTAGAATCGTGAAAACGATCGGAAATTACATAAACACCTTTATTAATCGAAGGCTGAATTTTTTCTCTTACCAGTTGGGCCCTTGAAGCTGAAAAAAGGAATATTTCCGTTTCCATCTTCATATGGTTGTGCTTTTTATCAAGTAGTATTGACCTTACTGCTTCCGATATTTCAGTCCCTCCTGGTTCACGAATTATTTCAACAGTTTTATTTTGGGATAACAAATATTTTTTAAGAAGGTATACCTGGGTTGATTTTCCACAAAAGTCAATGCCTTCAAAAGTTATAAACATTATTGCTCTGAATAAATGGGATAAGAATTTAATTAAATTTTTTAATTACATACCTGAGTTGTTCAGGTTTCACATATTTAATTGATACATTTCGAGGTAATTCAATATGAGGAACAACTGCACCAAGTGTATCCAATATTAAGTCCCTGTAATTTACATAAGCTTTAAACTCGTCGCCGGTTAATTTACCTAAAATATCAATTCCTCCTCTTATGCCAATCGAAATTTTATTTGGCAGTAATACTACTTCCCTGTCCTTAGGAACATCAAGCACGTCAACATTAATATTATCTATATTCCGATCAACAATTCTCTGTACATCAATTGCCACTATAGCATTATTTTCTTCATAAGTCATTCCCTGAATATTTTTCAAATCTACACGCCTGACTATTTTGTCACTCACATCACTTAGTTTAAGATTCTCGGTTTGTACAGAAGTCATCTTTTTTAATTCACTCAACGGGCCATAAACTACAACAGAATCAGGAACAATTGATATCCGTGAAGCGATTCCGTAACCTTCTTTGAAATTAATATTAAAATCAGGTAAAATTTTCAGCTTTTTACTTGTAATTTTTTCAATACTAAAAGAAAGTGTATCCGGACTAATATCAATAACTTCAAGGTCTGAAGAAAGCCACTGATTTTCGCTAAGGTAATTGTAAAGATTTATATATTTTTGTCCTGTATCACCGGAAGCAGTTACCGTAAAAGAAGGTTCTGCTCCTATCTCTGCAGCTATTAGTTTCCAACCTTTACCTTTTACTTTAACAGAAATATTTTGGGGGATTTTTGAGCTGCTGGTTAGTCCCTGACGGAAGTCAACAAGTTTAAGTGAAATATCAAAAGTTGAATAGAAATCGTTTGAAAGTGATATTGATATCCACAAAATGACAGAAAACAAAAACGAAATAATTATTATATGTAAATTATTCTTCATTTTGTAAATATAAAACGAAAATAGCATAAAAAAACTCCACAATACGTGGAGTTCTTTATGTTCTATAATTTTTCAATTCACTTTAAATTTCTGAAATACTTTAATAATACATCCCTGTTGGCGCGGGAAATTTCCCTGCCTTTAATTGGAAATTCAGGAATGCTCCTTGCCAGGTGTCTAAGCTGATGAACATTCATTGAATTGATTTCATCAATATTACCTGCTCCACCACTTTCTTTTTTATACAGCACTTCCTTTCTTAATCTGGTTATTGTATCGGAAGAACCTTCAACTGTTTTTGCTTCTTCTCTTTCTCTAGTTGTTCTGCCCGAGGTAACGGGCTTTGATTCATCGATTTCAGGGAGCATTGAAATAAGTTGATCATCCGGTTGAGGTATAATATGAACTGATACTACCTTCCCTACTCTTTCAGCAGCCGCAGCTCCAGCATCAACAGCTGACCTTACAGCTGCAGTTTCTCCTACTACCTTAATAGTAACTAATGCAGGCCTCGTAATCGACTTTCCTGCAAACGCTACGTTTGCAGCCTTAAGCATTGCATCAGCTGCTTCGATGGCAGCCACTAATCCCTTAGTTTCAACTAATCCTAACGCCCTAGGCATAAGCTATTATTTTCTTTTTGGAAGAATTTGTTCAACTTCCACGTGAGGACGCGGAATAACGTGTACTGACACTAACTCACCAACTCTTTGAGCCGCCGCTGCGCCGGCATCGGTTGCTGCTTTAACTGCACCAACATCCCCACGAACCATGACAGTTACATAACCTCCGCCGATGGTTTCTTTGCCGAGAAGTTCAACCTTTGCTGCTTTTACCATTGCGTCTGCAGCTTCAATTGAACCGACCAGCCCTTTTGTTTCTATCATTCCAAGTGCGTCAAGTGCCATTGATATGCTCCAAATTTTTTGAATTGTTTCTTAAAAAATACTTTATAGGGACTTAAATGTCAATTATAAAGTTTTTTATTACTGCCACCTCAATTTAACCTTTAAGTTTATGTTCATTCAGATATTCCTGCAAAATAATTGCAGCAGCATTTCTGTCGATTATTCCTTTATCCCTTCTTTTGCTCTTTTTATTATTGCTTAAAATCATCATTTCTGTAGCAATTGAGGAGGTATATCGTTCATCCCACAATATAACTTCTATCTTATATCGTCTTTCAAGATTTTCCTTAAATTTGGTGATTGTAGGTGATAGCCCAGAAGGCTTACCATCTTCCCTGAACGGATAACCGAGAATAATCTTTATAACATTTTTCTCCCTTATTAAATTATCTAACTCACTCCAGGTTTTGTTATCATTTTTAATTGTAATGTGGGGATATGCGAAGGTCATAAGCGGATCACTGAGAGCTACACCTATTCTCTTTGCTCCATAGTCAAAGCCCAATATTCTGGATTCTTTTTCTTCAGCCATCAGCCATTAGACGCTTTCAAATCTTTCAACTGAATAAACTCCTCTTAATTTTTTTAACCTATCCATGATCCTTGTCAGATGATCTATATTATGTACGTATAGAGTTACACTACCTTCAAAAGCAGAATCACTTGTATTTATATTAATCGATTTAATATTTGTATTCTGATAAGAAACTATCGCGTGTGAAATTTCATTTAAAATTCCCGGAGAGTCATCGCCTGTCACTGTTAGCCCTGCTACAAATAAAGAACTATCATTTTGTGGCCATTGAACAGGCACAAGTTTTGAATTATCTTTTTCCGATATATTCATAAGCGTGCTGCAGGTTTTTCTGTGAATCTTTATCCCCTCCCCGACAGTTATATATCCTATAACCGGATCACCCGGGATAGGGTTGCAGCATTTTGCATATGAATAAAGTATAGGTGATTTTTTTCCTTCGATTAATACTCCTCCAACATTATTCCTGGCAGAAGCAGCAAAATTATCGAAGGTTATTACGTGGTCTTCTTTGATTTTTTTATCCTGCTCCCGTGTTGCTGAAAGCACTTCATCGAGATTAACTTTTCCCTGTGCAAGAGATCTGAAAAAGTGTTTTGTGTTTTCGAATTTTAGATTGGATGCAATTTTCTCAATATCACCCTGATTAAAAGATAATTTCATTTTTTTTGTTTTCTTTTCCCAAAGATCTTTTCCTGTTTCTACTATTTGCTCGTCTTCTTTATTGATCCACTTACGGATTGAAGACTTTGCTTTGTGTGTTGTAACAAACTTTGCCCAGTTCTTATTTGGATGTTGATTCTTTGAAGTAATTATCTCTACCTGATCTCCACTGTGCAGTATTGTGTCAAGTGGAACAATTTTGCCGTTCACTTTTGCACCGATGCAATGAAAACCTACATTACTATGTATAGCAAATGCAAAATCTACAGGAGTTGAATTTGCGGGCAATCGTCTTAACTCACCTTTGGGAGTGAATACGTAGATTTCATACTGGTAGAGATTAAGTTTAAAACTTTCCAGTAATTCTTTTCTGGCTTCATCCTTAGAAGCATTTTCAAAAATCTCCCGTATCCAGTTAACCCATGTTTCAAGGTCTTTATCCGAAGTCGATTTATCTTCTTTATAGCGCCAGTGAGCAGCTACGCCTTTTTCTGCTACTTCGTGCATTTTAGTAGTCCTTATCTGAACTTCTACCAACCTCCCTTCAGGACCGACCACAGTTGTATGTATTGATTGATAGTTATTAGTCTTTGGAATTGAGATATAATCTTTAAATCTATCCGGTACAGGGAGATAAATTTGATTTACAATACCTAGAGTAGTGTAGCAGTCATTCGTATTTGTCGTATCAAGAATTATCCTGATTGCAAAGAGATCGTAAATTTCTTCAAATGGTTTATTACGCCTGACCATCTTTCTGTAAATGCTATATAGATGTTTAGCTCTTCCGCTTATTTCATATTTTAAAGAATATTCATCTAATTTTTCTCTAATCGGTTCACTAAACTTTTTAATATAAGATTCTCTTTCACGTCTTTTACTTTTAATTTTTTTAGCAATTTCTTCGTAGGCTTCCTTATTAAGATATTTAAAGGATAAATCTTCAAGTTCCCATTTTACCCGTCCCAAGCCAAAACGATTTGCAAAGGGAGCATATATTTCAAGAGTTTCCTGTGCAATCCTTCTTTGTTTATCAGGACTAACAAACTCAAGTGTTCTCATATTATGAAGACGATCTGCAAACTTTACTAATATTACACGAATGTCTCTTACCATCGAAAGAAGGAGCTTGCGGTAATTTTCGGCTTGAGTAATTTCCTGTCCTTTAAAAATTCCGCTTATCTTTGTAACTCCATCGACTATGTCTGCCACCTCTGTTCCGAATTCCCTGGCAAGCATATCAAGATTAAATTCAGTGTCTTCAACAACATCGTGCAAAAGTGTACTGACAACAGTTATGTCATCAAGCGGAAATTCTTTTGCAACTATCATCGCAACTTCGTAAGGATGAGTAAAGTATGGCTCACCCGAAGCACGAAGATCATTTTTATGAGCTTCGATACAAAATTCAAATGCTTTTGCTACCAAAGGTTCATTGACATTTGGCAGATTTTTTCTGCACGTTGCAATGAGATCGTCGAGCATTTTCCTGTCTTTTGTATTTGCAATACTCATTTGCTGAAAATATTGTCATTCATATAATATGTTGTAATTTACCTTATTTTTAGGAATTGTTAAATAGCTTAGAAGAGTAGTATGACCCGATTACTTGTCTGAAAGTTCCCTTTTTAGGTCTATTACGCGATCAAGCCTGTCCCCTAATTTGTCTTTTGTATAGTCGGAGAGATTTTTTAATGAAAGAATCTGATTACAAAGATCTAATGCCGTTTTTTTATCTCCTAATTTTACATACTGTTGGGCGAGGATGTGCTTTATAACTATCTCATTATAGAAATTTGATTCCGGTAGTTTTGAGTAAGAAGCAAGGAGTTCCCGGTAAGTATCAATGGCTTTTTGAATATCAATTTCTTCATAAGCTCTCGCCAAAGGCCACATAAAGAACCTGCTCCCGGGAAACTGTTTAAGGGTTTTTTCGGCAAGGTCTATTGCAGACTGGTATTTTTTCTGGTCAATGTAAATCCATAATAGAGAATTAATTGCCGAATACCTATGATAGGAAGCATGGTCAACAGCCATTCGTAAGTTTTCAATTCCTAATTGTGTTTCATCTTTTACAAAAGGAAGCCATTTTAATAATTCAGTTTTCCTGCTCCGCCAATATTGAAAGTTCCCTATAGCTATTTTGGCCTCATAAAATTGCGGATCGATATTCAGACATTTCTCAAAATCACGCACTGCATCCACACTGTTAGATAAAGCCGAAAGCCAGTTTTTACGGAGCACCTGAAAATATGCATAATATCCTTCTTCTAAAGCCTGAAAATACAAATACCATAAATTATTTTTGTCTTTATCCAGGAGAGCACTGGTTTTTGTCTCAGCAGTATCGAGGTTGGCTGTGATATAATCCGAGTTATATGGTTCTTCATAATCATAAGCTTTAGCAATTTCTGTAGCAACAATATAGATATTACCAAGAGGAAACTGAGTGTAGGTATAATTCAGGTATTCAAAAGTTTGTTTTGCCTGTTCATAGTTCTGAAGTATAATATCATTAGTTCCACTTTTTAAAAGTGAATCAACTACGGGATCAGGATATGTTTGTGAAAAACCTTTAACTGAAAATAATATTATACAGTATACAAATAACTTTTTATAATGTGCCAAACGTTCTGTCTCCTGCATCCCCCAACCCCGGTAATATGTATCCTTTATCATTTAATTCCCTATCCAGTGCTGCTCCAAAAATTTTAACTTCAGGATGATCTTTTTCCATTTTTTTTATTCCTTCAGGAGCTGCTACCAGGCATGCAAATATAATATTTTTTGCTCCTCTTTTTTTCAGAAATTTAATTGCTTCGGAAGCGCTGCCACCCGTTGCAAGCATGGGATCAATTAAAATGACTGTTGCCACGTCTATGTTTTTAGGTGTTTTATAATAGTATTCGACCGGCATTAAAGTGTCTTCATCGCGTTGTAATCCGATATGTCCAACACGGGCGTTAGGAAGAATTGACAAAAAACCGCTTACCATTCCAAGTCCGGCCCTTAACACTGGAACAAGTACAACATCCTGTGATGTTTTATATCCTTCTGTAATCTCAAGAGGAGTTTCAACCTTAAAGGAGGTTAATTTAAAATCCCTGCTAATCTCAACCGACAAAACAGTAGAAATTCTCTTTACCGCTTCTCTGAATGCTTCCGGCTCCGTCAATTTATCACGCAGTAATGTTACATCTCTTTTAATCATTGGATGGTCAAGCACAATAAAATTTTTATTAGCGGTTGTCATTGATAATCTCCAAAATTATTTGATTTTTCTTCCGAGTACAGATAACAAATTTACCATAGGTGAAAGCGGCGGCGTATAATTATAATTTACAGAAGCAAGTATCTCCACACTCTGTTTTGTTCTGATCAATGCAGATATAAGATCACCGAATCCTGAAACTTCTTTTCCGCCAAAAAAGGTAGCTCCGAGAATCCTTTTGCTATCTTTTTCATAAATAATTTTTCCGAACACTTTGTCACTATCGGGCATTACTTCAATTAAACTCGGTGCAACTTCCTGCACGGAATCAAATAAATAATTTTCTTTTTTTGCTTCCAGCGAAGTTAACCCGACATTAACTAAAAATTTATCAAATATTCTTACTGACAGATTTTTTACAACCGGTTCTACTCTTTTATTACCACCCGCAGCATTTTCGCCTGCAATATGTCCGTAATCATGAGCAATTGTTGCTAAAGGTATATAAGCAGGGCGATTTGTAACTGCATTTGTAACTTCAATACAGTCTCCGGCAGCATAAATATTCTGACAGGATGTACGAAGTTTTGTATCAACTTTAATACCGCCGGTAGTTCCTATTTCCAGACCGCAGCTTTTGGCTAATTCTGTATTTGGCAGAAATCCTACAGTTACCAAAACTATATCAAATTCCAATAGCCTGCTGTCAAGGTTTATACTTTTCAAAATATTGTCAGAAGTTGTAGTCCTAAATTTATCTGTTTCCCCGTAAAACGAGATATCCTTTCGCTTTAATAATTCATAAATCAAATGTTGTACTTCAGGTTCACTATTAGGGAGCGGATACCTATCTTTTTCAACCATAGTAATGGAAACATCTAATTTATTAAAAGCTTCAGCTACTTCAAGTCCTATATAGCCGGAACCTACAATGACAACTTTATTTAGCTTTTTCTCTTTCACTAATTTAAGAATATCTACCAGGTCCTGTATGTTTTTCAAATTATAAACATTCTTTAGAGAGGTTGAAAATTGATCCACGTTCACTGCAACTGAACCGGTTGTCAATACCAATTTATCATAATTAAATTCTAATGCATTATTCTTTATCAAATCTCGGACTACAATTTTATTATCTTTTCTGTTTATAGATTCAACCTTGTGATTAATAAAAACTTTGATGCCTTTTTTTTCGAGAAAATCTTCCGGTGAAAAGAAAATAATTCGATTATAATCATCAATCTCACCTGATAAAACATAGGGAATTTCACAGGTACCGGTAGATATAAAATTACCGGCCTCAAAAAGAAGAACTTCAGCTTCAGGATTAAACCTTTTTGCCTTGGCAGCAGCGGCAGGTCCGGCAGCATTTCCTCCTACAACAATTATTTTTTTAGGTTTTATCATTTTTCTTTGAAACTCAATGTAAAAGTTACTCCTCCAAAACCAAAATGTTTCCTTATTAATTTTTCAAGAAATCTTTTATAATGATCCGGAATATTTTTAGGATAACTAGTAAAAAAAAGAAAGACGGGATAATGTTCTCCTACCTGTGTAATATATTTAATTTTCACTTCTTTACCTGTATGAGTTGTTGGTGGTGGAATTTTTTCTATTTCCGGTAAGAGAATATAGTTCAGTTCACTGGTTGGAATTTTCTTTTTTCTTTCTTCATCAATTTTTTTACTTAATTCTATTAGCCTGAAAATTCTTTGTTTGGTTAATGCAGATATAAAGACCATAGGGATGTAATCAATAGCTCCCAGCTTTTCTCTTATTTCATCCTCTATTCTTTTTGCTGTATTGGTCTCCTTTTCGATGAGGTCCCACTTATTAACTGCAATGATTATTCCTTTTCTCCATCTTACTGCCTCATCGATAATTTTTTGGTCTTGTTTTTCCAGCCCGGATATAGCATCAATCATCACAATAGCAACTTCGCATTCACCGATTGCTTTCAGTGAACGAAGGTTAGAATAAAACTCTATACTTTCTTCAACTTTTTTCTTTTTTCGCAAGCCGGCAGTATCAATTAGTACAATTTCTTCACTGTAATATTTTAAAATTGAATCAAGACTATCGCGCGTTGTTCCAGGTATATCGGTTACTATGCTCCTGTCGAAACCCAGTAAGGCATTTGCAAGAGATGATTTTCCTACATTGGGTCTGCCTACAATTGCTATTTTTAACCGGCTATCTTCACCCTCGATATTCTCTTTTAATTGGAAACCTTCTGTAAGCTGATCTAGGAAATCACCAATTTTTCTGCCCATTAGAGCTGAGATGTCGTAAACCTTATTGACTCCGAGTGAATAAAATTCATTGACAGCGGGTTCAAATTTTTCAGAATCAACCTTATTGGCAACAAGGAAAAATTCTTTATTTGCACTCCTCAACATTTTTATGATTTCAGTATCCATTGGATTGACACCATCACGAACATCAACTAAAAAAATAATTTTGTCTGCTTCGTCAATGGCAATTTCAACCTGTTCTCTTACGGCAGTTTCAAAAAGTTCGGGAGAATCAGGAACATATCCACCGGTATCTATAAGTCTGAATTCTTTGCCAGCCCATTCAGCTTCACCATAATTGCGGTCACGTGTCACGCCACTAATATCATCAACAATTGCATCTTTTTGGCCTATCAGCCTGTTAAATAGCGTGGATTTCCCAACGTTTGGTCTGCCAACTATAACAACTAGTGGTTTTTTCATACACCAAAATAATAATTAATAATCAGATTCATTACGATCCGGATTGCTTTAACTGATAAGCGTAAAAATTAAATTAAGTACTCATAAAAAAACGATACAGCCAATTTGCATGCACAAGTCAGTTCAGCAGTATCGTTCACAAAAATCGAAGAAACAAAAAATCAAAAGCTAAAACTTATATTCATAGTTGGAACATATTCAACTCTGTTAGTAAGATTTATTGTCCGTAATCTCATATTTACAGATAAATTGTCATTAAATCTGGAGGCACCCCAGGCAGCTTCAAGTGCACTGATTACGTGATTTATATAAATTCCGGCCACAGCTCTCGTTGAAATACGGTAGAGATCATTTGCCTCACCACGCTGACCTGAATAATTTAGAAAATTAGGAGATAAATTATGGTAATCGTTACCGGTAAAATCATCCCACCCTGAACTATATTGAGGATATTTACCAATTAATTCATAATACTGTTGTTCCCCATGAGGTGGCAGATTATGCGAATAACCGTCTTCAATATCTCTTTCCAAATTATTTAACTCGCTTAATACCACTTCACCACTTCGGCCGTTTGGAAATACTCTATTCTCGTAATAAGTTTCATCATGAGGTAGAGAGCTATTCAGATTCGAAAGATGGTCCAAAGTCCATCCGGCATATCTATTAATACTCCAGTGTTGGTCTGCAAAATTCTGAAAATCGTCTGTCTGTCTATTACCTTTATTGTTATAGATTACAGCTGTTGTAATGAAAACTGCTTCAGCAGCAATGAATATAGCTGACAGTAAAATATTTCCGTTATAAAACTGACCTGCACCCGGAACTACTAATGAAAATAACGCAGCTTTAACTGGAGATTTTTTTCCTGACATCTGATAAGCAGCAAACATATTTTCCTGATCAAATTTATTCAGAACAATCTTAGAATCTCTGTAAAGATTGCCGGTTAAAATTAGATTATCTTTTTCTGATTGTCCGTATGAAAAACCAGATATTAAAAAGAGAGCCACAAACAAGGAGAAGAATATTTTTTTCATCACATCAAAAGATTTAATTAAATGAAGATTTTAATTTAATAATCGAAACTAAAAGAAATTCCACCGTAAAAGCGCCATTCTTTTCCATAAGTTATGACTTTATCATTAACTGTTTTTGTAAATTTGTCAAAACCATAAGCCGCACTGAAAAATACTGCAGTTGGAAAAATATAAAATGAATTCATCATAAGTCTTAGTTCAGAGCCAACACCTTTCTTAAACTGATCCAATCCGGGGGCTTTTCCGGTCCAGGCATTTCCAAAGTCACCAAAGAATGATAAGAATACTTTATCAACATACAGTTGCCCGATTCTTGTATCAATATTCTTTGCCAGAGGAAATCTATACGTTAAATTCAGCCAGGCAACTCTATTCCCGGATATCGAATAAAAAGGATATTCTTTCATTCCAACCAATCCGCCAAGAAAATAATCAAAAAAATCAGGTTCAGCCGGCCCTAATATCGAACCAGCACGAACTCTTGCTGATAGTGTTTGATCGTGCGTAATCGGGAAATGAGTTTGCAGATTTAACTCAACTCTGTGGAAATTAAAATTTGTATAGTCAGGCTGAATTATTCCATCAACAACTGTATATTTTCCATCCGGATTAAACTTATTGAATTCATAATTGTACTGTAGCTCGAGATGAGTACCGACTGGGTTTATATCGGAATCAATATACGGAGCTTCAGCATCAAGCGTATATTTTATCTGAAAATTTCTCCCGATAAGGTATGTATCATTTGTTGAAGGATAAAGAGTTTCTCTATCGGGCAAAATAAAACTGCTTAAATTTGCAGTATACCGGCTAAAAATAAATCTGAACTCAAGCCACTGATTCCTGGTAAATATTTTATATTTAGCTGCAAGATCAACTTCGAAAAGATTGTAAGTAACTACAGTAGGAATAATAAAATCATAATTAACTGTATTTCCAACAGTATCGGCACCAAAGTAAACATTTATATTTGATTTCCTTGTTATATTGTACAGTTCAAGCGTCATTTCCGGTTTTAGTCCAAGATCGAACAAGCCGGGAATTTTATTTTTATATTCTAACGTTAGGAAAAGATCCCTTTCTCCACGAGTGTTAATTGAACCGCCTGCAAAAAGTGAGTAGCGGTTTAGCATATCCATCGAACTTACAATTAATCCGGGTTTTATTTTTTCAATAAACGAATTCGTGGTATTATAATTGTCTAATCTTAAAATCGGATAAAAAGATAATTTAGAAAACGCTCCACTATATTTTTCTTTCTTATAATCCGGTGTTTTCGAATCATCAAAGTTTTGTAAATGTTGTAGATCAAAGTTTGAAATGTCCCCGTTCGGCTTATCTTTTCCAAGAGGAGGATCCTCTTTCAACACATATTTTTTTTCGGGGTTAACTTTTGATTGTTCGTCAGGACTAATCTCAAATATTTTATAACCGGTAGAAGTATATCCTGAATACAGAATATTTCCATCATTGGAAACAGAAGGCATAAAAGCTCCACCAATAACATTAGTAAGCTGTTTCTTTTTGTGGGTTATTAAATTCAATGAATAAATGTTAAAAATTCCAGATTCATCACTTGAATAGACCAGATTACCATTTTTATCAAATATAGAATTTCTCTCATCATTTTTTGTAGCTAAAACTTTCTCTAAATGAGAACCATCGGAATCAACTTTCATTATATCCCTGCCGTCTTTATCGGAATATCCAAATATTATATAAGAATCATCGTTAGAATATTTTGGATCGTATACTTGTTCACCATTTTGAAAAAAAGTTAATTGTTTAAAGTTATTTCCACCAATATCTACTGTTCCAAGGTTTGTTGTTCCATCTCTTTCGAAAAGAAAAACAATTTCTGTTCCATCGTGGGATACATCTGGTTGATTAGCGCGGAGATCGTGTGTTAATCTCGTCTCTGAATCTTTGTCAATATCGTAAACATAAAGATCGTGCACATTATAAAAATTTGGATTATCATCCCCCAATTTTGAATAAACAATTTTATTGGTTCCTCTTATCCAGGAAACTGTAGACCTTACATTTTGCACTAATAGTTTTTCAGTATTAGTTTTCAGATTGTAAAGATAAATCCCTGACGGCGAAAAATAATCGCTTGTTTTGTTTGAGATATAAATAAACTTTGTGTTGTCTTCTGAAAAAACAGGGTAGAAATTACCGAATCCTTCAGATGATATTTCCTTTCCCTCAACAAGATTGGAAAGTACATCCTTGCTTCTTTTTTCATAACTGTTGGTGATATATTTTTTCCACTCATCGTAAACTTCAAATCCATCTTTATTCAAAACATCTTCAAATGCCTGATCAATCGTAACATTTCCTAATTTGCTCAATGCTTTGCTTATTTTCCTAAGTTTATCTTCACCATATTTCTGAGAAATGTATCTTGTTAATGCAAATCCAGCATTGTAAACCGACTCGTTACCCAGACTGGTTTTATCAAAAACCCCCATCTGATTCCAGGTAAGCATATTTCCATCGAGTGCATAAGAACGCAGAATCATATCACGATGGGTGTCCCAGGTATCATAATGAAAATCTTTGCGCATATATTGCGCTGTTCCTTCAGCAAACCAAGCCGGTACATTTACTGTAGCAATCGGATAAGACAAAACAAAATTCGGAAACCCATATAAAATATCAGGTCGTCTTTCATCTTCATAATTCAAAGCCTGGATATAAAAAGCCGGAATAGCCCTGGTCATTTTCATCGACGCCTGAATTTGTATCATATGAGTCAACTCGTGAGAGATTACATTCCTCAGCCAGTTGTGTGTACCACGAAGGTCGAAATCGAGAGCACTTGTCCATATTTCGATTTTATTATCGAAAAAATATGTAGCTCCATTGGAATAATCATCAATGTCTTTTATTACGAAATGAACAGTCTCAGGTTCATATTGATAAAGCGATGTAAGAGGTCCCCATACTTCATCGGCAATTTTAGCTACAACTCTTGCCGTCCTTTCAGCACCCTCATGGAAATGAACAACAACGTGTTTGCCTTTGATTGTATACCAATTAAGTTCAGGATGAAAATCAGTGAACTGTGCAAAAACAAAGTGACTGTTTACCAAAAGTAAAATTATAAATAATTTTAATAGAAACTTATTTTTTTTAAATAGCATATTTACAGGGAAATGAAAAACATTTTATTTAACAACAGCAATCTTAATAATTTTACTTTGAGATTTTCCGCTAGCACTGGTAGCCTGTATTCTTGCAAGATAAATTCCACTTTGAACTTTGCCGACGTTCCAGACAGTTTCGTGATCCAAACCACCTGATGCAAAATCATTTAGTTCATCTACAAAACTACCTGCAATATCGAAAATTTTTATACTAATTTTAGAATCCTCAGAAACATAATAACGAATATTGGTCGAATTTCCATAAACTGGATTTGGATAATTATAGGCCCTGTTCAAAGGGAAAAAATCGCTGATATAATTTTTTTGAGATGCAGCATCTAAAAACGACGAATTAAAATTATTCCCGTTTGCCGAAGACCAAAATTGTTTGCCTGCAGTTGCCCCTATTATCCATGCATAAAAATTATTATCAGCTGTTACACTTGCCATGGACAAATAACCATTATCTTCAAAAATAACAGGGACACAGGAAAGCGAACTACCTACACTTAATGGAAATCCATCTATGACCTTGCCAGTTCCACCATCAACTGCAAAAATTCTTCCATCTATTGTAGAAGCTATGATTTCAGACTTTGCATCTCCTTCAAAGTCAGCAGCTAAAGGGGTACCTGAAAAATCTACTCCTAAAGGATCGGTAAATGAAAAATTGTCCGCTGATGCACCATTAATGTTTTTTGCAACAATTTTATTACCTTCATTATATATAATATAATTTTCTCCGTCATTCTTAAGATCCGCAATAGCAAAATTTCTATTGGAAGAATTTATCTTAGCCTGAAATTCATTCAATACATTTCCATTTTTAATTACATAAATTTTACTTTGCGATGAAACAAGGGACAAATGATTGCCATCTTTATCTTTTGTAATTGCAATGTAAGCAGACGATTGACCCAAACTAACTGAATTATTATTCGAATCATAAAAATTACTGCCTGAAATTCCTGATACATAATCCCCATCTGCGGAAATCATTTTTACAGAAGAAGAGCCAAAGCTCAAGCTATCTGTTAAAGTTGGGGCTCCTACCGGTAGATCAGGTATTGAAAAAATATAAACCTTACCAGAAGCTGTGCCCACAAGTATTTGATACTGATCAGGCTGCAACGACCTTATAACAGGTGGAGTTGTAATTTTGCTCCCTACATCAATGCCGGTATTTAATTGAAGCACAGGACCTTGTTTAACATAGAGATTCAAAAATTTATTATAAGCTCCGATATAGTATGTATATCCACCGGAGCTTAAGGTTGCAGGTTTAAAATCTGAAAATGAAGAAATTGAATCTATAAAATCCCCATCTTCATTATATAGATATAGACCAGAGTTGGATATTAAACCAAATTCAAAATCACTACTATTTTGAAACACACTTAGCTTACTTATGGAATTAGAATTTACTATTTGACGTGAAAATATATTTTTAATGATGGAATCTCCATAAACGATATTAAAAGTCATAGCATTTGCAGTATCAGAAAAATCAGAAATTGTAATTAAACTATTTGCTCCGCTATTTGAATTTGTATTCGGTCTAGTATCTTTAGAAAATTTATTTGTATAAAATTCTGAAGGATTGGACTTAAACCAAAAATCTTCTGCCGATCCTTCACCTGTTATTTCATCTCCGAATATATTTGTAAATTGTTCTCCTATATCCTGTATACCATCGGCCTCTTCCACAAAGATTCCCTTCTTAGTTCCAGCATTGATGGAGTTAGAAGTAAAATTATTGTCAATTATATTTCCATCAACATGCCATATAACTATTCCATTACCAGGTACAGCCCAATCAAATTCATCCACATTCGTAACGACACCCCCAATTGCGCTAACATCAGAGCTATTAAAATTAGTTGTATCAGCTAAAAATGTTTTTGTTGATGTAACCCCATTTGAAACGTATGTAATAATTGCACCGTCCTTATGAACATCACGGTTTCTGTTCTCAACAAGAAAATATTCTCTAGAGTTAATTGGAATTTTCAGGATAACTGTATCAGGAGTAGTGGCAGCTAATTTAGCAAATACTCTTATATCTTTATAATTACCCGGATCAACAGTTACAACATTTGCCCATCCCATATAAATTTTTGTCCATGGAGTCGGTTCTGGAGGGAACAATCCACTGAAAGCAAAAAATGATTGACCATCCATTAAACCAAAACGCCCAATAGCCGATGCACCGGTTGAGGTGTTAAAAAGATCAGGTAAGCCAATGGCACTTCCAATATTTGCGGCCATTAACCCATTTATCGTAAGTTGAAGAAATGATGTCGTCAATCCGTTGGATACTTCTCTGTTCTCTGTTTCGGGCATTACAATTGTGTTCGTTATTTTAAAATTATTATGAACCGGAAAACCATCGAACGAGTTTCCATAAACATTTTTAAATGATTTTTCTCCTAAATATAATGAAGGAATGTTGTGTTCGTTGCCAAGTGTGCCGGGTATAATAACATCTCTCCCAGCTCCGGCGTGAAAAATCGTAAAAAGATTGAACTGTGAAAAATCAAATCCTGAATAGGTGGAGTCTGCAAGGTGCCAAACTTCTTTACAAAAGTTTGCTAATAAAGTATAGTCTGTAGAATTACTCGGTGGCGAGTAATTCCTCATAGTTTTGGATACTGTAAGTATTCCTGGTAAGACTGTGTATTGAATTATCAATTTACCATTTGATACTTTTTCAAAATAATTTTTTGTAAAAAGCAAATGAGATTCAAAGTAAGGTTTATCGTGCGGCAACGGATCCAGAATATCCTGACCATAATCCTTGGAATAAATAGAACCGAATTTTCCATTACCGAAAGTTGTACCATCTCTATCGGTTTGAAAATCAACCATGACTGCAAGTATTTTTAGAGTATCAGCTTGTACCGAGATTTTAGATATTACAGGAGATATTACCGATGATGAAAAAGGATGGACCTTATTAATAAAGTTTTGGGCAGGTGAACTGCCCAAAACAAAAAGTACATTAAGAAGAATGAGAAAATACTTCATTAATTTCAGATCCCTCTGGGTAAACCTCTTGTTTGATCAACTATTCCTCCCCAGCCGATAGAGACACTAAATCTGAGAGTGTCTGACAACGGATGACTGGCACCACCGGAAAAGATAGATGTTGTAATATAACTAAAGTCAAAACCATAAATGTCATATCTGATACCCGCCCCAAAAGTCACAAATTTCCTATTTCCGTAAGAAGGATCTTCATAGAAAAATCCTGTCCTTAAGGCAAATAGAAAATCACCTGGTTCGCCATACCAATATTCCATACCCATGGAATAATCCATAGATTTAAAGAACGGTTTTGCTCCCCAGGCTGAAAACATAGCCTGATAAAATTCTTTTGATCCGGTGCTGTCTTTATCAACCAATAGCTTACTTATGTCAAATGTATACATCAAAGAATTGTATTCATCCTTTAAAAGCTGGTAAGCAAAGCCTAACCTAAAATTTGTCGGAATTGGATCGGCTTGTGATTGGTCTATATAATATATTTTGGGACCGAGATTACTTAAGTTAGCACCAACACTAAATTTGTTCCCGAGATTACCTAAAAGTGGTATCTCGAATGACGATGGTCTCCACATAGTTGCAATATCAAAACTTACAGATGTAGCAACACCGCTGCCCTGCTCAGACTCAGTCGGCCTATCTGAAAGCCTGCTATGAATTATCCTAAAATTCATTCCAAGTCCCCAGTCACTGCTAACTTTTGTAGCGTATCCTAAAGTTAGCGCTGCATCGAACGATCTGAATGTTCCTATAGGGTCTGGTGAGTCAGCACTTGTTCTAATGAATTCACCAAAATTCATATAAGTAACGCTGGCAGTTATACTTCCATTTAGACTTTCTACATATTGCCTGTAAGTAAGGTAATCATAAAACAGATCAAGATTAAACTGTGGAAGCCAGTTACTGTGAGTTATGCTTACTTCATTTCCGGTAAGGAATGCTATCCCTGCAGGGTTCCAAAAAATTGCAGCACCATTATCAGCAAGACCGGCTCCGGACTCACCTAGTCCACCAGCTCTGGAATCCGGTGCAAGTAATAAAAACGGAACTGCTGACTCACCTCCCTGCGCATAAGTCATCTTTTGCATGACACCTAAAAGCATCGTTATCATTATCAGCTTAATAATTGTTTTCATTTTATTTAACCTCCGTTAAATATGTTTATAATTGTTAATTCCTGATATCATTTATGAATTCATCATTTTTTTATCTTACAACTGCCAATTTCCCTAAAACACTTTTATTATAGCTTCCATCAGCAGTTCTGACTATTATTTTATATAGATATGTTCCGTTAGCAATAGGTGAACCATCCTGATCTCTGCCATCCCAGGGAACTTTTACAAATTTATCATTGACATTCATTTTTTCAATTTGCCTGATCAATCTACCAGCAACAGTATAAACTTTAATTTTTACATCCAAAAGTTTATTAAGATTTTGCTGAAAAGTAAATGTAGTTTTTGAGGTAAATGGATTAGGGTAATTGTAAACATCCCTTACCACTAATTCGCTGTCGGAAACCACAATAAAATTTGTTTTGGCATCTGAAAAGTTATTAAATACGTCCCAAGCTTTTACCTCAAGGCTATAATTACCGGCAGATAAATTGCTGAGTGGATATTTGATCTCACCTGATTTCCCGTTCGAATTAATATCGCTGGTAAAGTAATTTGTGAAATCAATCGGATTATTTTCATCGCCGTTTAATATTCCAACAAATTTGTGGCCCACACCTGTACCTGTAGTGTTAAGGCCGGTTTCGTCAGAGATTTTAACAAGTAAAGTAGAATTAGAATTTATTAAAGTTGATTTACCGTAAGCTATGTCATCAAAAAATATTTCAATGTTTGGACCTTTCCCATCGTTAACTGTTGTAGAATCTGTTCCTCCAATAATTATTTTATTTGTAAAGCCAATCCCATCAACATTATTATTGAAAAAATAAAATATTATTTTGCCGTTTTGATTTTCATAAGAAATATCTTTCGGTACAACAAAGTTAGTAGAAAATTTACCATTTGAAACTGATATTCTTCCTCTGAAAATTACGCCTCCCTGAACGACCATCGGATAATTTCCAATTTCCGGAAGGGGCACTATACTTTGTGAGTCAAAAACCGTGAGTATACCCTCACCTGTGAAATTGTTCCAAGGTGAATTATTTGATTTTAGAACAGTACCATTAATCTTTGTATTGCTTAAAGCTTTTACCTGCACTACGGCAGAATCTCCGGCAATATTATTACCATTTACAGAATCAATGTTGGCTGAATACTCCGGTAATACCAATCTCAATGTTGGATCACCAATAATATGATACTTCTGATCATTAACACCATTATATACCTGCTTTGTCGCAAACAACGCTTTGCCAAGTGGAATTATAAGATTAAGAGTATCCCTGCCAGAGTTTAGCAGATCATTAAAAAACTGATAAATTAAAGCGTGGTTCAAAGATGAAAAAACCGGCCTAGTAGCAGTAAATGAAGCTATGCATCCGGAATTTTTCATAAATAATAAGTCTTCTGCCGTACTCACAGAATTCGTTTTATCATAATTCCCAAAATCGCAGGTTGCAGCAGTTAAAAAGAAATATTTATCATTATGCAACATCGGTAAAGAAGTAGCCTGATTAAAAACATCTTCATGAGCCCACTGCGACGGACTACCATGACCAATATAATTGAGTATGAATGTTCCTTGATTAATAGCATTAACAATAGCTGTATTAACTGTGGGCATTCTCTTTCCATCACCTGTAATTTCAATTGGATAAGCGGCCATATAAATTTTATTTAAGTCAAAAGAGGGAGGAATTATACTATTTGCCAGCGTTTCGGATGGGGCTGTATGCTCTGCCCCTTCATATATATTTCCTCTGTATCCATCATCAGCCACTAAGGTAATTAAATTCCTCCAAGTTCCATCAGGACTGTTCGTTTCATAATTAATTATTTTATCTACAGCGCTATTTGCTTCATCCAAAGTTTGAGCTGTAATCCTACCGGGCGCCAGATCAATAAAAGAATCATTGCCACTTACATTAACGAAAAAATCATCACTTGTGTAGGAATTAATTTCATCAAGAGATTCCTGAGTTTCATACACCGGCACATAATTATTATTATAATCTTCAACGTTTTTATAATCATAAGTACCCTTACCGAGGAATAATACGTACTCGGGTTTCGTTTGCCAGTTATCGTATGCATATTTTATAAAATCTCTAACAGCAGAAACATCTAACAAACCTCCTGAAAACTCATTGAATATTTGTGCAACATCTATAACGATAGTCGATATTTTTATCTTGGCTTGAGTCTCTCGATAAGTTTTTAATCTATTAGCAGCCGAAATAAAGTCCTTATTGGTAATAATAATAAACCTGGCACCTGCAGCTATGCCGTGTAAATTGGAGTTAGATTCCGAAACAGGATTAGCAGGCGTTTTAAAATTGTTGTTCGTTACAGCAATATAATGTGATGCACTACCGGAAACCTCAGAAGATTGAAAAGTAAAATTTCCGCCACTTAGCAATACCGGATTTGTAATTTCTTTAACGTTTGCATAATCAGTAACATTGAACACCATAATATTTGATGATGAAAAACCGGAGAGTGGGTATTCTATAACTGAAGTGGTGTCTTTAGAAAAAAATGACAAATAATCACCTGCAGCAGAAAGGTTTCTGTCATAATATATTTCAAAATAATCAAGATAACCTTCTGAGGTTTTTGTTCCGGGCGTAATTGTAAATTTTAAGACACTTCTATTATCCGGTAAAACACCTGAATAGGTTGTTGTAAAATTAAGTTGAATTCCGATTAAATAATTTAACGAAGTGATATAGCCATTAATATAAGTCGAATAAATCTGTGTATTATTTTCTGTTACCTGTAGTCCGATACCTTCCTGAGAAATATTTGCAAACCTGCATTTGTAGGTTATCGTGGAGCCCTGTATCAGCCCATCGAGTTTATTGGTATATGTATTTGACGGATTAGATTCTGTAAAAGAATCTCCAAAATATTCACGCCCTGTTCCACCAACATTTTTCTTATCATCATCCCAATCGACAAAACTTTTGGTCGAAGTCTGAATATATCTGATTGACGTATTTAAGCTGGCTTCATCTTGTATCCTTTTTCCATTGGCTCCTCCCACTGTTATCCAATAATAATTTTTATTGGAATACCAGTGATGATATCTTTTTATGGACTGTGAAGTTGTATCGTAATCCCAAAAATCATTTCCCCTACCGTAAAATAGTATATAATCAGAATCGTCAAAATTACCGTCATTCTGACCAACGACCATAATTGCATTTTCTTGCAAGTCAGATGGTCTTGGTGAATTAAAATCCTCCGGCAGCACTTTACCGCCATTGTTATAAATCTTAATAGTTCTTGGATCTAAATTATCCACATCAAAACCGTAATCACTCATCATAGCCTTTGTAATTCTATATATACCTTCATCAGTAGTTTCCACACGAACCCACTTGCCAGTTGAAAGTACACTATTAAAAATTCCTTTTTTCAAGTTAACATTGTTAACTGTCCAATATTTTGCAACAGAAAAATTAACTATACTATTTTCAAGAAGATTGCTCACCGGTTTAGAGGAAAATGTTTGAGCAGAAGAAAAATTGATCCTGAAAATTATTTTTGTATAAATCTGAATACGTTTTTGTGCAGCAAAAAATTTTACCGGTGAAATTATAATCTGCTGGGTAGGAACACTTCTGGAAAGCCCATATTTCCCGAATGATACCAGTTCCTCAGAATTTTTATAAGTTAAATATTTATCATTTATTTCATACACAGATTTATTAACGTTCTTGTAACCGTCAGGTTTTGGAACCGGGATTATTTTTCCTTTGATTTCTTTATAGGCTGAACTTAATATCTGAATAGTATTTCCAAATTCAGCGGGCACACCGACGTTTATCAATCTTACAGGAACCGCGGGCGAACCCCATTGATTAGAATTCCTGATATAGCCATTAACAAGGCCAACGTTTATATAATTTTCATTATTAATTTGTGCAACCGTAGAATCGGCATAACTGGGAGTATATTCGATTACGAGAGAGTTTCTGTCAGAAGAGATAACTTTAATATCGCTTTGCGAAAAAGCTAAAACATTTAGTAATAAAACTAAAATTATCGAGATTTTGCTCTTCATTTAGACCTATGTTATGAACCAATTAAAATTGATACAGAAAAAGATTGAAATTATTTACTATTCCTTAATTCTGTAGCAAATTCTTTATTTGTAGCAAAATCTCTGCTATTCCTCCTAAATATTATATTAAATTTAGTCAGTTATGGACTAAATAGTCAAGTTTTTTGCAAAATTTTTAACTTTTCAATTTTCTCCAGAATTTTCTCAGCTGTTGGAAAATTGAAATAGGAAATATCCTGTTCTAGGACAACTTTCCTGTTTTTATCGATAAGAACCATCTTCCTTTTGTTAATTCCCAAAAAATTTAATGCTTCGAATTTCCTGCTAATCAGCTTTTTCTTATCGAAAAGCAGAGGAATTCTGATATCTTCGTCATCACAAAATTTTTTATGTGATTTTACATCTTCAACATTTATACCAATTACTTTTATATCGTTTTTCAAAAAAAAACTTTCTTGTAATTGATAATTTTTCAATTGTTTTGAGCAAACTTTAGAATTATCCTTTGGATAAAACACAAGCAAAATATTTGTATTCAGATTATCATACAGATCAAAAAGATTCCCGTTCTGATCTTGTAATCTAAAATTTTCAACTTCCTGACCAATCACTATAAACCCAATTCTTCTTTATTTGCCTTCATTGCTTCTATGCAAAACTGTATATGTTCATCCATTGATATTCCGAGTTCCTCAGTTCCGTTTATTATATCTTCTCTGCTGACAGATTTTGCAAAGGCTTTATCCTTTAGCTTCTTCTTAACAGATTTTACTTTGACTTCGTCGATCGTTTTGTTTGGCCTGACATAAGTAACGGCTGTTATAAAACCGGCTAACTCATCACAGGCAAACAACACTTTTTTTAATTTGGTATCTCTTGGTTCACCGGAATAATTAGCATGGGACAAAATACTCTTTCGAAAATCTTCATCAAACCCTTTGTCTTTCAAAATCTCAGAACCCTTAAAAGGGTGTTCCTCTTCAGTAGGATACATTTCATAATCAAAATCATGAAGCAGAGCAACATTCCCCCAGTAATTTTCATCTTCGTTATATTTTCTAGCATAAGCTTTTACACACGTTTCTACGGCATAAGCATGTTTTAACAGGCTGTCGCTCTTGGTATACTCTTTCAATATAGATAAACAATTTTCCCTGTTCCTTGAATTATCTTCCATTTTATTTCCTCAAATTTTTCAGCGGTTATGTTTCCATAGGACTAAATGAAGGACAAAGATTCCCAAGCACACATTGCAAACATTTGGGACGATTAGCAATGCAAATATTTCTTCCGTGTGATGCAAGATAATGGGAAGAATTTATCCAATCCTTTTCAGGTAGAAGTTCCTTTAGTTTAAATTCTATTTTTTCAGGGTCATTTGATTTTATAAAGCCTAATAAATTTGATAACCGCTTCACGTGAGTATCAACTGCAATAGCTGGAATCCCGAAACCATTTCCTGCTACTACCGAAGCAGTTTTTCGGCCAACGCCGGGTAAGCTATTTAAAGCTTCAAAATCTGCAGGAACTTTTCCTTTAAATTCTTTTACAAGCTTCTCACAACATAACTTAATGTTTTTAGCTTTGTTACGATAAAAGCCAGTTGAATATATATCTTTTTCAAGCTGACGAACATTAACCCTTAAAAAATCTTCAGGTTTTTTGTACTTTTTATAAAGCTCTTTGGTAACTATGTTAACCCTTTCATCAGTACATTGTGCAGAAAGAATAGTCGATATTAAAAGTTGAAAAGGATTTTTATGAACTAATGCAGTTTTAACTACAGGATATTCTTTCTTTAATAAATCAAATACCTTCTTTGCAAATATTTTTTCAGATTTTATTGTCATCTTTATGAAAACGTTTATCTTTTATAAAAAGTCTTTCAACAGGTTTATTATTTATTATATGACTTTGAATTATTTCCTCAACATCGTCCGTCTTTACTCCACCGTACCAGATTTGTTCGGGATAAACCAGAACTGTAACGCCAAATTCACAAGCATCGAGACAGCCGGCCGCATTTGCTCGAACATTAAGGCTTAACCCAAGCTCTTTCAATCTTTTTTTAAATAATGCTCTTATTTCAATACTACCTTTATCCTGGCAGCAGCCTTTGGGATGACCTTCCGGCCTTTTGTTTTCACACACAAAAATATGTTTTTCAAATCGCTTCATTTTGATCTAAACTAATAAAAATCAATAAAGATTTTTGTAAAATAATAAATTTATCAGGAAATAATAGGAAAGAATTTGTAGCGCGTACGGGATTCGAACCCGTGATCTCCGCCTTGAGAGGGCGGCGTC
>CAZQQD010000036.1:0-27274 GCA_964595355.1 uncultured Ignavibacteriaceae bacterium | reverse complement strand
TTTGTAAAGTATCAACTAAAAAACCATTTGGATGATAGTGTAAAAGTGACGGTACGGAGCAGTTCAACTATTACAGCAGAAGTTAAAACTTTAGTAGATACAACAGTATGGTCATTTTATAATACTACAAATTCAGAAATACCTTCAACTAATTTTACAGGTCTTGTAGTAGACCCAAGCAATAATGTGTGGATAGGTTCGGAAGATTATGGACTGATAAAATTTGATGGAAATATTTGGCAAAAATATGACACCGGTGATGATAGGAGACCTGATAATAATGTTAAAACTATAGCTGTTAGCCAGGATGGTACGGTATGGGGAGGTACGCGTCATTGGCTCTTTTTAACTGGACCGGCTGGTATTGTATTAATAGACATATATCCTATTAATTTTATTTTTACAAAAGGTAATAATTATATCTATATTGCCACAGATACTACTATTATTTCGGGTTATACCTTTGAAGTCAACACTAATGTACGTGCGGAGTTGGGTGATTATAGTATAAAATTTTCTTCGATTTGTGTAGATAATTCAAATACTGTGTGGCTGGGAACAGAACAAAATGGGCTAATAAACTTAAATAACGGGGAAAGGTTTAACACAACTAATTCTTCTCAGATAGGTGACAATATTAATACACTTGCAGTATCTCCCTCAGGTGTTGTTTGGGTAGGTTATGACTATACTAATGTTTCACATTCTTCAGTATCATATTATAATGGAAACCTGATTGCTCTCCAGGTATTACCGCCTAATAGCAATACCAACACCATATTTATAGATAGAAATAATACTAAATGGATAGGCACGACAAAAGGTCTCGTTGAGTATAATGAAGCTACCGGAAGAACGGTATATGATTCAGATAATACAGGGCTTAATATAGAAGATATTAGGGGGGTAGGGGAAGATTCATTTGGCAGAGTGTGGATAGCAGCTTATGGCGAAGGAATTTTTGTAAAGAAAAAATGATATATAACGTGAGGTAGCAAAACTTAACCTATCTTTTATATAAAATTTGACCTTAATTATACAAAATCTCTCGGATTTAAGTAATTATGAAAAAAGTAAAAATAATATCTTTACAAATAATTATTATCCCGGTAATTTTCATAGGTTGTACACAAAAAGTATCGGTTACACCTCCTGATGTCCCTCCTCCTGATGGCTTTATATTTATAGATTCAAATCCACCGGGAGCTGATATATATATAAACGATAAGTTTGTTAGGAGGAGAACACCGGATAGTGTTAAATATTTAGCTACAGATAGTTATAAGATTACCCTTAAAAAAGAAAATTTCAGGGATACAAGTTTTACTGAACAGATTACAGAAGGTAAACGACCCAGCATTTTTGTTGATTATACAAAAGATCCATTGATGTATGGTAAAATTAAATGTGTTTCCACTCCTGATAACGCTTCTATTTTTTTGAATGGAAGTACATCAGGGAAGAAAACCCCTGCAGTATTAGATAATTTATGGCCGGGTGATTACTTTGTAAAGTATCAACTAAAAAACCATTTGGATGATAGTGTGAAAGTGACGGTACAGAGCAATTCAACTGTCACAGCAGAAGCTAAAACTTTAATAGATACAACAGTATGGTCATTTTATAATACTACAAATTCACAAATACCTTCAACTAGTTTAACCGGCCTTGTAGTAGACCCAAGTAATAATGTATGGATTGGTACAGAGGATATAGGATTGTTAAAATTTGATGGAAATATATGGCAGGAGTATAGTTTCGGTAATTCTTTACTACCTAGTAATAATGTTACGGCTATAGCTGTTAATCAAGATGGGACAGTGTGGGCCGGTACACATATAGGGCTTTTGTTGACTGGAAATGGCCTTATGGAAAAATTTAATTCAAGATTTTCTGCTCCTCTTATTGAGACTGATATTAAATTTATTTTTACAAACGCGTATAATCCTATAACTGCCGACAATACTTATTTTGTTACAGATACTACTATAGTTAGTACCCGGATATCTACTACCAGGGTGTGGAGTGCAAGCAATACGGTTCTTAAAGAATTAGGTTTGAACGGTTTAAAATTTTCTTCAATTTGCGTAGATAATTCTTATGATTATTGGATAGGTACGGAACAAAATGGAATAATAGATATAAATACCGGAGAAAGGTTTAATACATCTAATTCTTCGCAGATAGGAGATAATATTAATACATTTGCAATGTCTCCCACTGGTGTTATGTGGATAGGCTATGGCTATACTAACGTAACGCATTCTTCAGTATCATATTATTCAAATGGAAACCTGGTAGCTCCTCAGATAGTACCGGCTAATAGCAATACTAACACTATATTTATAGATAAGAATGATGTAAAATGGATAGGGACTACAAAAGGTCTCGTTGAATATAACCAAGCCACAGGAAGAAGGGTATATAATTCAGATAATACAGGGCTTAACATAGATGATATTAGGGGAGTAGGGGAAGATTCATTTGGGAGAGTGTGGATAGCAGCTTATGGCGGTGGAATTTTTGTAAAGAAAAAATGATTCTGTTAAAATATAAACTTATAGGTAGTATCTCATTATCGGTCTTTTAGGAGATCTTCTTTCTACAACTTTAAATCCTGCTTTTTCAAAAGCAGAAGGAATTCCTGTCCATGCAAATGCGGCAGGAATATTTTCTGCATAAGGTTCCTGTGGATAAGCTTCCAGTATTTTAACTTTTTTCTTCTTACAATATTTTATGACAGCTTTTAAAAGCCCCGTTGAAATTCCCATTCTTCTGAAATTCTTATTTATAAAAAAACATGTAACAGACCATACCTTCTCATCATCAATTGGAGCTAATACACTTGAATTATTTAGTCTTATAAATTTTTCTCTTGGCGCAAAAGCACACCACCCTATTGGCTCTTTTTTATAATAAGCTAATATTCCAGGGCCCTCTTTATTGCTTACAATTTTTTTTATAGCTTTTTTATTTTTCTCGCCCTTTTGTTTTTCAAAGTCTGATGGTTTTAACCGCCAGGCCATACACCAGCATCCCCCGCAAGCACCACGTTCGCCAAAGAGTTGTTGAAAATCTTTCCAGCGGGAAATTTCAAGCGGATAAAATTGAAGCTTTTTTTTGTCCATATTATTACATGTAATTATAAATGTATTATTCAATTTCGTGCTTTAATCAATCAAAATAAACGTTTATTTGAATGACGAAGGCTAAAAAATGTTATATTTGTTTGTTAATGATCAAGCTGTTTTTTAAAATTCCCCGGAAAATTTAATGAATGAACCACTGGTTGATCTAGAACTTGCTATAGAGCATGGCTTAACGAAAGAAGAGTATGAGAAAATAAAAAAGATATTAGGAAGAACGCCCTCTTTTACTGAACTTGGCGTATTTAGTGTAATGTGGAGTGAGCATTGCAGTTATAAAAACTCGATCGCATTGTTAAAGACTCTGCCAAGAGAGAGTGGGAAATTATTGGTGGGTGCCGGTGAAGAAAATGCTGGTCTGGTTGATATAGGTGACGATTTTGCGGTAGCTTTCAAAATTGAAAGCCATAATCACCCCTCTGCAGTTGAACCATACCAGGGAGCAGCAACTGGTGTCGGTGGAATTATGAGAGATATTTTTACAATGGGAGCTCGCCCGATTGCTTCGCTAAATTCCCTCAGGTTTGGTTCTATTGAAGATGCAAGAACAAGATTTTTATTTTCCGGGGTTGTGAAAGGCATAGGTGATTATGGAAATAGTTTTGGTGTACCGACGGTTGCTGGTGAGATTTATTTTGATGAATCTTATAAAGGTAACCCGCTTGTTAATGCAATGGCAGTAGGTATTGTAAAAAAGAATTTAGTTGTCAGTGCAACTTCAAAAGGCGTGGGTAATCCTGTAATGATTGTTGGTTCTTCAACCGGCAGGGATGGAATTCACGGAGCTACCTTTGCATCAGAAGAAATATCGGAAAAATCAGAAGCAAAAAGGCCATCTGTACAGGTTGGTGATCCTTTCACGGAAAAACTTCTTCTTGAAGCAACGCTCGAAATAATTAAGAACGGCTGGCTGATAGGTATTCAAGATATGGGAGCGGCCGGAATTTCCTGCTCAACCAGTGAGATGAGTGCAAAGGGAAAATCAGGAATGAAAATAAATCTTGATAAAGTTCCTCTTCGCGAAAAAGGAATGACTGCTTACGAAATTATGCTTTCTGAGAGCCAGGAAAGAATGCTTTGTACAGTAAAAAAAGGATATGAAGAAAAAGTTAAAAGGGTTTTTGAAAAATGGGATCTCAATTGCGAGATAATAGGGGAAGTAGCAGATGATGGAAATATCTGTATTAGTTATCAGGGAAAAGAAAAAGCAATTTTGCCAGCCTATGAATTGGTCCTCGGTGGAGGAGCTCCTGTCTATATCAGAGAAACCAAGGAACCGGCATATTTAAAAGAAACAAGAAAGTACGATTTTAATAATTTGCCAGGACCTGAAAATATTACGGAAGTTTTTAAAAAAGTATTTTCCTCACCAAACATAGTTTCTAAAAGATGGGTTTATCAGCAATATGATTCAATGGTTAGAACAAATACAATTGTCGGGCCCGGGTGCGATGCCGCAGTCATTTATATAAAAGAAACAAATAAAGCGTTGGCGATGAAGACTGATTGCAATTCACGCTATGTTTATTTGAATCCAAAGGAAGGAGCAAAAATTGCAGTTGGAGAATCAGCCAGAAATATTGTTTGTTCCGGTGGTCAACCGCTGGCAATAACTAACTGTTTGAATTTCGGTAACCCTTACAAACCAGAAATTTATTGGCAATTTAAACAGGCAATTGAAGGAATGGGCGAAGCCTGTAAGTTTTTTGATACCCCTGTTACCGGCGGAAATGTCAGCTTTTACAATGAATCGCCTGATGGGGCTGTTTATCCAACCCCGACAATTGGTATGGTGGGGTTAATTGAAGATTTAAAATTTATCACTACTTCCTATTTTAAGGGTAATGATGATCTAATCTATATATTAGGTGAAGATAATGAAGAATTGGGTGGCAGTGAATATTTAAAAGTAATACATAAGAAAGTAGCAGGAGAATCTCCCAAATTGGATCTGCAGAGAGAAAAGAATTTACAGGACTCTGTTTTATCTCTCATCAAAAAAGCTTTAATTAAATCAGCTCACGATGTTTCAGAAGGCGGTATTGTATGTGCCCTGGCAGAGTGCTGTTTAATCAATGATGAAAAACAGGTTGGTGCTACTGTTAATATTCCTGTAAAAACCAGGGAAGATTTTTCTTTCTTTTCCGAAAGCCAGTCAAGGATTATTGTAAGTATTTGCAGAGAAAATCAATCAATATTTGAAAAATTCCTAAAAAATAAAAAACAGCCATTTTATTTATTAGGAAAAACCGGGGGTGGTAATTTTGTTGTTAACGACAAAATTTCAATTAATATAGCTGATCTAGCAGACATCTATTTTAATACAATCCTAGGATTTATGAATGATTAAAAAAAAGATTGCGGAAAAGTTACGGGGGACAAAAAGTCACGTGCTTCTACGCAAACTTCGGATGATCTTACACTTAAGGCCATCTTACCATTCAATTAAAGATTTTTCAAAACATTATTTTGGCGGCTTACTAAAAAGAACGAAAGAGCATCACCTGTTTTTGTTTGCCGGCGGTTTATCCTTTTCATTATTCTTTTGCGCAATTCCTTTTGCGCTTATCATTTTTTTCGTCCTGGGGAATGTACTCAATTCTTCTTCAATGCAAAGCCAGGTAAATACTTTTATAGATGCTATTATTCCATATTCAAAATACGCCCAGTTTGTTAAAGACGTTATTTTTAACAGCATTGATGAAGTAATCAGAAATAAAAACCTGGCAGGTATTATCGGAGCATTTACTCTTTTCTTTGCAGCTAGTGAATTGTTCAGTAGCATGAGAACAATTCTTAATAAAGTTTTTGGTGTTGAAATAAATATTAATATTTTACTAAGCAAGCTCAGGGATTTATTAATGATAATATTGTTGCTTATTATTTTTACGGTTGTAACTTTTTCTATCCCGGTTATAGAGCTTGTCAGACAGGCTGCTGTTGAGTGGGGTGTAACTAGCCATGCTTTTAATTCCGGGATTTTTGAGCAGGTATTCTTTTCGGTACTTTCTCTAATTGTGATATTTACTTCTTTCGGGATTTTATATCTTACTGTTCCTGTAAAAAGAATTCGGAAGAGATCGGCATTATGGGGAGCATTATGGGCGGCAATATTATGGGAATGCATTAAATTATTATTCGGTTTTTACCTTATACATTTTTCTTCTTTAGGAAGAATCTACGGAACATATACTCTTTTTGTAGTAGTGTCGTTCTGGATTTATTGTTCTTCAGTAGTATTTATCCTGGGTGCAGAAATAGCACGTCTGCATGCTGAAAGGATTTATATGGTTGATATAGCAGACTAATTTAGCCCACACATTCCGCTAGCACATCCTCCAGTGGGGGAAGGTAAATCGCAATTACCGTTTGCACAAGATGAACCTGAATACCCACTATCATTTCCCATTGATGCACTGAAAGTTGACAACAATTTTTTATTCTTTTTTGAGTGACAATTGGGGCAGGAAACTTCTTCCTGATGTATTGTAGACTTGTGAAGAACTTCGTGTTTTGTGTTGCAATCTTCACATTGATATTCAAAAATCGGCATAATTTTAATCCTTATTATAGTGCAATATTTATTGTTGGGTTTAAGATTATTTTTGATTTTGTGGAATTTGATATCAGGCATGCAGCTTCCGACTTTTCAATTAACCTGATCGCTTTTTCTTTTTTACCTTCGTCTTGTATAGTTATGGTTGGTTTGAGCTCTATTTCTGAAATCATGAATTTTCCATCAACCTTTTCAAGTTTTCCGGTTGCTTCGCTTTTAAACGATTTAAATTCAAATTTGGAATTTTCAGCAATTGCCAGAAATGTAGTCATTAAACAGATGTTGACAGATGCAACAAAAAGATGTTCAGGCGACCATATATTTGGGACCCCTTTGGGGAATTCCGGGGGCGTAGCGACTTTAATATCTGGCAGAGTTGGAGATGATAAATTTCCGATTCTGTCGTTTTCCCAGGTAACGGTTGTTGTATAGTTGTGAACTAGATCCATGATTTTTCCTATAATTTATTTACATATGATGCATATTTGAGCAATTAGGATTCAGCATAACTGACTTAAGAGTCTTCAGCAGATTTAATTTGACACGTATAAAATCTTTTGCTATCTTTAATCAGACAATATAATCTGATTATAAAATGACAGTGATTTTTTCAAAAAAATGTGAATATGGGTTACAAGGAATACTTTATCTAGCAGCTCACATAGACAGAAATGTTATTTCTGCCGATGATATAGCTAAGTCGTTAAATATTCCTAAGGAATTTATTTCTAAGATACTTCAGAATCTTACCGAGAGCGGCATTGTAAATTCCAAAAAAGGAAAGAACGGCGGATTCACTCTTGCAAAGAGTCCTGCTAAAATTAGACTAATTGATGTTGTTGCAGCAATTGATGGATTGGACATTTTTAATTACTGTGTGCTTGGTTTCCCGCAGTGCTCACCGGATCACCCCTGCCCAGTACACGATCATTGGGGTGAGTTGAGAACCAAAGCATACAATATGTTAACTGAAGAGACACTGGATAAATTCAGAGAGAAAACTCTGAACAAAGTGAATAGTTTATAAAACTTTTTTTGTCCATTAATCGGACAAAACAATCTGTTTAAGTTATGAAGAAAATAAAAGTTAGAAATTCAGAAAAACCAATTCAGAAATACCGGTTTTATATTCAAACAGCTTTTGCTGCATTATGCATCTGGATCGGAATAGAATTTTATCAGTTTGCAAATTACCTCCAATCGGGTGGAGCAGTAGCTTTTCACAATCGTCCTCCCGGTGTAGACGGATTTCTTCCAATCAGTTCTTTGATGAGCTTCTATTTGTTTTTAAGAACAGGAGAAATCCATCCGGCTCATCCTGCAGGACTTTTTATTTTCCTTGCAATCGTTTTAATGTCTCTTGTTTTCGGAAAATCTTTCTGCAGTTGGCTCTGCCCGATTGGTTATATCTCGGAACTAATAGGGGACTTCGGCGAAAAAATTATTTATAAAATCTTTCGCAAAAAAATACATCTTCCGAGATTTATTGATTATCCTTTGCGCAGCTTAAAATATCTGCTGCTTGGATTTTTTGTTTATGCAATTTTCTTTTTGATGACAATCGTTTCGGTTAAAGCATTTCTTGATAGTCCTTACAACCAGGTGGCTGATCTTAAAATGTACTATTTTTTTGCCGACATTTCCCGCTTTGCACTTATTGTGATCGGTTCACTTATCCTGCTTTCAGTTTTTATAAAAAATTTTTGGTGCAGGTTTCTTTGTCCTTACGGCGCTTTGCTTGGATTGATTTCATTTTTGAGTCCAAACAAAATAAAAAGAAATCCTTTAAGCTGTATTGATTGCGGTTTATGCAACAAAGTGTGCCCTTCAAATATAAAAGTTGATAAAGTTAAAATTGTAATTTCTGATGAATGTACAAGCTGTCTTAATTGTATTGATGCCTGTCCCGTTGCAGACACACTTTACGTTAGTTCACTGATTACTAAAAAGAAACAATCAAAGAAAAAAATCGCAATTGCTATTGTGCTGATTTTTATGGCAGTTACAGGAATTGGTATGCTGACTGGTCACTGGCAGAATGACATAACCAGAAATGAATATCTGATAGATTATAAGTATATGAACACTTATGGACATCCGACCGGAACAGCTGCAGTTGAGAAATTTAATAAAGAAGCAACTTCCGAAGCTAAAGAAAAAGAAAGGGAAATATTAAAAGGTGAATTTAGTAAATAACTCGTTCGGAATAATTCCCAAATGAGTTAGGGAATTTCCTGCTTCTTGAAAATATGCATTAAAAAAGGCTTTAATTGTTAATAAATAATTGTAATTAAAAGACAATAAACAAATTATCATAAAAAATTTCAGGCATAAAGCTTGAGTATCAAAATGAAAAAGGAGACAGTTATGATTAATGATAATGTTTTAACCAGTTATTCGGAATTGACACTTGCTGATATAGTTACGAAAAATTTTAAGACAGCAGGTATATTTGAAAAATATGGTCTGGATTATTGCTGTGGCGGAAAGAAAACTATTGAACAAGCTTGCTTGGAAAATGGAACTGACCCAGAAGAAATTTATTCAGAGATTGAAAAAATAAATTCGGAAAAAGTTGAAATTCCCGAGAGAATTGACGATTGGGATCTTGATTTTATTGTTGATTATATAATAAATAATCATCATAAATTTGTCAGAAATATGATTCCATTAATCTCTTTACATACTGAAAAAGTGGCCTCTGCTCATGGTCAGAATCATCCTGAAATAAAAGAAGTAGCTAAAGTATTCTCTGCAGTTTATAAGGAACTAAAACAGCATATGATGAAAGAAGAAGAAATCCTGTTTCCGTACATTAAAAATTTGGTTAAAGTAAACAAAGGAGAAGCCAAATTTGAAAAGCCTTATTTTGGAAGAATTGGAAATCCGATAAATATGATGGAACTTGAACATCAGTCAGCAGGGGAGAGCATGTACAGCATAAGAAAACTTGCAAATAACTACAATCCTCCTTCCGATGCGTGTGATACTTTTAAAGTCTGTCTGAAAGAGCTCAAGGAATTTGAAGAAGATCTTCACAAGCATGTTCATATGGAGAACAATGTTCTGTTTCCGAAGGCTGTACTATTGGAAGAACAATTAATGGCAGGCCAATAAAAACAGCTGGTTCTTTAGTTAATTATATACATCAGGTTGGGACTATTAACCCTTAGTAGCGTTATATTGTCCACTCGTCTATAAAGTATTACAATTTTTCTTGTTTTTTTAGAAATTCCCATCAACTTGAAACAAATCGGTATTTATGCTGCTTCCTTAAATACCGGAGAGATAATCGTGTTTAAAAATGATAATAATTCAATAGCTGAAGAGTATTTTAACAAGGCTTATATTCTCCAAAAAAGAGGATATATTCACGAAGCTATTAATACATATAAATTATCGATAAAATTTCATCCTACAGCAAAGGCATATAATTGTCTGGGGCGAACTTACGGATTGCTGGGGAGATATGAAGCCGCAATTGATCAATGTGTTCTCGCAACTATTATGGAACCAGAAAACGGATATCCTTATAACGATATTGGTATATACCTAATAAACTTAGGTCGCTTTGATCAGGCTGTTGAATGGCTTGATAAAGCTTTAAATGCTGAAGTATATGACTACAGGTATTATGCCCTTTTTAATCTTGGAAGCGTTGCAGAGATTATTGGTCACTGGGAAGAGGCGATCATTTACTACTCAGAGGCTTTGAATATGAATTCAAATTACAAAGCTGCTCAGGTATCACTAACCAGAGTTTATTCCTACCTGAACTAATTTATGCTTTCATTCTTCTGCCCTGTTCTTCGTGGATGAATATCCACGAGCAGATTTTCCCAATATTTATTTCTTCAAAATTATTCCAGTAAGATCTTGTTCTTACGTGCTGAGAGCTTGTATCTGTTTCAGCAATATTTTCTGCTTCATCAATAAGGTCCTTAATTCTCTTTTGCCATTTTTCCATATTACTTACGCGCAGGTCCAGCCAACCTTCAAAGGCCCACTTGTCTATGTTTTCGGAATTTATATCCAGAACGTTTTCTCCCTGGAAGGCAGGAATTTTTATAATGCTACCTCTTAATAATGATTCACCGTTCGGGAAAAGTATGGGGATTCCAATTGAAAGAATTTCACTCCTCTGTTTTGAATCATTCGAAATTATATCAAAACATTTATCGGAAAGTTCTTTTGCAGGAGTTTTCAAAATATCTTTCATTGTTTTGCAGACTCTTCTGATGAGGTGGATTTCATAAAGAAGTTTTGATAGTCTTGGAGGCCCTAATAGTTCAAATGCCACGCTGTGGATATTATGCTGATTTTCAAGTTGTGCAAGTTTTTCAGCAGCGGTGTGCTGCATGTAGCCGGCGCGGTAAGTCGGTTCAAGTGTTGCGTGATCAAGAGAACTAACTATATCTTTGCCGGTGTTTCCACCTTTAATTTCATAAATCGCAACATCTGCTATTTCTTCAGGAGTTACGAATTCCATTTGTTTTTGTGCAGTAATGGTTTCAAATTCTCCTCTGGAGAAAATTCCGTTTTCACCTGTGTCTATAAATACAGATTTAAGAGTTTCCCCTGTAGATTTGTAATATTTATTCTGGCAAATCTCAAATTTACCATTTAAAGGAATAGCTTCATCTAAATTGATATCAAACAATTCAATTGCCTGCCCTCTTCTTTTAATTTCGCCAAATTCTATTCTTTTCCAGGCAATTGCACCCGTTGGTTTTATTTCCTTTGTTATAGGTCCCTCGGGAGTTCTTCCCATCAAAAATAAAAGTAAAGTATGCGCGCCTGCTATTGAAGACTTGCTTAACAGAACTCTCGAAGGTTTTTCTTCACTGTGTGTATAAGGAATATTCAAACCCATTCCGCCTGTTCCGCTCGTTCCAACTTTCAGGTATACTTCAGTCTTAATCCTGCTCATACTAGCATAAAGAATTTGAACGTGTCTAATTAATTGAGGAATGTATAAAGTTGAAAGAAGTTTTTCGGCTTCTTCGACAATTACATCATATTCTGCTTTGTTTCTAATAGCACGGTTAATGCTTCTGTAAGTTGTATATATATCCTGGTAAGCAATACCTGTGGCAGTATTAATACAGTCAATTATAACCTGTGGATTAAATTCCGTCAATAGATTGTAAATAGCCGAATTTTCCAATACGTCGTTTGTAAGTTCGTCCATTATATCGGAAATTAGAAATTTCCTGCTTTCTTTGTCTGCAAGTAATTCGCCGCGATTTTTATCTTTGAATTCATTTCTTACGAAAATATCACCACCCCAGGGAACAAAAAAATTCTTCCCCTTTTTTTCGGGAAATTCTATTTCTAGTTTTTTAACTGCATCCTGTGCCTCTGAAAGTCTCAGAGATGTAATTATAATTTGCTTCGGATTTTCCTGAACCAGCTTGCGGGCTACTGCTGTACCGACCAGACCCCACCCGCCGAGAACAAGAGCCGTTTTATTTTGTATATCCATTTGTGCTCCACAATATGAGGAATTAAAAAAATACTTTACTAAATTACGTTAAACCAGCTTATTCAGCAATGAATATGTATACGATTCTTGAAAATATTTCCAACTTAAAGCAAGGAATGACATAGGGCGGCTTATTAATATGAGATTAATCTTTAATCTGTCTTGTACTAATTGCTAAACTACTCAGGTATTATTAAATTTAATTTTAATTTTTAACTTATAATTACTCAATACGCGGTAGCGAAATGAAAGTTGCAGATTTACTCAAGGATGGGTTCGTTATAGCAGAGCTTAATGGTAATACCAAGGATGAAGTCATTAATGAACTCATCGATCTTTTCAAAAATGATCCTCGTGTGAATGATCTTGATAAGGTCAGGGAAGCGGTGCTGGAAAGAGAAAAAATAATGTCTACCGGGGTAGGTAAAGGATTTGCTATTCCTCACGGTAAGACAAATCATGTAAATGAAATTTTAGGAGCTTTCGGTAAAACTACTGAACCTATAGATTACCAATCTTTGGATCAGCAACCGGTTCACCTTGTTTTCCTTTTGGTCGGGAAGGATAATCTTGTTAGCACTCACATAAAACTACTAAGTCGCATTTCAAGGATGATGAATAAAGATGAATTTAGAAATTCATTAATTAATGCAAAGTCAAATGAGGAAATTTTAGAACTATTCAGGAAAGAAGAAGAAAATTATTTTGAAGTTTAATCTTTTTTGATTCGTAGAGCCCCCAAAAATTTTAACGTTATCTTTTATGATCAAGGCAATAACTGGTGCTAAAGATATACTCCCTTCAGAGATATCAAAATGGTATTTTCTTGAAAGTACTGTAAAAAAAACCTTTGCAAATTACAATTATAAAGAAATAAGAACTCCTGTTTTTGAAGAAACAGCATTATTTGCCAGAAGTATCGGGGAAGAAACAGATATCGTTGGTAAAGAAATGTACACCTTCCTTGATAGAAGTGAAACAAGTATTACTCTAAAGCCTGAAATGACAGCAGGAGTTGTACGCGCTTTTATCGAACATTCACTCGGAAAGCAGCAATCACTGAATAAGCTTTTTTACATTTCACCTATGTTCCGGCAGGAAAGACCACAGGCCGGAAGGTTAAGACAATTTCACCAGTTCGGTGGAGAAGCTCTCGGCAGTAGTTCAATGGTTCTTGATGCTGAATTGATAGGAATCGCCTATTATGTCTTAAAAAGTCTTGGATTAAAAGATCTGCAGGTTAAAATAAATTCGATGGGGGTGCCGGAGTCTAGAATTAATTATAAAAAGGTTTTGCGCGAATTTCTGGAAGATAAAAAAGACAAACTTACAGAAGAAAGCAGAAAAAGACTTGATACAAATATTTTAAGATTGTTCGACAGCAAAGTTGAAACGGATCAGCAAATTATGAAAGGAGCACCTTTATTAATAGACTATATTGATGAGGAAAGTAAAGATGATTTTGAACAGGTAAAAGAACTTCTTAAAAATTTAAATATTCAGTTTGATGTTGATCCTGCTCTTGTTAGAGGTCTGGATTATTACACAAAAACAACATTTGAAATACTAAGTGGAAAAGTGGGGTCTCAAAGTGCTCTTGTCGGCGGTGGCAGGTATGATCTTTTAGTTGAGCAATTGGGTAGTGATCCAACCCCAAGTGTTGGGTTTGCTGCTGGAATCGAGAGAATTCTCTTAGCCTGTGAGAATGAAAATTCATTGAAGCTACCTGACGACAAAATCGATTTATATATTGTTAAACTGGATAAAGAATTGACCCACCAGACTGTTAATTTAGCTATAAATTTCAGGCAGAGAAATTTTTCTGTGGATTTTGATTATCTTGACAGAAGCGTTAAAGCACAGATGCGTGAGGCAAATAAATTAAATGCCCATTATGTCCTTTTTCTGGGCGGTGAAGAATATAAAGCCGGGACTGTCAATTTAAAAAATATGCAAACCGGGAAACAAAAAGAATTTACCTTAAAAGATGTTGAAGGAATGATCAGAGTGATTTCTTCGAAGGAAGTCCTCGAATAGAACAATGTCACTTAAAAACCAAAAATCTATTCCGCATGTTCCTAAATCTCGCGGGAAAAAAATCTCTATTATTAAAGATTCCGTTCCTGAAAAGAAAAAATCTGAGATTGAATACAATTGTGAAATATATTTTTCTACTGGCTTTTTAAAGGAAAAACAACTTTACTGTATTACCCTAACCACAATTCGTCAATTCTCCAACCTCAATTATGAAATTTCAGTAAGCACAACTAAGCATAAGAGTACTATCGATATAATTATTTTGGGTTTGAAAACTAAGATAGACTATGTAAATAATTCCGGATCTGCGTTATGTGAACTACTATTCGAAAATCTTTATGGAAAGCATACTATTAATATTATCAAACAGGATGGAAGTATAAATAGTGCTATAGTTGATTTTAATATTTTTAAAAGAAAAATTGATTTGGTAAAGGTTTTTTTACCTGAAAAGAAAAACAACAGAGAGTTTGTCACATTCGAAGTTGTTCCCGATAAATTTAAATATTCAAACTGAGGTGGTCTGGAATGTATCCTGAGCTATTTAAAATAGGCCCTTTTACTGTTTACAGCTATGGTTTGATGCTAGGAATAGCGTTCATAGTTGCCAGTTATATATTGGGGAAAGAATTTGAAAGAAAAAAACTCGATCAGAATTTAGCTACCGAGATTACCCTGATTGCGATCATCTTTGGATTAATTGGTAGCAAGCTTTTTTATTTATTTGAAAACTGGAGTGAATTTCTAAAAGATCCTCTTATGGCATTTTCACCCGGAGGACTTACATTTTATGGCGGTGTAATTCTCACAATCATTGTTATATGGTTTTATGCAAAGAGGAAAAAAACACCTTTTCTTGTTATTGCCGATGCTGCCTCCCCCTCATTAATTTTGGCATATGGAATAGGCAGAATTGGTTGCCATCTTGCAGGCGATGGTGATTATGGAATCCCGACAAATTTGCCTTGGGGGGTTGATTATTCACATGGTACAGTTCCTCCATCAGTAATGTTCAGAGATTTCAATTTCCAAAAATACTTTCCTGATATTGCTAAACATTTTCCAAACGGTGTCCCGGATAATACTCCTTTACATCCCGCACCAATTTATGAATTTATTTTAGCAGTAATAATATTTTTTATACTTTGGAAATTAAGAAAGAAAGACTGGGTAGATGGAAAGCTTTTTATGTTTTACCTGATTTTTGCCGGACTTGAGAGATTTTTTATTGAATTTATCAGGCTAAACCCCAGATACTTGTTTGGGTTAACTGAAGCCCAATTAATTTCAGTAGTGATGATAATTGCAGGAATTGCGGGCCTGAATTATTTTTCAAAGCATAAGGATAAGCCGAAGTTTGTTCCTGTTGTAGCGAAAAAAGGATCACAATCGAAGAAGGATAAAGCTTAAAAAGTAAATGAGTTTAATCATTGGAAGAAAACCTGTACTGGAGGCGATCAATTCAGGAGAAGAGATTGAACAGGTGTATCTACTTTATGGACAAAAGGGCGGTATTATAAATGCTATAAGGATAGCAGCAAAGAAGAGAGGGATTAAATGTAATGAAGTATCTTCACGTAAGTTTAATGAACTGAGCGTTAGTAAAAACACACAAGGGGTTATAGCTAAAAAATCTTCACAAAAATATTACTCTCTCGAAGCCATAATTGCAGATTCTAAGAACTCACAAAACCACCCGTTATTATTGTTACTGGATTCAATCCAGGATACTCATAATCTCGGTGCAATTTTACGAAGTGCTGAATGTTCTGATGTGCAGGGAGTTATAATAACAAAACATAACAGTGCACCTGTAAATGAAACTGTTGTTAAAACATCAGCCGGGGCTACCGAACACATGAAAATCTGTCCTGTAAATAATCTTGTTAATACGATAAAAGTATTGAAGGAAAACGGATTCTGGATTATTGGTTCTTCAGTTGGAGATTTTTCTGAAAAAACACCATCTGCTAAGGATTACACAGAAATAGATTATAAAATTCCGATTGCTTTAATTGTAGGTAATGAGGAAAAAGGAATTCGAAAACTCACTGCTGAAAATTGTGATATACTTGTCAATATACCAATGAGGGGGAAAATTCAGTCCTTAAATGTTTCGGTTGCAACAGGTATATTATTGTTTGAAATGTTACGTCAGAGAAACAATTGAATATGACTATATGAAGTATCTTTCTACTGTTAAATTTTTATTAATTACTATTGCATCGTTTGTATTACTTACCAAAACTTTTGCCCAACAAGGTGGTTATGTTGATACTGCTTCAGTAGTTCAAGGAGATACATTAAATTTTCGAATTTCAACGTCAATCTCTTCTTTTACTTTATCCATATTTAAATTTAATGCTACAGTAGAATGGGTTGCTGATATTAATGGAATAACAGGTGGAGTTCAATCGACTAATTCAAATTCTTATGTAAACGGCTGTGGCTGGAAGATAACATATGCATATGTAATTCCTGATAATATGACTCCTGGTATTTACCGTGCAGAATTTCCGATACAAGGTGGAACAGGGGGGATAATTTTTATTGTTAAACCTAAAAATCCCGGTGCTTATTCAAATATTTTATTCATCAATGCGGAAAATACCTGGCAGGCTTATAATAATTTTGGTGGTAAAAGTTTATATGATTTTAATTCATCCGGAGGAATAAGAGCATCCAAAATTTCATTCCAAAGGCCTTATGAAGATCCTTATGGAAGTGGAGATTTTTACAATATGGAAGTAGATTTTATTTTATGGCTTGGTAAAAATAATATTAATCCTGAATATGCTACTAACGTTGATCTGGATCGAAATCCAAATTTACTAAGTAACTATGAGCTTGTTTGTATCTTTGGTCACAATGAATACTGGACGTACGACGAACGGAAACAGGTTCAGGATTATATCAACTATGGTGGAAAGGTTGCAATTTTTAGTGGTAATACCTGCTGGTGGCAGGCAAGGCTGGAAAATAATGAAAGTACTTTAGTTTGTTATAAAGATAGTACAACGGATCCTTTGTTCGGAACTCAGGATTCGCTTGTAACGGTAAACTGGTATTCTTCGCCTGTTAATAATCCTGAGAATAAATTTACTGGGGTAAGTTTCAGAAATGGTGGGTTTGTAAATTATAACGGACAGTTAACAACTGCCAGTGGTTACGGGGATTATGCAGTTTATAATTCACAAAGCTGGGTATTTAAAGGAACAGGACTGGAAGACGGTGATGAGTTCGGAGGTGATGCAGCTATTGTGGGATACGAAACTGATGGTGCAAGGTTTGACTGGAACGATGGCATTCCCATTCCAACTCAGGATCCGCAACTCAAAGATGGTACACCTGCAACATTTAAAGTGCTCGGTATTTCACCTACAATAAGTGACGATCCTATGAATTTTCCAAACACTCACGCAACCATGGGTTATTATTATAAACCCAATGGTGCCTTTGTTTTTAATGCAGCGACTACATATTGGGATCACGGTGTCAATTCAGATTCAATAGTAAGTCGTATAACTCTTAATGTTATAAATAAACTTCTTAATAATAATTTCCCTCCTGAAATCGTGTCATGGACGCCGGTAATTACAGATTCGATCATTAGGAATAATGATTCCGAAATAAAAAGAAGCAGAGATTTATGGATCAGTCCCGGTAATTCACAAGATTTAACGCTAAGCGCAGTCGATCCTTTCGGAGTAAATCAGGTAAGTTATTTTTGGACTCTTGATGGGAACATAGAATCATCACAAGATACTTCCTATACTTTTAATAATACTGAAAGTTCACCCCAACACAAAAAAAATATTGTAACTGCATACGCATATATTGCTGGTATAGATACCGTCTCAATTAGCTGGAATTTGTTCGATTATCCTCTAGTTATATCATCAAAGCCAACTAATGCTGTTAAACCGGGTAATGCTTATTCTTATCAACCTAAAACTTTTAGTTATTATAAAGATACATTGGATTTCCAATTAATCACTCATCCTTTCTGGCTTTCGATTGATTCACAGACAGGAATGTTGACAGGAACGGCACCTGCGAATGAAGGTAATGCAGATATTAGTATTCAGGTGACTGATAAACATAGTAACACGGATATCCAATCTTTCACGTTGCACATTTCAAATACAATTACATCCGTAAATGATAATAAGTCTTTGCCAGAATCGTTTTCACTTTCACAGAATTATCCTAATCCGTTCAATCCTTCTACAACAATTAATTATGAAATTCCGAAATCTTCTTTAGTAATATTAAAAGTTTATGATGTGCTTGGAAGGGAAGTTGCAACATTAGTTAATGAAGAAAAACCCGCTGGCAGATATAGTATTGCATTTGATGCGTCTAAATATTCAAGCGGAGTTTATTTTTATAGAATAACGTCAGGGGAATATACAAATGTAAAAAAAATGTTGTTGCTTAAATAGAATTGTAATTCTTACTGGTGTGAATAATTGTTCAAGCTTCATTATTCTGCTTTTTCTTTTTGAAATTCAATTGCTACACAGATAAACATTTCAAACAGTTAGATTGGAGAATAAATGAGTTTGCAAAAAAAATATAGATTTTGAATTGATTTGTATATATTAAATAAAGTTTAAAAATGAGTTTTATGAGTTTCAAAAACTACTTTTGTGAAAAAATTAGTAAAAAATAAGATAATTTTAGTTTTTTATATATGCATTATTGTTCTGGGCCTCGATCAGGTAAAAGCACAAAATGTGCCAGGCATTCAGTACGTTAATCCTCTGCCCAATTCATCCTTTGTTTCACCTAAGACTAACATTCTAATCAGACAGGGCAGCTTTATTAATAAAGCGAGTATTGATAATAATTTAGTTGTGGCAATTGGCGCAAAAAGTGGTGTACATAAAGGTAAAATAGTTTTAGCCGATGACTCTCGTACAATAATATTTACCCCGTTTGTGCCGTTTCAAACAGACGAAGATGTAACAGTTATATTGAATGATGGCTTAATTACGAACGACGGAGTTGAAGTAGGGACACTAAGTTTTGGGTTTCATACCGTCAAAGAAGAGAAAACTTTAACAAGTGAAGATAAATTTCCTATATTTAAAAATAATACTTTCGAATTGAAAAGAACTTCCTTTGTATCTGTGGCAGATACCATTTTGCCATCTGATTTACCAAGGGTTATTATAAATACATCTAATGACCCATCATCAGGATATTTTTTTCTTTCTGCTTCACCATACTTAGAAATTATTGATAATGAAGGTACACCTGTTTTTTATAGAAACGTAGGTGGAGATATTTATGACTTTGATCTTCAACCAGATGGTGAATTAACATATTTTGTTTCCCCGGGTAAGTGCTATGGACTGAATAGTTCATTTGATCAAGTGAGAGAGTTTAATACCATTAATGGTTATACGGTTAATATTCACGAATTACGCGTGTTGCAGGATGGCAGTTATTATATATTTGGTACGAGAATGGTGCAAATGGATTTGAGTAATATAGTTAGTGGTGGAGACACAGCAGCTCAAATTATTGATGGTGCTTTGCAGGAGTTTGATTCTGGAGGGTATTTAATATTTCAATGGGATGCGCTTGATCATTACAGCATTGAAGATGTAGATAGAGCAATTGATTTAACTCAGCATGTTATTGACTTTGCACATTTTAACTCTCTCGCAATTGATTATGATGGAAATTTTCTCCTATCTGCCAGAAATTTTGACGAGATTACTAAAGTGGATCATAATACAGGAAATATAATCTGGCGGTGGGGTGGAGAAAATAATCAATTTACATTTATTAATGATACGCTTCTTTTTTCAAGACAGCACGATATAAGATTATTATCTAATGGAAATGTGACTTTGTTTGATAATGGTATATTTAATAGTCCTCCTACATCAAATGCAGTGGAATATAAATTGGATGAAACAAATAAAACAGCAAACTTGATTCGCCGCATATTTCATGATAATCTTTTTACCAAGGTTGGAGGTTCTTTTCAGGAAATGCAAAATGACAATGTATTAATTGGCTGGGGTACAAATTGGAAGCCGGCAGTTACAGAGATTACTCCTGAAGGCTCTGTAGCTTTTGAAATGAGTTATACTGAGTTTCTTTTTACTTATAGAGCTTTGAAATATCAATGGAAGACAACTCTGTTTACGACAAATGTTGATTCGTTGGATTTTGGAAATGTTGCAGTTGGAGATTCGCTTCAAAAGCAATTTACTGTTTATAATCCCCAAAACACTGATGTTACAATTAATGAATTTTTCTGCATAGATTCATCGTTTTCAACAACGCTTAAGGTTCCTGTAACAATTAAAGCTCATGACTCGCTGGTTGTACCTGTAGTTTATAAGCCGTTAATTGATGGTAGTAGCAAGGTTTCTTTTAACGTAAGAAATATCGGACGAAATGGGTATGAACAGATGATAGCACGGCAGGTGATTTTAAGCGGTGAAACCGATAATGTTTCAGTTGTAAATTCAATAGTACATGTACCTAAACAGTTTATGCTTTATCAAAATTATCCCAATCCGTTTAATCCCTCAACGGTTATTAAATTTGAGATTCCTCGCGAGACCTTTGTTACTTTAAAAATTTACGATGTTTTGGGCCGGTTAGTTAAATCTCTTGTTAATGAAGAAAAACCAGCCGGGGATTATTCAATAAATTTTAATGCAGCCAATTTTTCAAATGGAGTTTATTTTTATAGATTAAAGGCAGGGAATTATTCTCAGGTTAGAAAAATGGTATTACTTAAGTAAAAAAGGGAATAAAAATATGAAAGAATTAAACTTTACATTATTAATAACGTTTCTGCTAGCAGGAATTTCATTCTCTCAAACATTTGAATATGTTTCGCCAAAAGACAATTCAGCACTTGTTTCATTAAGTACAAACATAATTTTAAGATCTTCTCAATATATTGACCAATCTAGTTTGTCGCCGGATGAGTTTGTTGTCATTGGAAGCAAGAGTGGGAATCATTCGGGCGTTGTAAAATTATCGGATGATAATAAGACAATTCTATACTTTCCTGATATAAAGTTGGACCCGAGCGAAGTTGTAAATGTTACTGTAAAACCTGGAATTAAAACTATCTCCGGTGCCGGATTTTCTCAGTTAGATTTTCAATTTACCACGACACCACTATTACATCCAATAAATCCTGAAACGCTATTATCAAATAATAATGTGCATACTTATAGCTCAAATAAATTTTCAGACCTTAATCAGTTAAGCAAAAATGCGGCAACTGATTTACCGGTAGACTTTCCATTATTAAAAGTAGATTCTTTAAATAATCCTTGGGATGGGAAAATATTTATTGCGGATAAACCTGCAGCAAGTAATTCATATGGGGATTATCTGATAATTGCGGATAATAGTGGAAATATTATTAAATATAAAGAATTTGGAACGCCTGAATCTAATTTTAAAGTATTACCAAACGGTGAATTAATGACTTCAGAAAACGGGAGGCATATTATACTTGATACAACTTTGGCTCCTGTAGATACATTTAAATGTGGAAATGGCTACACAGCAGATTCACATGACTTTTTACTTCTTCCAAACGGGCATGCTCTACTGTTTGCTTCAGATCCTCAGCCTGTAGATATGAGCAAGATCATTGTTGGCGGTCAGCCCAATGCGACTGTAATTGGGGCGGTTGTTCAGGAACTGGATGCTTCTAAAAATGTAATTTTCCAGTGGCGGTCGTTTGATTATATCCCTATTACAGATTCATATTATGATCTTACGCAGATGTTTATACCCTATGTTCACGGAAATGCGCTTGACGTTGATAACGATGGCAATATACTTTTCTCGTTGAGGTACTGCTCTAGTATTGTAAAGATTAACCGTGAAACAGGTGATGTTATGTGGATATTGGGAGGGAAGGAAAATCAATTTCAATTTTTGGGAGAACACTCTGAAAACGCCCCGACCTTTTTTTCAAATCAGCATAATGTAACTGTTTTGCCGGATGGAGATCTTTTATTGTTCGATAATGGTGATGATCACAAAAATAGCCAGGGTAAGCCGTATTCCCGTGGCGTTGAATATAAACTTGATGAACAGGCTAAAACTGCTACAATGGTTTGGGAATATGACCACGGCAAAAACATATATTCTAGTTCCGGTGGTTCGGTGCAAAGGCTTCCTAACGGAAATACATTAATAGGATGGAGCAGACCGCCAGGTGGTGGGATTTATCATCCTACGTTAACTGAAGTTAATGATACTAATATTGTAATGGAAATGTCTTTTCAGGCTCAGGATACATTATTTTCATATCGTGCATATAAATTTCCATGGGTAAGTCAGGTACCGGAATATTCATTTATTCAAATTGATCCCTTACAGGGGAATATATATCCAAATCCTATAAATCCTGCATCTGATACATTGATAGGAGTATATGTAAAATTTGATTCATTGAATGCTGAGCCCTATTCCGAATTTCATATAAAGAGATATAATTACTCTCCGATAAATCCTACATTTGATACGGATGCCCCAATAGTTGCATCCAATTATTTTAATTTTTCACAGGATAGTAATATACATTTTTACAAAGCACAGGTTACACTGCGATTAAAATATTTTCCCTCTATACTTGACCCTGCTAGTACTATGGTGTACAAAAAAAATCAAGCTGGTAGTTATTTTGAACCGCTTGCAACAAGTTATGATCCATTATATAATTATAACGGTCAAAAAAATCTTGGGAAGGTATTAATATTTAATATTGATTCGACTTACTTCGATGATTTACTTTTTGGAATACCACGCAGTGTTGATTCTGCTTATGTGCCGGTTCCTTTTTCTCCTGATAACAGCGATACTATTTCTACACAGCCTGTTGTATTCAGGTGGGGAACATATGGAATAATATCAAGTTTTCATTTGCAGGTTGCTACCGATCCTTCATTTAACAATATTATTATTGATACAACAGGGCTCAGAGCGACTGTGCTCACTGATTCTTCGTTAGCCAAAGGTAATTTTTATTACTGGAGAGTGAATAATACAAATTCATCAGGAACCAGTAATTGGTCTGACACTGTGAATTTTTATATTTCAACTACTGTTGGCATAAAAGATTCAAAAAATACTTTACCGCAGAATTATTTTTTGTCACAGAATTATCCTAATCCGTTCAATCCTTCTACAACAATTAATTATGAAATTCCGAAATCTTCTTTAGTAATATTAAAAGTTTATGATGTGCTTGGAAGGGAGGTTGCAACTTTAGTAGATGAAGAAAAACCTGCCGGCAGGTATAACATTACTTTTGATGCATCAAAATATTCAAGTGGAGTTTATTTTTACAGAATATCAGCAGGAGGCTTCTCGCTAATAAAGAAGATGGTATTGTTGAAATAATTCAAAACCTACCTGCCTGAATAATATAAATTAATACAAGGCGGGCAGGTTCCTAAACTTAAAATTGTGACGTTTCTTTAGTGTAATTCGCAGTAGTACAAATACCGCTTACCTTGACTACATATACCGCTTTCCATATATTTGAATGCTATATTATTCAATAATTTACAGATTTTTTACCGTTTTGAGCCCTTTTAACAAAACAGTCCTTCCGAATGGAACCAGAGTAATAACAGAAGAAATTCCCTACGTAAAGTCATTTTCTCTGGGTTTTTGGTTCAATGTTGGCTCACGTGATGAAACTATATCAACAAATGGAATTACTCATGTTATAGAGCACATGCTATTTAAAGGAACGAAAAAGCGGTCGGCGAAGAGGATAGCGGAAGAGATTGAAGGATATGGCGGCTATTTAAATGCTTTTACATCGAAAGAACATACCTGTTATTATGCGAGAGGGCTCAGCAATCAATTGGAAAAAGCGTTTGATGTGATTTCCGATATGATACAGAACCCTGCCTTTAAACCCGCAGAATTGAAAAAAGAATCCAGTGTAATAATTGATGAACTCCACGATATAGAAGATAACCCTGAGGAATTAATATTTGATAAATTTGAAGAATTATTATTTGCAGGCAATAATTTAAGCCTTCCTATTATTGGAACAGAAAAAAACATAAGAAGTTTTTCTCAACTCGACCTCTTTAATTTCATAAAAGAAAAGTACGGCTTTAACAGGATGGTTATTGCAGCTTCAGGTGCTGTTGATCATAATAAGATTTTAAAATTGGTTGATAAATACTTCACTAAAAATTTAGGCATGACCTCTATAAAAAGAAAAAGCAATTCACTTACAACCGTTCCACCACGTTTCGAAATTATTGAAAAAGAAATTCAACAGGTTCATGCAATCGTAGGAAGAACTGCTCACGGTTATAAATCAGATGAAAGATTAAAAGTTGTTTTGCTTTCTCAGATTTTAGGTGAAGGAAGCAGCTCACGGTTATTTCAGTCGATCAGAGAGAAAAACGGAATTGCTTACCAGGTTAATTCATTTCTTAATTCTTTTAACGATGTTTCTGCTTTCGGTGTTTATTTATCAACAAATGAGAAAATGATAGAAAAGGCGCTTTCACTAATTTCTAAAGAATTTAAAAAATTAAGAGAGACGAGAATTTCAGAAAGAGAATTAAGGAAGGCAAAAGAATCATTAAAAGGAAATATGATACTTAGCCTTGAAAATACTTCAAACAGAATGATAAGAATGGCACAGTCGGAATTATACCATAACAGGATAATTCCAATGGATGAAGTATTAAACAAAATTGATAATCTGACGCGTGAAGATATGCTTGAGACAGCTAACGAATTATTAGGTGAAGAATCGTTCTTAAAATTAATTATTAAATCAAAAAATGCACTATTAAAAATCGCTGCATAGCAGAATAATGTAGAGGTGTAAAATGTTAATCGGGGTACCAAAAGAGATAAAGAAAAACGAAAACAGGGTTGCACTGCTTCCGGTTGGTGCAGCAACATTAATTCAAAGCGGACACAAAGTAGTAGTTGAAGCTAACGCCGGGGCGGGCAGTTCTTTCTCAGATGAAGATTATAAAAAAGCAGGCGCTGAAATTGCAAACACTCCTGAAGAAATATTCGCAAATGCCGATATGATAATGAAGGTTAAGGAACCAATTGATAAAGAGTACCAGATGATCCGCGAGGGTCAGATTGTATTTACGTATTTTCACTTTGCCGCAAGTAAAGAATTAACTGAAGCAATGATGAAATCAAAATGTGTAGGTATTGCTTATGAGACAGTTCAGAAAGCCGACAGATCATTGCCTTTATTGATCCCGATGAGCGAGGTTGCAGGAAGGATGGCTCCGCAGGAAGGAGCAAAATATCTCGAAAAAGTAATGGGCGGCAGGGGAATTTTATTAGGCGGTGTCCCGGGAACCGGTCCTGCCGGTGTTATTGTGCTCGGTGGAGGAATTGTCGGAACCAACGCCGCAAAAATTGCTGCTGGTTTTGGCGCATCTGTTACAATTTTTGATAATAATCTTTACAGGCTTCGTTACCTCGATGATGTGATGCCGAAGAACGTAACAACTATGATGTCGAATGAATATTACATTAGAGCGGCACTTCCTAAGGCAGATCTGGTTATCGGTGCGGTTTTAATTCCCGGCGCAAAAGCTCCGCATCTTATTACTAAGGATATGCTCAGCATAATGAAAGAAGGAAGTGTGGTGGTAGATGTTTCTGTTGATCAGGGAGGTTGCATAGAAACCTGCAAACCGACAACTCACGCGAATCCGACCTATGTAGTTGACGGAGTTTTACATTATTGCGTTGCTAATATGCCCGGAGCAGTCCCGCATACTTCTACGCTTGCTTTGACTAATGCAACTTTGCCATATGCAGTTGAAATTGCAAACAAAGGATATGAAGCTGCGATAAAAACCAACAATGAAATAAAATTGGGCTTGAATGTTATTGATGGAAAAATTACTTATAAAGGTGTTTCAGATGCATTCGGTTTACCTTATCACACAGTTGAAAGCGTGATAAAATAAATTTTTAATTAGCTAAATCCTCAGGAAACGTATATGCCAAAATTAGTAGTTGATGGAAAAGAAATAGAATTTAAACAAGGACAGACAGTTATTGAAGCTGCAAAAGTTGCGGGAATTAGTATCCCACATTTTTGCTGGCATCCGAGCTTGTCCGTTTCAGGTAACTGCCGTATTTGTCTTGTTGAAGTTGAAAAGATGCCGAAGTTAGTAATTGCATGTTCGACTCTTGCTGCTGAAGGAATGGTTGTACATACCACCTCTGAAAAAACGCTTGCGGCAAGGAATGCCGTGATGGAATTTCTTTTGATCAATCATCCGCTCGATTGCCCGATTTGCGATGAAGCCGGTGAATGTAAACTTCAGGATTACGCATATTCCCATGGTGTTGGAGAAAGCAGATTCGTTGAAGAAAAAAATCATAAAAATAAAAGAGTGGAACTCGGGCCGCGTGTAATGTTTGATGCCGAAAGGTGCATTTCCTGCTCTCGCTGCATCAGGTTCTGCGATGAAATTGCCGGCGCGCCTGAATTAACTTTTGTAAAAAGAGGAGACAGGGTTACAATCGTTACCTATCCCGGCAAACAAATGGAAAATCCTTATTCGATGAACACGATTGACATTTGCCCGGTCGGAGCTTTAACAAGCAGGGATTTCAGATTCAAAGCGAGAGTCTGGGATATGTCTGCAAACAAAACAATATGTCAGGGCTGTTCAACCGGATGCAACATTGAAATGTGGGTAAGGAATAATGAAATTATGAGATTGACACCGAGACAAAATGATGAGGTTAACAGCTACTGGATGTGCGATCACGGAAGACTTGAAACATTTAAATCGGTTAATGCTGAAAACAGGATTGACGGACCTTATCTTAGAAGAGAAGGAACTCTTCAGAAAGTCGGATGGGATGAAGCATTTGCTTCTGCATCTTCACAACTGAAACAATTTGAAAAAGATGAAATTGCGTTTATAGGTTCACCCTTTGCGACTTGCGAAGATAATTATGTGTTCGGGAAATTTGCTAATTCAGTTATTGGTTCAAAGCATCTCGATTTTATGCGGCACATCA
>CAZQQD010000035.1:0-27613 GCA_964595355.1 uncultured Ignavibacteriaceae bacterium | reverse complement strand
GTCGAATTTTCATACTCGACAAAATGATCCACCTCATCATATTGTAGCCTCTTTTCTTAGTTGTTAAATTTTTGTTTTTTTAACTCTGTCCTTCATTTTATTTTTTAATACAATATTTTATAAGTCGATACTAAATTTATTCTGAAGTTCTTTGCTTGATTTTCTCAGTTAATGAGTAAATATCTTTTGATACCTCATAAGCATGCTCCTCTAATCGTTGAACACCAAGCCTAGCTTCATCAAGAGCACCTAAAGCCAATTGTTGAATCTCAACAAGTTCCAAAACCTCCTGTGTTACTTCGCCTTCACCACGCCATCCTACACGTATATTTCCTACACCGGGAGCAAAAAACTTTAGCTGTGTTGCATCAGGTTCTAATACACTTGTTTCGGCAATAACAAGAACATTTTCATAACAGTCTAATGGGACGCAGTTTTTAACATCTATCTGATCTACCTGTCCGCGATCTGTAAATTCTACAGAAGGAGCCCAGCCTTGTGAATAACTTGGTATACCTAATTCAGGATTAGCTTTCATAGAAATTCCGGCGAATGATTGGTTAGTACCATGAATCCAGCAGGGAGCTTTAACAAATTTTCCATCTTCATATTCTTCAGGATATTCCCCCATACGCCAGACATTTCCAAATTTATCTTGTGCAAAAAATGCTAACTCTGCTTCTACTAATTCGCCATTGCTATAGTCTAAATCCCAGGTAACTACACAATTGACACCAGCAATCATTTTTGTAAAATCAGTTACAGTGATGATTACACGATGAGCAGAGGTTTCTCCTTCTTCCACAGTAGTTCCTTCATATACATAACGAGTGAGTGGTTTAAGTGGCATCCATTGATTAGTTATATTAATCGATGATTCATCGAAATTTGCAGGATCAAAATTTTCATATTGTTTCTGATTATTGCTATTCTCCTGCGCTAATACAACATTATTGAACAATGTAAACGATATTAAAAAGGTTAATAAGATTGTGCTATAAAGTGCAGCTGAAATATTTTTAAGAACTTTAGATTTTGGTGTCATATTATGTTTTCCTTTTATTAGTTTTATAAATAATTATTTTAATATCTATCAGCATTAACGTCTCATAATTTTCTTAATCCCTCACCTTCGAACTCTAACTCTTTTTCATCTCCCTGGTAAGAATCTCCGAAACGCCAGGAAAATCCCAGATAGAACACAGCTTCTTTACGATATAATTGAGTATTCTGAATTAAAAGAGGACTGTTAACATTCCATTTCTCTTTGTAGGAATGAAACAAATCGGAGACTGAAAATGTCAATGATATTTGATCATAGTAGAGCAATTGTTTGATTCCCAGATTTAAGTAAATAATTTCTTCTTTCTGGCCTTGTGGAGCAAGTACGGGTGAATTGTATGCAAGATTTAGCTGTAGAAATGTTTTCTTAGTTATCCTAAAAAGAGAATTAAGTTCTGCTATCCCGGAGATATTGCTCTTATTATGAGAATAACCAAGATTACTTGCATCAATCTCGTTATAAAATAAGCTTGCACTTAGATCGAAGTTCCAAAGTTTGAATAATTTACCTGAAACTATCGATTCTATTCCTGCAGATTGTTGTTTTGAGAGATTTTCAGTTGTAATAACTACTGTGCTATCACCAATCAATTTTGACACAGGAGTAAATGCATCATATTTGTATCTATAAAATATCGAGGGAGTAAAAGTTATCGATTCACCGATATTCTGATAAGAAAATTCGAGCGAGTGTATTTGCTCGGGTTGTAAATTTGGGTTTCCGCCTTCGGCATTTCTTGGATCTATAAATTCAGGATTAGGATTAAGCTGGTCGGCTTCCGGGCGATTGATTCTTTTACTGTAACTAAAAGAAAAGTTTTGGAATTTATCAAGTTCATAAGTTAATCGAAATGAGGGATATAGATTAAAATAATCGTTCGTAATTAGTAAATCACGCGGCTCAACAAGATGGGACTTTATATTTGCGTATTCACTTCTTAAGCCCAGCTCCAAACTGAAATTATTATATTCACGATTGTAGAGCATATAAATGGCGTGAAGTCCCTGGTCAAAAATAAATCTGTTAGGACTATTATCATTATTGTAGAATATATTATCATGAATAAACTCGCCGGTGTAACCAGCTTCATAATCACTCTCATCATTGATGGGGGATGCATATTCTGAAACTAATTCAATCTGACTTCCTTTTTTATTTACAAATATTTTTTTTGTCGAATTTTCTGTATTTGGATAGGAATAAATTTCATTAAATTTCTGATCCTCTTGTTCATCGTAAGCGCCAATAGTAACTTCCAGTGTCAAACTGTGATCTTCATTTCCATTATACAAATGTTCATACGAGATTCCGGCTTCACCTTCTTTTTCATATTCATCATTAGTACTGAGGGAGCGAAAATTCTCTAATAATAAGTTTTGATTATCTGTTAGTTTTATACTTGAATTGCCTTCGTGAAATGAATTTTGTGAAAAGTAATTACCTGACAACTCAAATCTATTATCATAATCCATTTGATATATTGCACTGGCATCAATGACGTGTGCCAGAGGTTTTGTCAATGAACTTCCATTTTCACTATACCTGGTTAGAGATTGTCCTGATACTTCAGTCCTATCATCCGAAAAAACATTTGTTCCGGAAGGGTGTCGTAGTGAATAACTTAGAAGCGTACTTAGATTTGTTTTTCCAAAGCTGAAAATTAAATTTGCATTATATCTTTTTTCGTTTCCTATATTACCAATTATTTGGCCGTTCCTTCCGATTTCGGTCTCCATCCTTTGAATAATATTTATAATTCCACCAGTACCTTCAGGATTATACTTTGCAGATGGGTTGGTTATAACTTCTATTCGTTCAATAGTGTGTGCCGGAATTTGTTGCAATGCCAAAGGAGCATTTCTACGTAATCGGGCGGAAGATTTTCCGTTTATTAAATAGGTAATTTTTGAGGTACCTCTGACTGTTACATTACCGTTTACATCAACTGACACTGAAGGAATATTTTGTAGAATATCACTAACAGAACCTGATTCACTAATTATATCTTTTCCTACATTGTAAACTTTTTTATCCAGAGATTGGACAAGAGTACTTTTTTCACCTGTGATGTTTACGTCACCCAGTAGAATAGAAGTTTTTTTAATACCTAGTTTGCCAACATAAATATTTCCTTTTAATTCAAACTCAGGGGTTTTTATTTTTTCAAAGCCAATAAAGCTAGCCGTTATGAAATATCTGCCTTGATTTATGTTTTCAATTTTGAAGTTGCCGTCTGCATTAGTTACTGTACCTGTCACTAATGAACTGTCGACACTTTTAGAAAGTGTAATATTAGCATATATAATGGGCTCATTAGTGTCTAGATCGACGACCTGCCCCGTTATGATGTAAGCTGATTGAGCGTATAAATAAGATGAGAAGAATAGTAGGGAAGTGATAAAAGCGCAGATTTTAAGCATATTTTACCTTTTTTAGGCTAACTAAATTGAAAAGGTTTAGAAAATAGTCGTACATGTAATAAAATTAATATAGACCCTATCGGAAAATGGGTTCAATAAAATATTAATTTTAATTTGATGGCTAAAAGGTGAGGCTTGAAACTAAATTATTACTTACGGTATTTGTTAAAGGAGGACTAAAAATCAATTTTATTTTTGAGTTAATTGGCAAACTAAATTTAGCAAAAGATGCTTATGATTTCAAGAATTTCATTTTCTAACGCCATTAAATCTAAAGTTACAACTGTTACTATGGATGTAAATGTACTCTTATCGAATAGAAGTTCATCTGAAACTTTATTTTTGAATAGCTTCACCAGATATTCAAAAATATTATGATAGTTTTGTTGGTAAGTATCTTTTGAAAGATTTTCAAAATGAGGGTGCAAATAATCATAGAGGTTGGTGCTTACACCACCGTCTCTTAAATCTGTGGCTAAAATATTTAATGCTTTTTTGAAATTTTTATACTCTTCCCGATCAAGTTTATTTTTATCATAATATGATGACTTTAGTTTATTCTCAACAAATTTTAATCCGGAATCGACAGTTTCATCAACTTCTATCTGCCCAACTACATCTTGATTAGAATTTTTATAAACAAAATCTGATTGGCTAATATGTTTTAGCTTGAATATAAGCTCATTTAAAGGAATTGCCGGAAAAAAATTTGTTTCTGTTTTTAGATATTCGAGTAAAGATTGAAGAAGTACTTTTTTTTCATAAAATAAATATGAAGGAATTTTATGAAATTCACTATCATCAATTACAATCCAATCTATTTTTTTATTAGTTGATTCAGTTATATAAACCTTTCCCAGATAATTTACTTTGTTATAACCACCTCTTCTGATTAAATAATTCATAGAATTTAGTAATTTTGAGAAGAGGGGATCGGATTCTCGTAACTTAAGTGAAATATGTTGTTCAATACGGTTACTTATAACTTTATTAAGAAAAAACAGGGCTTCTTCTTCTGATTTAATTGGAGGATTCCAGTTTTTAATTAAATCGACAATCACATATTGATTGTTATTTGAATCAAGGAACAAGGGAGTGATTGCTTCCATAGCAATATTGCTAAATGAACTCTTTTGTGGATGAACAAATTTTTTTATTCGACTGTAATTATAGCGTATGTATGACTCTGCAATCTTTGCAAGCTTCTCAATAAAGCTATCCAATTCTTTATGGTTATACTTATTCGAGCATAGATTTTCAAGAAAATTGTAGTAAGAAAAAACTTCCTCAACTGCAGGCATGAACTCTCCATTATTAGCTTATTATTCTTTCAAGCTTCATAGATTTATTTAGAAACAAAATAGATACGATTATTCTTACATGCTGGATTATGAAATTAAATTATATGTTAATCTATTTATACATTCTAATAGGTATCATGTATAAAACTTTCTTATAGTACTTTGAAAAAATTGCAGCTCTCGAGATTTGTTCGTTTTAATTAACTGATTTACTTTTTATTTACTTTCTCCCTCCTAAATGGTTACCTGGGAAGTAATTATCTATACGATATTATGTTAAAAACTTTTTCTTTAATAGTCAACAATTTTTTTGTAACGATTCTTTTTTGTTCTAAAATAATGAATAATAAAACTTTTCATAGGCGTATAATTTTTATACTCTTTCTTTTTATAGTTTACAAAACAATAAATTGCTGAAAACTAGAGCTATAATATTTGAGCTTTTTTCCTGTTTTGAAAAGAGAACAATTGAATATTAGAATTGAGTTAAATACTAATTAAATTTAACGAAATCCTGTACATTCTATATCAAATCATTTATTATTTTCATTAGTAAATAGCTACAGTGATTTTCTGCAAAATGAACATAATTTAGGCCTTAACTTGCTATTAAGGCCATACTTGCTACCGACCTCATCATTATTTAATTTTACTTATGCCTAATTCAAAAACTGGTAAAAATGATAATAAAATCAGATAAGCCTAAATGTTTTTGTGGAATATTTGGAATTTTCGGGACTCCGCAGGCTTCTGTAAAAACCTATTATGGACTACATGCCCTTCAGCACAGAGGACAAGAAGCTACTGGAATTGTAACTCAATCTTTTAATGAAAGAGGAAAATCAGTCTTTAATATACATAAGGCAGAAGGACTGGTTTCAGAAGTTTATGCAGATGCTGATATTTTAAAAAAAACACTGGTAGGAAATTCAGCTATTGGTCATAACAGATATTCCACGACCGGATCTTCTGAATCTAAAAAAAATATACAACCTTTTGTTGTTAATTACAGAATGGGAAACCTTGCTGTTTCTCACAATGGAAATTTAACGAATGCAAAACAGCTCAGGGAAGAGCTTGTCAATGAAGGAGCTATTTTTCAAACAACAAGCGATACGGAAGTAATATTACATCTCATTGCTCGCAGTAAGCTCGATAATCAAATTGATCAAATAAAAGAAGCATTATCTAAACTTGAAGGTGCTTATTGTCTTACAATTTTAACTGATGATAAGCTAATTGCAGCAAGGGACCGGTATGGATTCCGACCACTTGCAATTGGCAAAACTTCAGGTGCTTTTATTGCGGCATCTGAAACTTGTGCATTCGATATTATGTCAGCTGAATTTGTACGTGAAGTTGAACCTGGAGAAATGGTTATCATTGATGATGAAGTTATTCAAAGCGGACAGGAAAAATCAGTTATGATTTCTGTTTCGGCTGTTCCCAAAAAACAATGTATTTTTGAATATATATATTTCTCCCGACCTGATAGTTTTATATTCGGACACAACGTTGATAAAATGAGGCGTAGACTGGGTAAAATTCTTGCTAGAAAACATCCAGTAAGAGATAAAGACGGCGATAAAGTGATCGTCATCAGTGTACCGGATAGTTCCAATACCTGTGCAATTGGTTATCAAACTCAATTAGAAAAACAGGGAATAATATCCCGTTTGGAGATTGGTTTAATAAGAAGCCATTATATCGGAAGGACCTTTATTCAACCAGGACAGGAAAAGAGAGAAATTGGAGTACGGATCAAATTCAATATAGTAAAGGGAGTATTAGAGGGAAGAACTATAGTTGTTGTAGATGATTCAATTGTTCGCGGTACCACTTCAAAGCAGTTGGTTAATTTATTAAAAGAAGCTAATCCAAAAGAGATACATTTAAGAATTTCGTCACCACCAATAAAACATCCTTGTTATTACGGTATGGATTTTCCCAGCAGGGAAGAGCTTATTGCAAACAGGCACGAAGATATTAAGGCAATTAAAAAATATTTGGAAGTTGACAGCCTGGAATATCTAACTAAAGAAGAAATGCTTGAAGCAGTTTCAGAAGCAGGCACGGAGAATTTTTGCACCGCATGTTTTTCCGGAGAATATCCTACAGAAGTTGACGTAAATTTTAAAAAAGAAATTTATGAAATTTAATTCCCTTTAATTATCTGTCTTGTTGTTATAAACAAGACTATAAAATAATGACCAATCTCAAAGAAATAGTAAGTACCAAATCCAATCTTCTAAGCCTGCTCAGACTATTACTGGTAATCCCGCTATGGATATTATTTAATAACATTAACTCCGGAAATAACAGGATAATTATAATATGCATTTGTCTGTTCGCAACAATTACCGATATATTGGATGGTTATCTTGCCAGAAAGTTTAATGAAATTACTGAAATGGGTAAAATTATTGACCCACTGGCTGATAAAGTAGTTATTGGATTTGTTGTTTTAGAATTATTTTGGCTTAACGAAGTTCCGACCTATTATTTCTGGATGATCGTTGGCCGTGATGTTTTGATATTTATCGGTGGAATTATAATTTCAAAAAAATTAGGAAGAGTTCTTCCATCAAATATGCTTGGCAAAATCACGGTTATAAGTATAGGATTGGTTTTGTTGTTTATTTTGTTTCAGGTAGATAGACATACAATATATTTCAGAGGATTATATTTAATAAGCATTTTATTAATTTTTTCATCACTAATTGGTTATTTAATAAGATCAATTGAATTTATAAAACAAAAGAAAAATGAGCCTCTTAAAGAATCTTAATATTGAAAAACTAAAGAATGGATTATCCAAAACAAGGGATAGAATTTTTAACGGTATAAATGAGGCAATTACAGGTAAAGTGATCCTTGATGAAAAAACGCTTGATGAAATAGAGGAAATACTAATAACTTCAGATATAGGATTTGATACTTCAGAAAAGATTATTGAAAATGCCAGGATAAAACTTAGATCTGAAAAGGATAGAACAAATCTGAACATAATTGAAACCGTTAAAACAGAATTAAAATCGATTCTTATTGAAGGAGAGAAAAAGAATAACAATGTTAATAATCTTGGTGAATTTAAACCCTACGTAATCTTGATTGTGGGAGTTAATGGAGCAGGGAAGACAACAACAATAGGCAAATTAGCACATAATTTTAAGAAATCAGGTAAGAAAGTTATAGTGGGAGCAGCAGATACTTTCAGGGCTGCAGCTAGCGAACAGCTTGATATTTGGGCTCAGAAAGCCGGTGTTGAAATAATTCAGAAAAGTCCGGGCTCTGATCCATCTTCTGTGGCTTATGAGGTTGTTAGAAAAGCAATTAATGAAAAATATGATATTGTGCTAATTGATACTGCTGGTAGACTACATAACAAGTCTGAGCTAATGAATGAATTGGGAAAATTAAAAAGAGTTATCAAAAAACAACTTGATTATGCTCCCAATGAGACTTTATTAGTGCTAGATGGTAATACAGGGCAAAATGCACTTGTACAGGCGGATGAATTTAATAAAGTAACAGAAATAAATGGCCTGATTGTTACTAAGCTTGATGGCACTGCCAAAGGTGGTGTTATTTTTCAATTGTACTCCAGCATTAATATTCCTGTTAAATATATAGGAGTTGGAGAAAGAATTGATGATCTTCAGACTTTCGATCCAGCCTTGTTTGTAGCAGCCATTTTTGAAAATTAAAGGCAATAACTATGTTTATGAAAAGGCCAAACCATAGAATTTTTGATTATCCACCTAGATTTTATTCTCCTGAAAAAGATGGAATCGAACGCAGAAAAAGGCGTCTTGGCTTTTCTAGGAAACTTATGAAGAGCCGTAGGACACGTAGTCCACTCATCTGGATAATTTTATTGATCATTATCATTCTGGTATATTTAAAGTTAGTATCACTGAGTTAGGGAATAAGTAAGTTTACATAATATACATTATCGGACAGGTGGGGTATTATGATATGTATAGAATATTATGTTCTCTAGAAGAAACTCAGATAAGCTCTCATTGAGTAATAGAACGCTACACACATTCCTAATGTAAATAGCAAACCCATAAACCAAAAGCATGCTAGTATAAATGTTTCTATCATATCCAGAAGCAAAGTCGTTTTAATTGCAGGGTCCATTATTAGTGCTCTTACTTTTTCAGTTCTGGAATCGATATAAAGCCTGAAAGTGTTTAACAGAGCAAATGTTCTATTCTGCTGAAAGGTATCGAATGATATATTGTTTATTATTTTTGCCATCTCTAATCAGTAAGATATAATGATTAGAATTAAAGTACAATATCAAAATAAGTTTTTAAAATTTTATTAAACTATTAACTCAAGTAAATCAAATGATACTAATACTACACTAACGGACTATAATTCTTTTGAATAAAATAATGTGTTTAGAGATGCCTTAGAAAAGTATTGTAAACACTTGTATTATATATTGTAACGCTGATTCAGCTAATATTTAAATTAAGCTATATAATTATGCAGGATCCGATATGGAATATTATAATATATGCTGTTCTGCCTTTCTAATTTTGATTTAGTTTTGAAGAAGGAGTTTTTAGAAAATGGAAAAGATTAACATTGTTCAGAGGAGTCAAGATATTTGAAAAATTATAACGGGAGCAAGTATTAATTTAATGCAAGGTCTTGTTCACTTTGCTGTATGAATAACTCGTTCTGGTATTTCTTTAATATGTTCTCTGTGGATACGATTCCAAGAAATTTACCAGTCACCTTATCTTGTACCGGCAAAAAGTCCATATCTATTTTTTCCAGGATGTTCAAAGCATCTTCGCTATTTTTATCATTTGGTATAACTGGAACATTTCTTACCATAAGATCACCTGCCACCAGAAACGGCATAATACTTCTTGTCTCATCGTCCAATATTGCATCTCTTATATCCTGAAATGCTATTTTACCTATAATATTATTATTTCCATTTTTAACTAGTAAATTATTAAATCTCGATTCCTTAACTTTTCCCAGAAGCTTATGAAATGTATAATCATCAGTAACTACATCTTCGAACTTTTCAATTAGGCTGGAAATGGAAATATTCCTGAGTACAGATGTTTTTCTTCCATAAATATCAATCCCCTTCCCTTCTTTATCAAATTTTAGTGTATAAAGTGATCCCTTAAGTATTGCCTTCGAAATTGTTGTAGATATTATAATTGTAAGCATTAATGGAAGTATAATTCTATAGTTATCTGTCATTTCAAAAACAATGATCAACGCTGTTAAAGAGGCATGTGTAGTCCCTGCCACTACAGCAGCCATGCCTACTAAAGCATATGCTCCCGGTGGAGCACTTATTGCTGGAAACAGATAATTGACAATTTGACCGAATGCTCCGCCCAGCATTGCTCCTGTAAAAATACTTGGACTAAATGTACCCCCATTACCGCCTGAACCAATTGTCATTGCTGTAGCAATTGGTTTAAATAATAATAATAGTAAAAGTATGATAAAAGGCGTAGCATTAAAAATCGTATTATTTACCCTGGCATCACTGAAACTGAAAATTCCTGGCAAATATAGCCCAATTAGCCCTACCATCAGTCCTCCAATAGCTGGTTTTAGCCATTCTGGAATATTATGGCGTTTATCGAATTCTTCATCTATTTTCAGGAAGGTTCTGACAAAGTAAACTGCTGTAAATGCTGCAAGCACCCCCAATACAAGGTAAAATATAAATTCATAGTTAGTATTTAATGTAAATGAGGAAGTCTTAAACGCAGGTTCATTACCAAGGTAACTTCTCGAAATCACTGTTGCAAATACTGAAGATATAATAATTGGGCTAAAGGATTTTGCATTAAATGTTCTTAAAATAATCTCCATAGAAAAAAGTGCGCCGCCTAAAGGTGCATTATATGCAGCAGCTAAACCTGCAGCCGCACCACAACCAACCAATATTTTTAAACGTTCAGGAGAAGATGACAAATATCTTCCAAGTGAAGATGCTATAGATGAACCCATCATAACGATAGGGCCTTCATTACCACCAGCACCACCTGTACCTATACTAATTACAGCACCAAGTGTCTTAAGAAAGCCAGTCTTCCCTTCTATTACCCCCCCTCTTGATGCAACGGCATCAATAGCCTTTGGTATGCCTTCCCCTTTTTTAGCTCCCTTAAAGTATTTCGCCATTAGGCCTACTATCAAGCCTCCAAAAGTAGGAATCAATATTAATATAACAATAATAACCCACGACGTAGAACCATTACTGATAAGTGTTTTTAATCCCCAGTAATTACCGGGAGCATCAAATAAAAAATATTTGACAGCCATTATGGATTTTTTGTAGAGAACCGCACCGTAGCCACACAGTACTCCTATAATAGATCCTAGAAGTAATAAATAGGTATCTTGAGATAGGGAAAAAGACTGAAAAAAGTTATTTATCTTTACTCTGTAAAGTCTGAAAAACTTTCGTAGTTTATTATATAACTGCAAGTATTGCTATAATTCCTAATTATATTTAAAAAATCCTTCACCGGTTTTTCTTCCCAGTTTATTGGCTGCTACCATTTTCCTAAGCAGAGGACAAGGACGATATTTTGAATCGTTAAAGCCATTATATAGAACTTCCATTATAGAAAGACATACGTCCAGACCAATAAAATCTGCAAGAGTTAATGGGCCCATGGGATGGTTCATTCCTAATTTCATAACGGTATCAATATCTTCTGCAGAAGCAACGCCTTCAAAAAGAGCAAAGATTGCTTCATTGATCATCGGCATTAATATCCTGTTTGCAACAAATCCCGGATAATCAAAAACTTCTACTGGTGTTTTATCCAATTTCAACGATAAATCTCTAATTGAGTTGTAAGTCTCATCTGAAGTAGAATAACCACGAATGATTTCAATTAGTTTCATTACAGGCACTGGATTCATAAAATGCATACCAATAAATTTATCAGCTCTGCAAACTGATGAAAGTTCTGTAATAGAAATTGATGAAGTGTTTGACGCAAAAATAGCATCTTTTTTAACAATTTCCTCGAGAGTTTTAAAAATCTTTAACTTTGCATCTTTATTTTCAAAAATTGCCTCTACAACAAGGTCAGTATCTTCAGGAATATTTTCTACACCGGTAATTTTTGCTATTCTGCTTAATGTTTCTTTTTTGTCATTTTCGCTGATAAGTTCCTTCTTAACCTGTCTATCAAGATTTTTGGAGATTGTATTTACAGCTTTATCAAGTAAATCTGAATTCATTTCGATAAGATTAACTTTGAATCCTTTCATTGCAAATACATGAGCAATACCATTGCCCATAGTGCCACCACCAATCACTGATATATTTTTTATATTCATCTTCATACCCCCATTAATTATAATTTTTTACGATTAAAGCTGAAGCTTCGCCTCCACCTATACAAAGAGAAGCTAATCCGTATTTTGAATTTCTTTTTTTCATTTCGTGAATTAAAGTAACAAGAATTCTTGCTCCACTTGCGCCTATCGGGTGCCCAAGTGCAACTGCACCTCCGTTAACATTTACTTTTGATGCATCCAGGCCTAATATTTTGTTTACTGCTAAAGATACAACGGAAAATGCTTCATTTATCTCATAAAGATCTATATCATCTTTTGTCATACTTGCTTTCTTTAGAACTTTAGCAATTGCATCTGCAGGAGCCGTTGTAAATTCAATCGGTGCTTTTGCTGCTGAACTCTGAGCTACAATTTCTACTAAAGGTCTAAGTCCAAGTGCTTTAGCTTTGTCTTCACTTACAACGAGTAATGCTGCTGCTCCGTCATTAATGGAAGAGGCATTTGCTGCAGTGACGACACCGTTCTTATCAAACACAGGTCTCAGAGTAGGAATTTTATCAAATTTTACCCTGGATGGCTCTTCATCAATATTAACAATGGTTTCACCAGTTTTCGTTTTTAACACAATGTCAATAATTTCATCTTTAAATTTGCCGTCCTTTTGTGCATTGAGTGCCTTTTGATAAGAGTCAACTGTAAACTCGTCCAGTTGTTCCCTTGTAAATTTAAAGTCCTTTGCACAGGCCTCTGCACAACTTCCCATATGAATATCATTATAGGCATCCCAAAGTCCATCTTTTATCATCGAGTCAATAATTTCACCGTTACCGAGCTTGTACCCGCTTCTTGCTTTAGGTAACAAATATGGTGCATTTGACATACTTTCCTGTCCTCCTGCAATAATTATATCGGCATCCTCACACCTAATAGCCTGATCTGCCAACATAACTGCCTTAAGTCCACTTCCGCACATTTTATTGATAGTCATACACTCTGTTTTATTTGGTAGACCTGCATAAATAGCGGCTTGTCTACCAGGAGCCTGTCCCTGTCCTGCAGTTAGAACATTGCCAAAAATAACTTCATCAATTAAATTTTTATCTATTTTTGAAGTATCCAGCACAGATTTAATAGCAAAACTTCCAAGTTGGGCAGCACTGAAAGAGGCCAAAGTGCCTGCAAATGATCCAATGGCAGTTCGTTTAGCTTCTGTGATTACGACTTTTTTCATAATAAAACCTTATCAATTTTTAATTTTGTGCGCTTTAATTCTTTATTTATTGTACTAATTTAAAGAAAATTGTTTTAATAATCAGGTAATTAGGTTTAGTATATGAATTTACCTATTGTAGAGAGAAAACTATATTCACAATTATTAAAATTATACTTTTGTTAGTCCAGGTGTTGTCAGTGCTGCAAGTTCAAAAATAATATTTAAAATTATCAGTTTTTGATTAATGTTGTTCTGAATTGATGAAGCCATCCTGTCTAGGTTAAAAATAGTTCTTTGAATATCAATATCAGGAAATCGTTTATTAAATTTTTCTAACGTTTCAATATGTTTATTGAAATAATAATCACCCCTTCTAAATCTGAATTTTTGCACATCGTTAAACCAGATATTAATCATTTGAATTATAAGTTTAATTGTTTCAGCAGAATTATCGGATAAAATATTTGTGAATTCATTTATTGCAGAATGATATTTCCTTCCGAAAGAATATCTCAGGATATATATTGTCCTGTCTCTTAATAACTCAAAATCCTGATCAATAAGTTTTAATGCTGTAGTAACAGAACCCCCAGCAAAGGATGAGACTTCTTTTGCCAGTTCATAATCAACAGAAAAGTATTCCGTTAATACTTTTACTATATCTTCTTCCTTTAAGGGTTGAAATGAAATTTGCCAGCATCTCGATCTAATGGTTTCCCGTAATAAATTAGGATAAGGAGTGCATAATATAAATACAATTCCATCGGGGGGTTCTTCGAGGTTTTTTAGCAATGCATTCTGTGCTTCTTCATTCATCATGTGAGCATCTGAAATCAGTATAATGCGATACATGATATCACTAAAACTCATTGATAAAAATTTATTTATATCCCGGATACTACTAATTTTAATATTAAAGGCCTTTTCCATCTGAATCTTATAATATGGATTTTTAGCCTTTTTATCTAACTTTTCCCAAAACGTTTCATTCTCTTTGGCTGAAAGTTTTTCAAATGGCCTAGAGGTATCAGTTTCACCTTTACCTCTCGGTAATGGAATAATATATTTTATATATGGTTCAGAGAGATTGCTGATTAGCTTGTTAATTCTTTCAGAATCTTCTTGTAATTGATTCTGTGAATTCAAAGCCTGTGCAAGTTTAATAGCTGTAAATTCCTTACCTACACCGTTTAATCCTGTAAACAAGAAGGCATGTGGAACAGAAGAGCTTTCAAGCAGTTTATTTAAAATATTTATGACAGGAGTTTGTCCGTAAACACCAGACCAATTGTTCATTTTTTATATAAAAAAAGCGCCGTTGGCGCCTTTTAGTTATTCATCAACATTATAGAAGAAGTCTTCTTCTGAAGGATAATCCGGCCAAATGTCTTCGATAGATTCGTACGGCTCTTCAGCGTCTTCTAGTTCAATTAAATTTTCAATAACTTCATAGGGAGCGCCGATTCTATCGGCATATTCAATTAATTCATCTTTAGTAGCTGGCCATGGCGCATCATCCAAATAAGATGCCAGTTCCACTGTCCAAATCATTTGGTACATCTCCGCAAATTTAATTCTTTAGATTATTGTTAGTTGAATCAAAAAAGCTAATGTTATCAAAGAAAAAACCAGTTGGATTTTCGTAAACTCCGTTGTGGTGTACTTCATAATGTAAATGTGGTCCGGTTGCTAATCCTGAACTTCCTGTTTTAGCTATTAGATCTCCGCGTTTAACATTCTGCCCTTTTTTCACTAATGTTTTTGAAAGATGGGCATATACAGAACGGTAACCAAATCCATGATCTATTTCAATGCATAAGCCGTAACCTCCTCTATAACCAACAAAATCAATTTTGCCGTTACCGGTTGCATGAACCGGAGTTCCCCTGTCAGTAACGATGTCAATTCCATCGTGCATTCTTTTTATGCCAAGTATGGGATGAAGTCTCATACCAAATCCATGTAATCCTACTGTTCCTGTACAGGGTTTTATTGCGGGTATTGCTGCAAAAAGTTTCTTATTTTCACTTAATTTTTTACCAATTTCATTATATTGAGATTTTTCAAATTCAATTTTTCTGCTTACTTCATCTACAAATGAAAGAGCTTTTTTTAGTTTGAATGATGATTCATCGTTCAAAAAATCAAGTGAGTTATCAAAAGAACCACCACCAATACCAAGCTTCTTTTCTTCATCTGAAATAGGTTCAAGATCAGCAGCAAGTCTTAATTCCCTATCATGTTTGCTCAAGCTGTCAACTTGTTTATTAAGTATTTCATATTGATCAGAAATGGTTAACAGTTTTTTCTTAAGCGTTTCATTTTCTGATCTTAATGCTATGAGGCTATTGCCTGGGTTTGCTATAGAATTAATAAAGAAGTAAGCACCAAAAATAAAGGCACTAAAGGTTAAAACTGCCAACGTAAAGTAAGATACTAACTTTACTTTATAGTTCTTGATCTCTATAAACTGCAGCTTGGATTTAGAAAAGTAGTATAGTTTTTTCATAAATAAAGAAAAAAGGTATTAAATTAGGGCTTATTTGTCAAGCTAATGTTAAAATTTATTCGAAGTCGTGTTCAAAGTAGTCTACACCCCTAATATCGTCGCTTTCCTTACTAGCAAGCCTGCTGCTAAGTCTTTTTTCGAAGAATTTTGCAGAATCGTAACCATAATGTTTCAATAGGTAATTTAAGCTAATTACTTCAGAAATAACAGTTATATTTTTACCTGGAATTATAGGCAGCTTTACATAAGGTATTTCAACATTTGAGATTGTAGTTGTGCTTTCGTCAAGGCCAGTTCTGGTATAATCAGATTTTTCGTTCCAAATCTCCAATTCTACAACAATTTCGAGCCTTTTTTGATGTCTTATAGCCCTAATTCCGAACATTTTTTCTACATTTATTAAGCCCAGTCCCCTGATCTCCATAAAATGCTTAACCAGGTTCGTGCCTGATCCCATTAGAATTCCTTCCCCTTTTTTGGTTAGAATTATAATATCGTCAGCAACCAGTCTGTGTCCTCTTTCAACCAGGTCAAGAGCAACTTCACTCTTCCCTATTCCGGATTTACCTATAAATAATATCCCTGCTCCGTAGACATCCACAAATGAGCCGTGGATCGAAATTCTGGAAGCGAACTGATCGTCGAGGAAATCGCTTATAAGATATATTGTCTTTGTAGTTGAATAGTCTGAACCAAATATCGTTACTTTATGCTTATTGGCAAGTTCTAGCAAAATTTGGAAAGGCTGATTTTTATCAGTAATTATTATACAGGGTATGTCGAACTTAAAAAGTCTTTCAAGAGTCTGTATTTTTTTGTCATCCGACAGTTGAGATAGATATTTCATTTCTGTATTTCCGAAAACCTGAACTTTTGAATAAGAAAATAAATCTACAAAACCAGCCAAAGCGAGACCTGGTCTATGCATATCTTGCTCATAAATTTTGTTCTCAAAACCTGAGCGATCAGATAATAATTTTAATTTAAAGTTATTTTTTGTTGCTCTGTGGAAAAATTCAACAGTGATATATTCTTTTTTTGAAATTGCTTTTTGATCAATTTTTATCATTTAACCCTGGAAGTCCTTTTTGTTTTTAATTTTATTAATTGCCGGGATATTTTTTCAATTGCTGAACTTACCGATTTTTCGAAATCATCTGATTCTTCCTTTGCAGCTAATGTCTGTCCCGGAACCTGAAGAATGATTTCAGCTATTTTTATACTGTCGTGATTATTTTGATAACTTAATATAACATCTGCATTGATTATATCATCATTGTATTTATTTAAAGACTTGATTTCAGACTCAATATGGTTTTTAAGCGTATTGTGGGCTTTAAATTTTCTGGCTGTTATTGTAATATTCATAGGTACGCTCCAATTAAGTTAAGATTTGGGATGTGCTTTTTTATACGCAGATTTTAATCTTTCAACACTAACGTGTGTGTAAATCTGTGTTGTTGATAAATTTTCGTGCCCAAGAATTTCTTTTACTGCACGTAAATCAGCTCCATTGTCCAGCATATGTGTTGCAGCACTGTGACGCAGTATATGCGGACTTTTCTTTTTGATATCAGTAACCTTGGATAAATATTTGTTCACAATTCTATGAACGTAACGAGGGTAAATACGGTTACCCTTTTTAGTTATAAGTAATGCTTCTCTTCCTCCATTTTTCTTTTTAATAGATAGATATTTATAAATTATAAAAATTGATTTATCTCCAACTGGAACAATTCTGGTTTTGCTCCCCTTCCCTTTTACTCTTAATATCTTTTCTTTTAAATCAAGATCAATATTATTTAACTTACAAAGTTCATCCACACGCAGCGCACAACCATAAAGTAATTCTATTATAGCGATTATCAATTTTGCTTCGTATTCATCCTTCTCTGCAACAACTAATTCATAAATATTCAGTATAGAATTCTCCGAAGTGACCTCCGGCAGTTTTCTGGTCGATTTTGGATTTGATATTATTGATGTTGGATTAACCTGAATTATTTCTTGCTGGAAAGCATATTTGAATAATCCCCTTATCGAAGCTAATTTCCTGGAAATAGATTTTTTACTAATTTGGTTTTCGCTCAAAGTCATCAAAAATGACTTAATAAATTTCTCCGAAATATTTGATATTTCATTTTTGGAGTTCTCTGAACAATATTTGATAAATTCAACGAGATCTGTTTTATATGATTTTATAGTATTATAGGAATATCTTTTTATATTGCTCAGATCTTCAATATAACTTTCAGAGATGGATTTGATATCCATTTTATTTTTCTTCAATTTCTTGAACTTCTTCCTGCAGAACTTCGTCGCCACAAACCGGGCACTTTAGATAATCACCCTTCTTTTTGGTGTAGCGTTTTTCCATAAATTCCGAATCACCGTTCGGGCATTTCTGCGCAACAGGCTTATACCAACTGACAAAATTACAATCAGGAAATTTCGAACACCCGTAAAATACTCTATTCCTTCTTGAAATTCTCTCCACTATTTCGCCCTCTTTGCATTTTGGACATGTTATCCCGAGAGTGACATTTTTTATGAAATTACATTCAGGAAATCTTTCGCAGCCTATAAAACGCCCAAATTTTCCGTTTCTGTAAACGGTTCTGGCACCACACTTTTCGCACTTTTCACCGGTATATTCTGGTTCTTGATTTTGAGATGCCATTTCTTTGAAAGATTTTATGTTTTCACAATCCGGATAATTGCTGCAAGCAAGGTATTTTCCAAATCTGCCCACTTTGATTATCATTTCACCACCGCATTTATCGCATATAATTTTGTCAATCTTATCTTCAACTTCTTTTAAAGCTTTTGAGAATGGTTGATAAAAGTCATTTAAAACTTTTTCATATTCGTTTTCACCCCCCGCAATCTGGTCGAGTTCATTTTCCATTAAAGAAGTGAAATCTTCATTGATGATATTTGGAAAATTCTTAACAAGAATGCGGTTTACTTCTTTTCCGAGTTTTGTAGGAATGAGTTTTCTATTTTCCATTATTACATACTTTCTGTCCTGAATGGTACTTACTATATGTGAATATGTGCTAGGTCTGCCTATACCCTTACTTTCCAGTTCTTTTATCAATGAACTTTCCGTAAATCTTGCAGGTGGTTTTGTAAAATGTTGTGTCTTTTGTAATTCATCAAGATCAAGTTTTTGGCCTTTTTCCATGCCTAATGGAATTGTTTCGTTTCTATATTCTCCTTTCTCTTCTGCATTTTCTTTTTGTTCGAACATTTCTTCATAAACTTGCAAAAATCCTTTAAATTTAATTGCACTTCCAAAAGCTTTAAATAAATATTCATCTGCTGATATTTCTATCACAGTTGTTTCCATTAAAGCCTGCGTCATTTGGGAAGATATGAAACGATTCCAGATTAATTCATAGAGATTATATGCCTTTTTCTCCAGGAATGGCTTAACAAATTCGGGAGTATATTTAATCGAAGTTGGCCTTATGGCTTCATGTGCGTCTTGTACGTTCGTCTTTCCTTTTTTTGTATAAGTGTTTGGAGTATCAGGTAAAAATTCTTTGCCATAAGTATTTTTTATATAATCTCTTGCGATTGGCATAAATTCATCACTAATTCTGGTTGAATCAGTTCTCATATATGTAATCAGTCCAACAGTTCCTTCTTCTCCTAATTCCACTCCTTCATATAATCTTTGAGCAAACATCATCGTTTGTCTCGGTCTCATCCTCAATCGCCTGGAAGCTTCTGCCTGAAGTGTACTTGTTATAAACGGAGCTGATGGATTTCTCTTGGTATTCCTTTTTGAAATATTGGAAATTTCATAGTTCTTTTTACCTGATAAAATATCGAAAATATTTTGCGCAGATTCTTCATTATTTATGGCAAAGTTAGTATTAAGAAATTCCCTCCATTCATCTTCTGTCATTTCCGGTTTAGGAGGTACTTTAATGTCTTTTCCGTTAACACTGAAAAGTTTTGCTTTAAAGGTTTCTTCTTTATCAGTCTTAAAAATGGCCCAGATTGACCAGTATTCTGTCGTAATAAATTTATCTATCAGGACTTCTCTATCACAAATAATTTTTAAGGCCACTGACTGAACTCTCCCAGCTGAAATAGAACTACTACCTGACATTTCAATTATAGCTTTCCATAAAAATGGACTGATTTTATAGCCGATTATTCTATCCATAACTCTTCTTGCACGCTGAGATTTTACCAGAAATTCGTCGATGCCTCTGGGATTTTCCATTGCTAATTTGATACCGGTTTTAGTAATTTCATTAAAAAGTACTCTGTGAAGTTTTCCATCATTGGGGACAGTGATAACATCAGCAATATCCTGAGCAATGGCTTCCCCCTCCCTATCCGGGTCAGTTGCTATAAAAACATCTTTGCTCTTTAAAGCTAAAGATTTAATTTTCTTTATGAGATCTCCCTTTCCACGGATATTTAAATATGTGGCTTTAAAGCCGTCATCGATATCGACTCCAAGTTTTGTCTTTGGCAGATTTCTTATATGTCCTATCGTTGCTTCAACGGTAAAATCCTTACCTAAATATTTGTTAATTGTTTTTGCTTTTGCAGGTGATTCTACGAGCACTAAATTTTTTGCCATTATTTCACTTTATTTTTAATTAATCTTATCGGTTGAATATAATAAATGTCTGCTTCCGGGTAAATTTTGTTTGTCAAGATCTAAAAACATTGAAAGAATCAATAAATTAATTCTTTCAGTTTCTATTGAATCTTCCGGGAATAATTTCAACTCTTCTATAATTTCCTCAAAGTCATTATTGGTTAGTAAACCTATATTATAAAGATGTAAAAGATAATTATAATTTTTCAGCCCAATTTTTTGTTGTTCTTCATTTGTAAGAATTCTAACACTTTTTGATTCAGCATTATGTCTGAATGATTTTAAATTATAATTATGCTTGTATTTTTCATGCAGCCAACTATATGCCGCTGCTATTACATTCTTATTATATTTCGATTTCTTCTGAATTGTTTCAGCAGCTTCATCTTCTGAAATATTATTATTTTTCATTTCTGTTATTTTAGCTAGAATCTCAACTATTTCCGTGATCATAAATGTTATATTTAATTAAATAAAAGAAATTTGTTTTTATTTAGTAATTGATTTTCTTGCCTTTTCATAATCTTATATTCTTTGGCTTTAATATCGTTATATCCTAAAAGATGTAATATCCCATGAATTACCAATCTGAATATTTCTTCCGGTAGAGAGTTTTTGAATTTTCTGGAATTATTTTTAGCATCTTCATAGCAAATAAAAATTTCTCCGTCTAAATTATCCATACTACCGGAATAATTAAACGTAATTATATCAGTCGAATAATTATGGTTCAAATATTTTTTATTTATAATAGTGATTTCACCTGAGGAGATGAAATTTATCGGCAAAGATGATATGCTAAAATTAAGTTCTTTCCTTAAATTAGTTACCAGTTTATGTATCCGGATTTTTTTAACCTTATATTTATTATTAGAACAATAAACTCTTAAATTTTTAACCACTTAATTTATCTGAAAGATGTTTATGCTATCTTTAATCACTTTTTGAAAAAGATTCCTGAGTTAACTGAGCATATTTAGCATATCTTTCAGCCGATTTTTCAAACTCTTCTAACTCTTCTTTTTTAAGCTTTCTAATAACTTTTGCCGGAACACCTGCAACCAGTTTACCCGAAGGAACAACAAACCCTGGAATAACCACGCTCCCGGCAGCTACCATGCTATGTTCTTCTACAACAGCACCATCCAGAACAACCGCTCTCATTCCAATAAGGCAAAGATTTTGTAAAGTGCATCCGTGTAAAACAACAGAATGACCGATGGTTACCTTATCACCAATTACCAAGGGAAACTTACCATTTGTCACGTGCAGTGTAGAAGAATCCTGCACATTTGTCATTTTTCCAATTTTTACAAAATGAACATCACCACGAATTACTGTATTATACCAAATGCTGGAACCATTTCCAATTTCTACTTCCCCGGCTATCTTAACACCGGGGGCCAAAAACACGTTTTTACCTAATTTGGGAAATTTGTCCAAATAAGGAAAAAGTTTAATTCCTTCGTCTAATCCTTGTATTTTGGTGGTTCCCATCCGTTTCTTTTCCAGCTTTTTAGTTCAAGAGTAATATTTCCAATTAAAACCTTCATTTTTGCTTTTATTGGTATAGCTGCTTCGTCATTTGAAAACCAACCTTCAAAATCTCCCGTCAATCCGAATATGCTTATGAAATGAGCTTCACCCTCAAGATGAACACAATCGATATCGTAATCTACCGCATCAATTGATACGTCTTCATTGTTATCTTCAAATGTAATATCAGTTTTTACTTTTTTCTTATCAATAAAAGTTGGTATCTCTTCTTTTTTTTCCCTACCTGAGTTCATTCTGGCATAATAAAAAATAGATAGACCGTCCTGATATTTTTTATCTAGCTCAATTGTCGTATCGATGGTGGAACCAGATTCGTTAAGCTTCCCTTCCTTAACATTCACAATTGAATGTTCATAATCAAAATTGTATTCCGAAAAACTAGTATAATCAGAATGATTGACTATTCCTTTAAAATGCCGGGAATAATAATCATTTGTCATCTGGGTTTCGTAGATCTGATGAAGATCTACAAAAGGCACATCGGGGTATGAGTTTATATCAGCTCTTGCATTGTAAAATAGTTTCCCTTTGATTTTTTTTTCGTCGGTAATTTTCAGCTTAATTTCACCTAATCTCATTACAGTATATTTAACAACATAAACTAATTCTTCACCAACTTCCAGTTTCTTTTCAGATTTTGGATTGTACCTATTTTGATTTTTGTTAACATATTTACCTGAACTTAAAAAAAATATAAAGAACGGCAAAAGGAAAATTATTTTCAGTTTATCTTTCATTTAAGCTTTGCAAGGTCTTTTGCTTCGCCAAATAAGTTTAAAGCCTCCTCAGCTTGTTCATCGACTGATTGCATTACCATATACCAGCCTTCATTCTTCCAAAAATTCCGGGCAATTTGTGCCTTCAATCGTGTCGTTATGTATTTTTTATCAGTGTTATATTCCTGTTCATTGAACTTAATTTTCTTTGATTTTGAAAATTCAATAAAATTGTTAACAGTATTTTGAGAAAGATGAAAATTATTTACAAAGGATCGTAGATCATCACCGTATTTATTTTTAATTTCAGTTTCATTTTGTTTTAAATATGTCAAAATGAATTCATAAAAAACGTTATTCTTAAGGAGATTTGTGGTAAAGTTTGTAATGCCTGGAGATTTGATAATATAGTCCGGGGTAATTCCACCGCCACTATAGACTATTCTTCCACCGCTTGTATGATAAAGAGGTTTACTGGTATCTTTTTCAGCAACATGATTAATATTATCTCCTGGAGTCTCTGTAGTATCGCCTGCTTCAGAATAATACTCGTTTTTATCTTTGAGCCCTTTATAATTTCTTTGAATCAGTCTGCCGGATGGCGTATAATATCTTGATATTGTAAGCCTGATTGCTGAATTATCAGGCAAACTGAATTGTCTCTGTACCAGTCCTTTACCAAAAGTGGTTTCACCAACAATCAATCCTCTGTCCCAGTCCTGTATGGCTCCTGAAACAATCTCACTTGCCGAAGCGCTTCCTTTATTAACTAAAATAATGAGTGGGATTTTTTCATAATCAGAACTCTTCGAGGCATCATATTCTTCATCAAATTCAGATCTTCGTCCTTTAGTGTATACAATTTTTTTGTTTCCATCTATAAAAAGATCAGCTATTTTTACAGCCTGATTCAAATAACCACCAGGATTCCCCCTCAAATCGAGTATCAGTTGTTTCATTCCTTTTGCTTTGAGATCAGAGAGAGCTTTTGTTAGTTCATCATAAGTAGTTTCTGCAAATCTAGAAACAATGACATATCCGGTCTTATCATTTACCATAAAATGAGTGTCTACGGAATAAATAGGAATTTTATCTCGGGTAATTGTATAATTAATCGGTTCTTTTACGCCGTTTCTCAAAATCGTTACATCGACTTTAGTACCTTTTTTCCCTCTTAATTTTTTTCTTACCTGATCGTTTGTTATGCCAATAGCACTTTTACCATTAATCTTAACTATTTGATCTCCTGCCATTATTCCTAAAGCCTCGCTGGGTCCCCCGCTTATTGGGGAAACTACAGTTAAAGTATCTTCAACGACCTGGAATTCGATCCCGATTCCTTCAAAATCTCCACGAAATGATTCTTCAATTGATGGTATCTGGCTTGCAGAAATATAAACTGAATGAGGATCCAGCTTACTGAGCATTCCATTAATTGCAGCATCTACCAATGTTTTACTGTCAACCGGATCGACATAATACTGTTCTGTCAGAGTCAAAACATCGTTAAACTTATCTAAATTTGCTTTTAAACTATCTCCTGAAAATACTTTTTGGACCTGAATTCCCAAAATAATTCCCAGGGTTAAAATCACCAACGAAAATGATATTTTAATACTGTTTAACTTCAATTCTTCTCCAAATTATTAATTTTTATAAAACAAAGCCGAACGAAATAAATGTTTCAAATCTTTTATTTGTAACAGAATTTTGAAGTGATTCGCTAAGGTAAGTGAAAGTTCCTGAAATATAAACATCTTTTATCGGCTCGTATTTTAATTTCGCTCTAAATCGTCTCGTTGTTTCTCTGTCACCATCAAGAAATGGTGCGTCCATAGAATCATATTCTCTGTGTCCAAGGTTAATGTCTCCACCAACATTTTTCTTTACGGTTCCATCACCGTTAAGTGGATTAGCTCCGTGAAGATAATAACTGAAATTACCTGATAAAGTCAACCTGTTGGTAAATCTATAATTTAATTGTATTAAAAACAATTCACTATTAGGTTGCATAAATGAACCGATTGAGTATCCGTTGTTAGTATAGTTATTATTCGGTAGACGATTTGTAAACACATAAGGGTCTTGTCTTACATATTCAAATTGAAAAGTTAATGGAAGATTTTTATATAAATTATCCGATATAAGGCCAAAATTATAAATGAACTGGTTTCCCCAATAGTTAGATCCTAATTTACTGAGTTCTACATCATCAATTAAAAGTACTCCGTAAATTTTTAATCCTTTAATTGTTTTATTATTAAAATCAAAAATAACCATCGAATTGTCACGATCCTTCCCCGAATTTTGTGCAGTCTTATAAATATTAAAAGGATTTAAATAGGCAAAATCTATTGGCCTATCATTATAAATTATTATTTCACCTACGCCAATATTAAAATCGTTTGATAAATTAAAACTAATTCTATGATATCCTATATATTTCTCGGTTATAATATTTTTTGTTCCAAAAGTTGAATCATAGATTGTTGTTGTATTACCCAATATTTTTCCGTGAAAATATGAAAAGTTAACAGATTTATATTTTACACTCAGATATAAATAATCGAAAATGTTACTATTGCTACCAATTATTACCGGTACTGCACCATATCCGATGTTCATTCTATCTCTGCCAAATTTAACTTTTATAAAACCAAAATCAGCGGTTAAATACCCTGCAGTTGTAATATCAAAAGAATTTGGTTTATCGAAGGTGTTATATTTATAATTATATTGTAAATCTTTTCTGAAGAGTGCGGCATCTCTTTGACCCAAAACCACACCGTCTCCGCCCCGCCAGAAAAAACCAAACTTATCGTAAAAAGTTCCTCTAACCTGAAGTTCATATGACATTACTGATGCGCCAATAGACCTGGATGGATCTAAATAATTTCCAATTATTCCCTCGGCAAGTCCGGCTGAATTAAAAAATAAATTAATATTCTTTGAACTATCTCTTACGAAATAGAGATATTTTTCTTTCTGAGATAAAAAGTCAAAGTGATCTCCGGTTATGAGTTTTTCTGAATTATTCAAAGTCCCGTAAAGCTCTAGCTCAAATTCTTTTTTAAGATCAGTCAAAATATTTTTATCAATATTATCAAGTTTGTCTTCTTTTGCGATAACTTCCTTCAAATATTTTGCTATCTCATTCCTGGTTTTGGGAATTTCGTAAGAATTGTATTTCTTTACTAAATGAAGCGTTTCCATCCTTTCAAGAAAATCATAAACGCGGTTATCTGAAAGTACATATTCTGTTTGCGCAAACAATGGCACTATAGAAACAAAAAGAATCAGAAATATCTTTTTCAAATCATGCAACTCCGATTTTATAATCCTGTAAGAGAATTATATGTCATCCTTTAACTTCGGGTCTCATTTGAGGGAAGAATATTACGTCCCTGATAGAAGATTGGTTTGTAAGGATCATCACTAACCTGTCGATACCGATACCTAATCCTGAAGTCGGTGGCATACCATATTCAAGTGCTCTTACAAAATCCTCATCTATCTGATGAGCCTCCTCATCGCCTTCTTCACGCATTTTTACCTGTCCTTCAAATCTTTCTTTCTGATCCATAGGATCATTCAACTCACTGAATGCATTGCATAATTCCCTGCCAGCTGCGTAACCTTCGAACCTTTCTACAACATCTGCTTTTGAACGATGTTTTTTTGCTAAGGGAGAAAGTTCTACAGGATAATCAATTATAAATGTAGGTTGAATCAATTTTGGCTGAACTGCAGCACTAAATAATTCGTCGACTAATTTCATTCTACCTTCAACTTTTTTCAAATCAACATCATACTTTTTACACGCTTCTTTTAATTGATCAATTGAAGCTGCCATTATATCGAGTCCCGTTTCTTCTTTGATCGCATTAATCATTGAAATACGTTTCCAGGGAGATTTGAAATTTATCTTGTTATCTTCATAAGTAAACACAGTAGTATTAAAAACATCCAAACAAATTTTGTTTAACATTTTCTCAACATAATCCATCATCCACTCATAGTCTTTATAAGATACGTACAATTCCATCATAGTAAATTCAGGATTATGAGTTCTGTCCATTCCCTCGTTTCTAAAATCTTTTGAGATTTCATAAACCCCATTAAATCCGCCGACAATTAATCTTTTTAGATATAGTTCGTCTGCAATTCTAAGATAAAGATCAACATCCAGAGTATTGTGGTGTGTTATGAATGGACGGGCTGCAGCACCACCGTAGAGTGGTTGTAGTACCGGTGTTTCAACTTCCAGGTATCCACTTGAGTCGAGAAAGTTTCTCATAGATGAAATGATTTTGCTTCTTTTAATGAATACATCTTTTATTTCAGGATTTACAATTAAATCTACGTAGCGTTGTCGATAGCGCAATTCTTTATCAGCAAACTGGTCAAAAATAGTTTTGTTACCTTTTTCATCCATAACTTCTTTGGCTATCGGAAGTGGCCTCATCGATTTTGTGAGAAGTTCTATTTTTTTTACGTGTACTGATATCTCGCCTGTTTTAGTTTTAAATACAAATCCTTCGACGCCAATTATGTCACCGATATCCATCAACTTAAAAGCATCATAAGACTCACCTATTTCGTCTTTTTTCAAATAAATCTGAATTCTGCCTGATTGATCCTGTATATGTGCAAATGAAGCTTTTCCCATTCTACGTAGAGCCATTATTCTGCCTGCTACCTTCACATCTTTTTCTTCTCCTTCTTTGAAGTTATCCTTTATCTCTTTTGAGTTGGAATCGACTTCGAATGAATATGCAAATGGCTGGATACCCTTGCTTTTTAATTCAGCTAATTCTTCGTGTCTTCTTTTTAGTAAAACATTTAATTCCTGCTGAATATTATTGTCCACAGAACCTCCGTTTTATTTTCTTT
>CAZQQD010000034.1:5344-27696 GCA_964595355.1 uncultured Ignavibacteriaceae bacterium | reverse complement strand
TGAGTGAAATAAACAAACAGGAATTAGAAGAAAAAATAATTAATGCACTAAAAACTTGTTACGATCCTGAAATACCAGTTGACATTTTTGAACTTGGATTAATTTACGAAATAAGGATTGATGATGAAGCTAATGTGACAATTTTAATGACGCTTACATCGCCGGCTTGTCCGGTTGCCGGATCATTACCAGGTGAAGTTCAATCGAAAGTAAATGAAGTACCTGAAATAAAAAGCGCTAGGGTTGAATTGGTTTGGAATCCGCCCTGGGAAAAGGATATGATGTCGGAAGTTGCAAAAGTTGAATTAGGTTTTATGTAAATGTTACTAAAAAGAGTTTAATTACTGAATAACATAAAAGATAGGAGTAAAAAATGTTCAATATTGTTTCACGTCCGCCAATGTATGATCAGGATGCTGTGCAGCCAATGAGAGACGAATTAACTGCTGTTGGGTTTAAGGAATTACTTACACCTGATGATGTTGAAAAAGCAATAAAGGTTAATGATGATAAGACGAAATTAGTTATGATTAATTCTGTATGTGGATGCGCTGCCGGAAGTGCAAGACCCGGGGTTTCACTTGCTTTACAGAATAATGTAATTCCTGATAATCTTTATACTGTTTTTGCGGGACAGGAAAGAGAAGCTGTAGATAAAGTGAGAAGCTATATTACTGAGTATCCACCTTCATCTCCCAGTGTTGCATTATTTAAAGATGGTAACGCAATCTATTTTATGCAGAGGAGAGATATCGAAGGATTTGATGCAGATCATATTGCTAATGAATTAAGAAAGGTATTTGAAGAACATTGTTCAACGGAAGGTCCATCAATTAGCCCGGAAGATTTTGCAGCAGTTATAAATGCAAAAATGTGCGGTTCAAAAATTCCGCCTTATAAAGGAAAATAATTCATTGATATCGTAATCTGATCCGCTGTAGCGGACGGAGTTACGGTAAATTAATTTTAATAAATAATATAAATAAAAATGAAATTCAGTTCACAGGAAGAATATGGTTTAAGATGTCTTCTCCGTATTGGCAAGGCTGAACCAAAAGGATTGACAATTCCTGAAATAAGCGAGATGGAAGGAATGTCCACTGCTCACGTAGGAAAGCTTTTAAGAATTTTGCGCATTGGTGAATTTATAGAAAGTGAGCGGGGGCAAAACGGTGGATACAGACTGGCACGCCCGGCTGAGGAAATTGTTATTGGTGAAATTATGGCAGCTTTAGGTGGACGCTTATTTGAAGCAAGTTTCTGCCAGGATCATTCCGGTGTTGCTTCAATTTGTACGAATTCAATCGACTGTTCAGTACGTTCTCTTTGGAGCAATATTCAGAATTTGCTTGACAGTCTGTTAAGCAAGATCACACTTAAAGATCTTCTTGGTAAAGAGGAAGCTGTGTCAATTCTCGTAGGCAATTATGCAGACGAAGTAGGATCAAATATTCTGAAAAATTAATCCTGTTTTTCTTCCTGCTTTAAATATCCATCTTTTTTCAGACTGTCGTTTGACCTGTAAATCTTTATGGTCACTTCGGCCGAAGAAGAATAACCTGTTGATTCAATTTTTATTCCGTTAATTTCCTTGGATAGCTTAACCTTTGCAAACAATTTGTTTTGATCAACAAGCTCACGATTTAATCTTGATTTATCTTCCGGAATGTTTGACAATGCATAATACATTCCTTTTTTTGCATTCTGAAATGCAACGTTAATATTATCTTCGTTCTTATTTTGTATATTGACAGCTGAAATAAGGAATAGGGGAAGTAATATAATAAGTATTTTCATGTTCTCCTCTGTTTTTAGAAGTTTACGAAAAAAAAATTTAATAATAAACAATTAAGTACATTGAACAATCAAAAAAATAAAACCGCACCCATAGATCAATTAATGAGGCCATTTCAGAACTTTCTTGAAAAAGAAGCTTCTGGTGGAATTTTGCTTTTAATATTTACTGTGCTTGCTTTGGTATGGGCTAATTCACCTTTTGCTGAATCCTACTCTCATTTGTGGCATACGAAATTATCAATAGGTTTTGAAAATTTTATTCTCAATTATTCCCTTCATCACTGGATCAATGATGGGTTAATGGCTATTTTCTTTTTTGTTGTTGGTCTTGAAATAAAAAGAGAGTTGTTAGTCGGGGAATTATCTTCTTTAAAAAAAGCATCTTTGCCTATAATGGCAGCCCTTGGCGGAATGATTTTTCCTGCTTTGTTTTATGTTGCCTTCAATTTCGGAAAGGAAAGTTTATCCGGTTGGGGAATTCCTATGGCAACGGATATTGCCTTCGCAATTGGAATTTTGGCCTTACTTGGCTCAAAGGTTCCGACAGGACTTAAAGTTTTTATTACCGCGCTTGCTATTGCTGATGACATAGGAGCAGTGCTTGTAATCGCTTTCTTTTATACTTCAAATATTTCGATTATTAGTCTTGCAATTGCCGGTGGAGTGCTGGTTCTGCTAATGGCGGCAAATCTTTCGGGTATCAGAAATCTTATTGTTTATTCTGTACTGGGAATAATCCTATGGCTGGCATTCTTATTCTCAGGGATACATGCAACAGTTGCAGGTGTTTTGCTTGCATTTACAATTCCTGCCTCATCCAGAATTAATACAGCGCAGTTTTTATCAAAAGGCAAAAAATTGCTGGAAGACTTTGATCAATCGGGTGAAGAAGGGCCTGATGTTCTCTCAAGTGAAGATAGAGAAGGGATTGTGCAAAGTCTTGAAGAAAACTGTGAGAAAATAATGGTCCCGCTTCAACGGTTTGAACATAAACTGCATCCGTGGGTTTCATTTTTTATTATGCCTGTCTTTGCTTTCGCAAATGCAGGGGTTATTATAAGTGGAAAATTTATTTCAGAACTAACCGACCCGGTTTCATTAGGAATTGTTACCGGTTTATTTTTTGGTAAGCAACTTGGTATCTCTGCATTTACCTGGTTTTCTGTAAAATTAAAAATGGCCTCGCTTCCCTTTGGTGTTACATGGAAACAAATATACGCCGGAGGAATACTGGCAGGGATTGGTTTTACAATGTCTCTCTTCATAGCCAATCTTGCATTTACCAGCGAGGAGTTATTGACAATTTCAAAAGTTGGTATATTGACTGCCTCATTATTGTCCGGTCTTATAGGGTTTTTTATTTTGAAGAGAAGTCTGGCCGGAAAAGCTATTGAAGAAAAAGTCTGATATGACTGCTAAATAGCTTTCGCTTCTGAGTAAGCCTCATTATTTTTAATAAATTAAACTAAAATTATTTGGATACTATGGAACTAAAACTTAAGAAACTAAAAGACTTCAGCGGCAGAAAAGGACCACTGCTCCTGATTATAATGGATGGTGTCGGTCTTGGAAAAGAATATGACGGCAACGCTGTTTATAAAGCTAACACGCCGGTACTTGATAAATTAATGCAATCAAAACTATTTACAAAATTAAAAGCTCACGGGCCGGCTGTAGGGCTTCCAACAGAAGACGATATGGGAAACAGCGAAGTGGGACACAATGCAATCGGCGCTGGAAGAATATTTGACCAAGGTGCTAAGCTTGTTAACAAAGCTCTCGAATCCGGGAAAATCTTTGAAACGGAGATTTGGAAAAACGTTATTGAAAGGGGAAAGGAAGGTAGCACAGTTCATTTTCTGGGATTACTTTCTGATGGGAATGTACATTCAAATATAAGCCAGCTTTTTATTCTGATTAACAAATGTGCAGAGATTGGAATTGAAAAAGTAAGACTGCACATGCTCGCAGACGGAAGAGACGTTCCAGGAAGAACTGCCCTTACTTATATTCAACAAGCGGAAGATCTTTTTGCTAAGATCAAAAATGAAAATGGAATGGAATATAAAATAGCTTCCGGTGGCGGAAGAATGAAAGTAACAATGGACAGGTACAACGCCGATTGGGAAATTGTAGAAAGAGGATGGAAAGCACACGTGCTTGGTATTGGAAGAAAGTTTCATTCAGCTAAAGAAGCAATTGAAACTTTTTATAAGGAAGATGAAAAAATAATTGATCAGTATCTTGATCCATTTGTAATAGTAGATGAGAATGATCAACCTGTTGGAACAATTGAAGATGGAGATTCTGTTGTCTGTTTTAATTTCAGAGGTGACAGAGCAATTGAAATTTCCAGAACTTTTGAAGAAAAAGATTTCGATAAATTTGACAGACAAAGATATCCAGATGTTTATTACGCAGGGATGATGCAATATGATGGAGACCTTCTAATTCCAAAAAATTATTTGGTCTTTCCTCCAAAGATTAATAGAACTATCAGCGCATATCTTTGTGCAGAGCAAGTAAAATCATTTGCAATTTCCGAAACGCAGAAATATGGGCACGTTACTTACTTCTGGAACGGTAACAGGTCAGGTTATATTGATAAAACTTTGGAAACATATATTGAAATTCCCTCGGATAAAATTGAATTTGATAAAGCTCCAAAGATGAAAGCTTATGAGATAACTGATAAAACTTCTGAATTATTAGAATCAAACAATTTTAAATTCGGAAGGATAAATTTTCCGAATGGAGATATGGTTGGACATACAGGTAACCTGAAAGCCGCAATAATTGCTATTGAAACTACCGATGATTGTGTCGGCAAACTCTTAAAAATAATTGATGAAACAAAAGGGATTGCACTTATAACTGCAGATCACGGAAACTCCGATGAAATGTACACAGAAAAAAACGGTATGAAAACTCCTAAAACTTCACATACATTAAATCCTGTCCCGTTTATTATTTATGATCCGCAGTACAATAATGAATATGAAATGGCTAATGTGAAAAATCCTGGATTGAGTAATATAGCCGCTACAATTCTGAATTTATTGGGTTTTGACAAAGTAGAAGATTATGATGAATCTTTAATTAAGTTTTAAGTAGTAGAGTAAACAGTAAACTTTGATCTTTTTTGAAAGAAAAATCACCCTTGTTTTTGTCGCTCGTTTTATCAATATTTTTTTGTAATTTTAATTACGTAATAACAGTATATTATTCGGAGCCGCAATTTGGTTTATAAAAGAATAACTTTCCTTTCCTTTTTTATCTTTCTTTTTGCATTTCAGGTTTATCCACAAACCACGGTTGCAAAATACGCAGGTGAATTTTTAGCAATTGGTGTTGGAGGTCGTGCATCGGGGATGGGTGGCGCTTATGTAGCTGCTGCTAATGACGTAACTGCAGGTTATTATAATCCGGCCGGTCTTATAAATATAAATTATCCGCAGATTGCATTAATGCACGAAGAAAGGTTCGGCTCTCTTGTAAATTACGATTACGCCGCTGTTGCAATTCCTTATGGAACGGATATGAGTCTTGGTTTAAGCATTATTCGTTTGGCGATTGATGGAATCCCGGATACAAGAAATGCACTTGTTGACGCCAACGGCGATGGTACTTTAAATATTCTTGATGACAGACTTGACTATAGTAAGATTACACAGTTCAGTAATCAGGATTGGGCTATTTATCTTTCTTTTGCAAAAAAGCTTTCTGATACATTTACCTATGGAGCAAGCGTAAAAATTATAAGAGAGGTGCTTGCGGAATATGGGGCTACGGGAATCGGTTTTGATGTAGCGGCACAGTATAAGCCTATGGATAACTTGGTCCTCGGAGCAAATATTCAGGACGTAACTACTACACTCGTTGCCTGGAATACAGGCAGAAATGAATTGATTTCTCCAACTATTAAAGTTGGTGGGGCATATAAATTTGAATTTCTTGGAGGAACTTTTTTACCATCTGTAGATATAGATGTAAGATTTGAAGATAGGCAATATGCCGCTAACTTTTATACAGGTCCAATTAGTTACGACAGGCACGTAGGGATGGAATACAATTTTAAAAACGTTTTTATGATCAGGGCAGGTTATAATGATGTAAACCAATTTACAATTGGCGCCGGAGTAAAATTACCTAAGCTGAATATCGATTATTCTTATGCAAAGTTCAACGGATCATCTGATGAAAATTTGGATGGTACACATAGAATCTCTCTGATACTTACTTTAGAAGAACCAAAGTTTTTGAGGGATGGTCTGTAATAAATTTTAATCTTTCTTTAATAATTCGTCGATTGCTTTCATCACAATATTGTTATTAACAGGTTTCGTTATAAATACGTCAACCCCAACCGAAAATGCGTTATGCTCATCTGCTTTTCTTGCATGAGCAGTTAAACAAATTATAGGTATGTTTTTATAAAGTAAATTGTTCCTTATTTCTTTTGTTAATTCTAGGCCGTTTTTATTTCCATTCAGTGAGATGTCCATAATTATAAGATCAATTTTTCCTGAGAATAGCTTATCAAAAAAAGGTTTTTCAGAATCGCATGTCTCAACTTTATATTTATTTTTAAGGGATATTCTTAACGCTTCCTGGTTTAGTTTGTCATCTTCTACTATTAATATTGTTTTCTCCCCGACTTCCATTTTTATACCCCTGCTTTTAATTAAAAGTAATTGTAAATGTTGAGCCTTTTTCCTGCATACTTTTCACTTCTATTGAAATATCATTGAGATCGGCAAATTTTTTACAAAGCGCTAACCCGAGACCATTACCTTCATATTTTCTGTTATACCCCATATACTCCTGCGTGAACATGCTGAAAATTTTCTCTTGGTAATCTTGTGACATTCCTATGCCCGAGTCTATTACTGATATATTAATTTTATCACTATTGTCTTTATCAATAACCACTTTGATGTCACCTTTATCAGTATACTTTACAGCATTATCGAGCAGACTGGAAAGTATCTGGGTTACTGAATATTTATCCTTTAATACATTCGGTTTATCTTTTAGTTTATTTATGTAATTCAAGCCAAGATTTTTAGAATTTGCTTCAGGTTTATAATTCTTAACAACTCCTTCCACTAATTCATATAGATTTATATTCTCAAATTCAGTTTCGTAACTTCCTGATTGCAGTTGTGACATGTCCAGTAGCTGATCAATTGTACGAATTAATCTCATACAGGAAATGTCGATTGCTTCAAAAGAATATAGTAGTTCAGGGTCCTTTGTATCCGGCATATTATCTTTGAGAATAGTATTAAAACCCATTATAGCATTTATCGGCGTTCTGATTTCATGTGACATTTGTGAAAGGAAAAATGATTTTATCTTGTCTGATTCTGTGGACTTTTCAAGAGCTGTTTTTAATTTAGTAATATCGCTTCCGTAAATTTGCCCTATGTTTAATTCCGGTATACCTCTTACATTAAAATTAAAATATTTCTCATCCAGCGTGCAGATAATTGAAAAATAGCTTCCTTTATTTATACAGGATTCAAAATCAACTTCGGAAAATTCTGGAAGTACGTTTGATAGAAATTTACCTGTCAGATAATTACCTGGGAATACTTCGCTGCAGGTCTGGTTATGCATAATTATTTTCCCTTTACTATCAAATCGTATTACAGGGTCAGGGTCATATTCTGCGAGTGCAGCTAGTAGTTGTGTATGCTGATGCTGAAGGTCATGTTTTTCCTTCATAAAATGTGAACGCATTGGGGAAATTACATATTTGTAGAAGATAAATATAATGGCAAGTACTATTAGGAATAATAAAGCGGAATAGAGTACCGGGTTATTTAAACTGAAAAATGAGTCGCTTGTTATCTGCTTTAAATATGACAAAAAATACACCAAAAATAATTTCGAAGGAATTAGTGATATTATAATATAAATAGTCATTTGTAAACCCCGTCAGGTAGTTTAAAAATTTAGTCACTGTCATTATTTCACTAAATATTAAAATAATTAGGAAAATATTAATAAGATTTTTCTTAATATACGCTGTGATAAACTGCTTTAAAAATACAAGTAAAATCATTAAGTGAATTATACAAATAGATATTCCCATCCTTTGAAATTCGGGAATTCCTCTTATGGAAGTATCAATACTAATGGCACAAATTATTATGAACAAAATTGTTGAAGGTATAAGGTATTTTTTTATGTATTTATATTCCAATAACGCACATAATGCCAAGAAAGAACATGGGGCATAAAAGAAATTAGTACCGGAATGAAAAACCAAACGTGCCAATAATGTAGCAATATCAGCACTAACCCAAAATAAGAAATAGAAAAAATATTTTGTCTTGAATTGCCTGATAGGAACTATTGCCCATACTATAACACCCAAATAAATTAAGAATAGTAGATTATTCATTACTTCCCTTTTTATGGGCAATTTGGAGGGCAGGCTAAACTAGCTTCCAAAGTTTCATTTCCATTTGTTATTGTAAGTATATTATTAGATCTTAATTCTATAGTAGTAAAAGGATTGTTTCCACCTTGTTGAATTAATTCTTTTAACTTACTTGTACTGAAATAATGAAAAACAGTACTTCTTGAAACGGACTTGGTTGAAAAATCTGAAGAATATAATACCGCTCTTTTCCCATTAAGGATGATTAAATTTCCATTAATTATATTGAACATTATATAATCTGGAGATTTTTCGATTGTCTGTAAAATTGTCTGTGTGCTTACAGTAACTGACGAGTTAACTCTTCCATAAATTTGATCAGCATTTGCTCTTGAGTAGAGTTTTCCAATTGTTCCAGTTGCTTGTGCAAATCCAAAGGAATTGAAGGAAACTATAATTAATATAGTTAAGGAAAGGATTGAAAATAGTTTTTTCATAATTACCCCGTGGTTTAATTTATAAGAATTGTATCGTAATAAAATAGATATGTGATTCCGAAAATACAATAGTTCTTTTATAAAAGGTAAATTAATACGTGGTTAGCCAAATTTACCAGAATAGCATAGATAATCAATGGTGTACTTTATTTATAATACAATACAAAAATTCCTGAAACCTCTTTTGAGAATTCAGGAAGAAAAATGTAAGGGGATATAATATTTCAGATTATAATTTTTTTATGAGCTTATCTATTTGATCTTTATAGGTTTCCTTCCTCTGCAAACCGACAAAAGAAGTAACGATTTCCCCTTTCTTATCGATTATGAACGAAGTTGGGATAGCCTGAATATTACCATATTTCCGGACTACATCGTTATTGCCATAAACCACTTTATAATTTATTCCGTACTTTTTCATAAATGGTACAACATCATTTCTTGAATCAATGTCTAGTGATATGCCAATAATAGCGAGGTTCTTTTTATATGTTTTTTGTAGTTCTATCAAATCAGGTATACCTCTCCTGCATGGAGGACACCATGTAGCCCAAAAATCAAGTATTACAATTTTGCCTTTATAATCTGATAGTTTAACCTGTTTACCATTTGTATCAGTCAGAATGAAGTTTGGTGCCTTTTCGGAATTATTGTAGCTGGTGTTGGCATAATCAGAAGTAGCATTTTCTTTAATAGGTTTATTGCTAACATTTTTATTCCCACAGCCGGCTGTTGTGAATAATAAAAATAAAAACGTAGATAGAATAATCTTTCTTATATCTGAAAATCTATAATTCATCATTTTTCTCCGGTTTTTTAAGTCAGTTTTGTTGTAATCTTTCCTGTGCAGCTTTTTGGTTATAATTCGGTGGATAAGGTCCGTGATCGGGCACTTTCCTTGTATTATTTATAATAAAAAAGATCACAAGAATGATTACTATAATAATAGTCCACACAGTATTTTTATGCTTCGGATTTATTAGATGCTTCTTCTCCTCTTTTGGTTTCCCATAAATACGATCTTTTTGCCTGTTTTTTTGCGCCATGCTTGTTCCCTATAAATATAAATTAGATTTAGTGATTAAAAGATAGTATTAATCTGCGAGTAATTTAAACAATTTGTAGTGTAATTACGCGGTAGCGCCACCACAGCTGGAACCGGCTCCGGCAGCACAACCAAAACAATGCTGCCCAGTTACAATTACTCTGTTATTAAGAAATTCAGTATCAAAATCCTTGATATGTCTTGGTGAACCATTTTTTAGCGGGAGTTCAAGCATCTGATTAAAATCACAATCATATAGTTGTCCGTCCCAACCAATTGATATAGTATTTTTGCACATTACATTTAATGCTGCTGAGGGATTAAATGCAGAAATAAGCTTATTCATATAGTTATCATAATTTCCCGACTCTATCAGATAATCAAGGAACCGGCTTATCGGTAAATTTGTGATCGTATATAAATTATTAAATACCAGCCCAAACTTATTCCAGAGTTCGCGCTTGTAGTCTTTCTCTAGTGATTCCTGTTTGGGAGGTAGGAAAGCACCTATTGGATTATAAACAATATTAAATATAAGGCCGCTTTCCTCTTTTCCGTATCCTATTTCATTTAATATTCTCATCGCTTTAATTGATTTTTCAAATACGCCTTCTCCCCGTTGTCTATCTGTATTGGAAGCTGTGTAATATGGGAGTGAAGAAATAATCTCGATTTTGTTATCAGCTAAAAATTTCGGGTAATCTTCAAAACCATTAGAAACAAGTATGGTCAAATTGGATCTCACCATTATGTGTCTGTTCAATTTTTTAATTTCTGAAACAAACCATTTGAAGTCAGGATTCATTTCTGGAGCTCCTCCTGTAAGATCAACAGTTTGGATATTGGTCTTTGCAAGAGCATTTATGCAATACTGCATTGTTTCTTTTGTCATAATTTCTTTTCTGTCCGGACCGGCATCCACGTGACAGTGTTTGCAAACCTGATTACACATTTTACCAATGTTTATCTGAAATATTTCCGGCTCTTTCGATATCAGCTGGCTTTCTCCTGTTTCTTTAAATTTTTCTTCAAACCTGGTAAGACCATCCGGTTGATTAATTATTTTCAATTGTTCATTTGCATTTGCAAGACTTTCACCAAATGCCTTCATACTTTTATTTCGAGCCTTTATCATGTTTTCCCTTATCAAAGTTTTGTAATTTTTGTTTTCTATCTACATAGTAAGCTTTGCATGAACATTTTTCATCTGTACACCATGGACCAAAGAAGCTCCGCCTCTGATAGCGCAGGCGACATGGACCGCTTCCGTCATTTGTTCGAGGTTTGATCCTTTTTCAAGGGAAGCTTGTGTATATGCATCAATGCAATATGGACATTGTACCGCGTGAGCTACAGCAAGCGCTATTAAAGTTTTTTCTCTTTCACTAAGCGCTCCTTCAGCAAAGACAGCTCCGTACCAATCGGAAAATTTCTCCCATAATTCAGGGCTTCCTTCTTTCATTGTATCAAATTTTGGCAGATCTTCAGGTTTATAATATGTTTCCATTTTTATACCGTTATGTTATTAATTATTATTTTGTTTCAATGTGATCTAATAAAAATGACCTGATTGTTGATTTAAGAATATTATTCTTTTTAGCTGAATCTTTGTCAAGCCATATTTTTAAATCGTCTTCAGTGTCAACATCTATGAGTTCAGGTAACATTGTGTAACTCAGGTTTAAAGTATTTATTTTTTTCAGTGTTAAGCTCAAAACAGATTCACTACTCCATTCAATACCGGAAAAAAGATTTTTATATAATTTTTTCATACCGAGCAAATAGTAACCGCCATCGTTTGAGGGCCCTATCACAACATCGGAGTTGTCCAGTGCATACATTGCGTTTCTAATAATGTTTGAAGACATATCTGGTATATCGGTGCCGATTACAATTGTTTTTTTTGACCCTTTATTAATGACTTTTTTAAATGCGTTGTACATTCTATTCCCCAGGTCATTTCCTTCCTGTAACTCAAGAATGAATTTGTTTCCCGACCATTTTTCAATTTTCTCTTTGTCATTTTTTTCTGTAAAAAATAAATATGGAACGACAGTCTCTGTTTTTAATAATTCCCGGAAAGTGTGTTCCGCAAATATTTTGTATATGCTAGCAGCAAATTTATTCCCTAAAGTTTCGGCAATTCTGGTTTTTACTTTTGTTTCAGTTGGGTATTTGCAAAATGTAATTACCGTATCATGGTCTTGCATATTTGAAAACTATTTGTCTTAAGCGTGTATATTTTAATATTGATTACAGCAAGGGATATAGTTATTCCCTAAAATTATTTTCAGTAATCAAAGGTTTTTTTCAAAAATTTTAAGTGTTGATTTATTTCCATAGTTAGAATAATGGATAAACATTCAATTATCAACGTCTAAATTAAAATAAACTAAATTTTCACAATTCAATCACAAAACAATTCTGAAAAGATTGTTTTTAAGATTATTATACTTGCCATTATTGTTCCCTTCAAAGTTCCGGTTACTTTGGATTTACCGATTCTTTTTCTGTAGCTGACCGGAATTTCCTTTATTCTCAATCTCCTTTTTATTGCTTTTATTTGCATTTCAACTGTCCAGCCGTACCATTTATCTTTCATATTTAGTTGAATAAGTTTATCGAACTTTATTGCTCTGAAGGGACCCAGATCAGTGTATTTTTTCTTCCAGAAAAAATTTATCAGAAACCCTGCAACTAAACTGCCAATTCTCGATTGAAGAGGAAGTGAACCTTTTTCTCTTTTCCCTAGTATCCTACTACCAATTACAAAATCATATTTTCCATCGATAATAGGTTCAACAAGTAGATTTATTTCTTCAGGATAATCACTGTAGTCACCATCAATAAATACTATAGTATCAACATTTTTGTTTTTTAAGTATTCAATGCCTGTAAGGCAAGCAGCCCCATAGCCTTGAAAAGCTTCGTTGAGTACTGTTGCTCCGGCAGCACGAGCTTTTTCGGCAGTATTATCATTTGAGTTATTGTTTACAACGATTATTTCATTTACAACTTTTCGAGGGATTGAAGAAACAACTTTGCCAATGGATAGTTCTTCGTTATATGCCGGAATAATTACAACGATATTCATTTATAATTTTTTAGAATGGAACGGTTATTTTTCAATTGAAAAAATATGACTACGATAACTTTTTAATTCAACATAAAGACCATTAGACTTTATTTCTTCAACTTTACGAATATATTTGTCACCTGTTATATGATCGATCAGATTGACTTTTGCCTTATTAGTTTCAGGGTCAAAGATTATTCTGCACTGAGAAGTTGTATCAGAATAATTAATCGCTACAACCCACATTTCTGATTCAAGTTTCCACATAAAAGCAAATATATTTTCGGAAGTGTTGTTACTTTTTCCCGTAGCATTAGTCTCAAGCTTATAGAACTCTCCGTCAATAAATATTCTATTTTTAAGTATTGGAAGAAGTCTGTTATAAAAATCAACTACCATTTGTGTCGGTTTTTCCATAGGTTCACGTCCTAGCTGAACCGGTAGTCTGATTCTCTTTCCTTCAAACTGGCCATCAAAATATAGTTTCATACCGGGAATAGTACTTATCAAAACAGCAGCAGCTAATGATCTCTGAGTGCCTAAACTTGTTAATGTTCTTTGTTCATCGTGGTTTTCTAAAAATCTTGCCGATTTTTCCTGGAATGAAATGTCGGCGTTCAAATGTAATTTTACTTCTGAAATTTCATTTGCAACTAACCTGTCAGTCAGTTTTTTATCATAAGTAAAATCAAAGCCGATTTGCTGGAGTTCCCATTCGAGCTCCCAATAAGCCTCCGCAAGAAAAATGAAATCTTTTGCCTTCTCTTTTACCCTTTTGATTGCTGTTTCCCAGAATTCCGTTTCCGGTGATTCATAGCCTGCTTTATTTAAAACTCCCAGCCACGTATTTTTAAAAACATTGTTAAGTGTTAATATTGCCATATCACATCGAACACCATCGCAGTAATCTGAAATTTTTAATAATGTTTGTGTCATATAATCGCGTGTCCGCTGATCGAAATAATTTAGTTGAATAGTATCTATCCAGGCAGGAAAGAAGGGATCCCGACCGTGTGTGTAAATAACTGACTTCGTTTTATCCGGTTTGAAAAAAGTTGATGGGTCATTTTCAAGTAGTTCTTCATCACCTTTCAGAAAAAGTTCAGGGTTTGATTTTATTAAACTGGAGCCAGAACTAAAATGGTTTGGGACAAAATCTAAAAATAATTTTAATCCTAATTTATTTAACCGTTTTTTTAGAATTTTTAAATCATCGAAAGTACCAAGTTGAGGATTTACTTCATAGACATCTATTGCAAACGGAGAGCCACTAACATCTTTTTTTCCCCAATCAGGCAATGCCTTATTGTATGATAAGATAAGATCTGCTGTAAAACAGCATTCTTCAGCAATTGCCTGAGATGTTTTCCAAACCCCCATCAGCCAGATAATATTCATTCCTTTATCGGTCAATTGTTTGAAGTAATTATCTGGAATGTCAGAAAGTTTTACATTATTGCCAAAACGTTTGATCCAAACGCGTGTGTTTATTTCGTAGAGTTTTGGGTTTCTCAGCATGTTTGATTTCCAGCTGATTTATGAAAGATGAACAAAAACAAATTTTGACTTACATAAAAACGAAAGAAGTTCAGAGCCTTGCTATCTTATAGTTTTTCAAAGCAAAATAAATTTCCTGAGCAGCCGTTTTCAACACAGAAGCAATTGGTACAGCCAGCAGCATTCCAATAACTCCCATCAACTGACTTCCGGCTATAATTAATAATATAATCACCACTGGATGCATATCTACACTTTTTGCAAAAACATAAGGCTGAACGAAACCATTATCCAACGCATATACACCGAACAATAAAAATATTATAAACGGCACGTGTGAAAGATCGCCGTATTGAATAATTGAAAAAATAATAGCCGGAACCCCACCAATTATGGGACCAAAATAAGGGACAAGGTGTCCGAGACCCGAAATTACTCCCAGTGGTAGAGCATTATCAATACCTATAAAATAGTATCCAAGCCCGCAAGATATCCCAACAAATGCCGCATCAAAAACCCATCCGCGAACGAACCTGCCAAGTTGAATACCAACTTTTTTAAGTATCCAGTAAGTTACCTCAAAATACTTGTTTGGCATAACATGTATTATGGCCTTTTGTAGAAAACTGTTGTCCTTCAGTAAAAAGAAAGTTATAAACGGCACGATTACGAGAATGGCTATAATAGAAACCAGGCTTGTAAAAATTGTTGATAGCTGATCAACTGAATTTAACATTCCTGTTGAAATAAACTCTTCTATCTTTTTGGAAAGATCTCCAATCTTGAAAAACGGCAAGTAGCTATGTATTTGTCTCTCAATGCTAATTATTTGATCCTGAATAGAGTAAACCTGTAATGCTCCGATCAACTGATTTAACTGTGTAACAAATTTTGGAACGAAGAAGGAGATTCCTATATATAAGAGGAAAAACACAACTATAAAAACGACGATTGTAGCAGCTAATCTTGAAAAACCTTCTTTTTCAAGCTGTTTTACAAAAGGATCAAAAATGAAAGCAAGCAGAATTGAGACTGCAACAATTACGAATAAAGTTGAAAGGAGATAGATAAGATATAAAGATAAAATTACTCCGACCAGGAATAAACTTATGTAGCCAAAATTTTTATAACTGCCATCCATATGATCAATATATTAAGCGTCTTAAAAACTTATAACTTAAATCCTTAATAAAATACATAAAGAGCAAATCAAAGGAAACTATTGACTGACAGCCTCTACTCTCCTGATAGCAGGAATTTCTCGCATAAGTGCCCTTTCAATTCCTGCGCGAAGTGTCATAATTGACATTGGACAAGCACTACAGGCACCTGTCAATTTAACTTTAATAATATCATCGTCTGAAATTTCAATGAGCTCAACATCACCACTGTCTGCTTGTAAAAAGGGTCTGATTGATTCGAGAGCAGTTAAAACCTGTTTTTCTGAAATTTTCATATTGTTATTTTATTCGTCATCATCAAGTAATATTTCAACTTTAGATTCAGGGTTTGTATTTCTTATTTCAACTTCGTTGGCTAAATTTTTGGAAATTTCCAAAATAGCTTTTTCATATTCTGAATCAGGGATATCGTAAACTATTGGAATACCTTTATCACCACCGATACGAATTCTCGGATCGATCGGTATTCCACCTAAAAAAGAAATTTTTAGTTCTTTGGATAAATTTTTTCCACCACCGATTCCAAAAATATCATATTTTTTTCCAGTATCAGGCGCAATAAAATAGCTCATATTTTCAACAACACCGAGAACGGGAACATTTACCCTTGTAAACATTTTCAAAGCTTTTCTTGCGTCGATCAGTGAAACTTCTTGAGGTGTTGTAACAATTATTGCACCAGTCAGGGGAACTGTTTGTACCAATGTAAGTTGAATATCGCCTGTCCCGGGCGGCATATCAAAAATAAGATAATCAAGTTCGCCCCACTCTACATCTGTCATAAATTGTTTAATAGCGCCGCTTGCCATAGGCCCGCGCCAGATTACAGGAGCGTTATCATCTATAAGAAGGCCAATAGAAATAACTTTTATCCCATAATTTTCCAGGGGAATTATTTTCATTGTACTTTTATCCTGATAAACTTTCGGCTTTTCTTTTATGCCTAACATAAGGGGAATGCTTGGACCATAAATATCCGCATCTATCAATCCTACTGATGCTCCAGCTTTTGCAAGTGCAACAGCAAGATTCACTGCTACTGTGCTTTTTCCAACACCACCCTTTCCGCTTGCTACAGCTATAGTATTTTTAACGCCCGGTAAAAGTGTATCTTTTTCCTGATCATTATGGGCCGTTACTTTCTCTTGTATTTGAAGGTTAACTATTTCAATGGATTTCAAATCTTTTTTTAGGGCATCAGAAATTTTATTCTTAATATTATCGTTTATTTGATTGCTTGAAACAGGAATGGAAATGGTGAGATCCAATATCTCATTATTTATTTTGAAATCTTTAATTGAATTTAGCGTCAATAAATTTTTATTAAAAATAGAATCTTCAACTTTTTTAAGTATATTTAATATTTCGCTCTTTGTTAGATCAGACATCTGATTTCCTTCCTTTGTTTTTCCTGAAAAATTTCATTATTAAACTTAACAAAAATAGATTTTAATATGAATGCAATTATTCAGTTTTTAAGTAGTATAATACAGGCAAGATATATTAAGTTTTTTGCGACTTAGTTGTGAGTTGTTTGGAATGCTCCATTAACCATTGCTGACAATTTTCTTTCAAACCATTTTGTGAACCATTTTTGTAAAAATGATAACTCATATCACTTCGTAGAATTCTTGCTTTGGTATTATCATTTAGAGAGTGTTTAATAATTGTCTCTTTTAGTTCATTTTTCAGAGATCCATTATTAATCGGGAATGCTATTTCGACTCTTCTATCAAGATTTCTTTGCATCATATCAGCACTGCTTAGGTATATTTCATCCTTTCCATTGTTATAAAAATAATAGATTCTGCTATGTTCCAGAAAACGGCCGACAATACTTATAACTTTTATATTCTGGCTTCGGCCTTTAACTCCGGGAACAAGACAACAAATTCCTCTGATTATCAGGTCAACTTTAACTCCATTCTCAGAAGCTTCATAAAGAGCACAAATCACCGCAGGATCAACAAGTGCGTTCATTTTGAAGATTATTTTTCCTTCACCACCTTTTTTAACATTTTCAATTTCCCGCATAATTTTGGCTATGAGTTCATCACGCATACTAATCGGGGCTACGATTAATTTTTTGAATTTCGTTTGTTTTGAATAACCTGTTAAATAGTTAAAAAGATCTGAAACATCTGTACTGATTTCATTATCCTTTGTAAACAATCCAAGATCAGTGTATATTTTAGCGGTTGAAGTATTATAGTTGCCAGTAGATAAATGGACATATCTTTTAACACCATCTGATTCCCGCCTTACAACCATTGTCATTTTAGCGTGAGTTTTTAATCCGACCAATCCATAAACAACGTGTATCCCGACTTTTTCCATTTCGCGCGCCCAAAAAATATTATTCTCCTCATCAAACCTTGCTTTCAGTTCAACAAGCACTGCAACTTGTTTACCTCTTTCTGCAGCCTCAATTAAATATTTAACTATCGGTGAGTCTGACCCAACTCTATATAGTGTTTGTTTAATTGCGAGTACATTCGGATCTTTTGCAGCATGTTTTATGAATTCAACTACAGGAATAAACGAGTGGTAAGGATGGTGTAATAACACGTCCTGTTGACTTACTACAGCAAAGTAATCTTCCTCATCGTCAAAAGCTTTCGGAGTCGCAGGATAAAATGGTTTTTCTTTTAACTGATGCAAAGGTAAATCATAAATAGAGATAACATCACTTAGACCAAGTGGCCCGTCAAATATGTGTACATCATCTTTCGTAATCTGAAGATTTTCCATTAGGGTTTCCAGCATAAAATCTGGCATCTTACTTTCTACTTCAAGTCTGACTACACTGCCGAATCTTCTTGCTCTGATATTCTCTTCAATTACACGTAAAAGATCATCGGCTTCATCTTCCTGCAATTCAATGTCGGTATCTCTGGTTATCCTGAATCGATGAGATTCAACAACTTCCATTTCCGGAAATAGTAAATTCAGGTTTGCTTTGATCAGATCGTCGAGCCAGATAAATTTTGCGCTGAAATTACCGTTCGTTTGATTTTTTTTATCTGGGTTAATAATTCTGTCTATTTGCATCAGTCTGGGCAAAATATTCGGAACTTTCACTCTTGCGAAGTGAGTTTCACCTTTCTGGTTTTTTATAAGTATTGCAAGGCTCAAACTTAAATTAGAGATGTAAGGGAAAGGTCTTCCCGGATCAAAAGCAAGAGGAGTTAATATGGGATAAATTTCTTTCTTGAAATATTCTGTCAGGATTTCCTTTTCCTTTTTAGATAAGGAATCATATTGACAAATTTCAATTCTATTTTTATTTAGTTCAGGTACAATTTCTTTCAACCAGAAGTCAATTATTTTTTTCAGCATTGGTTGAAGAGTTTTTTCTATTTTCTGCAATTGTGAGATTGGTGTTAAGCCGTCTATGGATGGTTCAAGAATATTTGCTACAATTTGTTCCTTTAATCCCGAAACACGTATCATGTAAAATTCATCAAGATTTGTGTGGAAAATCGAAATGAATTTCACCTTTTCCAACAGTGGAAGTTCGGGATTTAATGCTTCTTCTAGCACCCGTCTGTTGAATTCAATCCAGCTTAAATCTCTGTTAAAAAAGTTCTTATGGTCACTGTATTTTTTTAATAATTCTTTATATAGCATAATTTTACCGCTAAAACGGGGACTGAATATACTGGTTTTTGTAATTACTTACAGTAGAATTTCGACGGGTTGTAAAAATTAATGAAATATTAATATCGTCCGTAGGACAGCTTGATAAGCTGTCCTACGAAATAACTCTGAATTTAAACTGTTACCTTTTCAGAATCATAAAGTTTTGTGAATTCTTTAGCCTTTCTGTTTTTCCAGCTTCCTTTGTGATATGCGTACCCAGCAATCAAAGGCATTGCCACAGTAGCTTCAGAGTAAACCATTTGCTCATAAGTTGTTTCAACTTTCCCCCAACTGCTTGCCTCTTTCAATGTAGAACTGGAAAGCGCTCCGTCCCGGACATCAGCTACAGTTACCTGTATTGCATATTTGTGCATCGCAGCTTCACCGTCTAGAATATCTGCTGCAACAACAATATCCTGTGTAAAGTTTTTCGGAACTCCACCCCCAATCATGAATATTCCGGTTTCTTTTGAGGCTTGTTTGATTTTTGTTAGTTCAAGAAAATCCTTTGCTGAGTCAATAGAAACGTGCTTATCAGGGTTTTTTGTCTGATGTACCACAAATCCAAAGCCTGCAGAGCAATCAGAGAATGCAGGAACAAAAATCGGGACGTTCTTTTTATATGCAGCATAAATCACGCTGTCATCAACTTTAGGTCCGCCGTTTTCATCAAGATATTTTCCCATCTCTCTAATAAGTTCCCTCGAAGAATAAACACGTGGTTCTAATGAATTCCAGATTTTCTCGGTTGTTTCGTCGCATACTCTTAATTCATCCTCATCGATGTAAGTGTCATAAATTCTATCGATAGCAAGTTTTCTTAATTCATTATCATTATTGTTATAGGGGGTTCCTTTGTAATGTTTAAATCCAAGTGCTTCAAAGAAATCCTGATCAACCATAATTGCACCGGTTGAAACAATAGCATCAACCATATTATTATTTACCAGATCGAATACGACTTTTTTCAATCCTGCACTAAACAAACTTCCCGCAAGAGTTAGTATTATTCCACACCCGGTATCCTTTAGCATCATATCATAAATTCTTGCGGCACGATTCAGATCTCTGGCAGAGAACGCCATATTTTCCATAGCATCAACGAAGGCTACAACGTTATGCTTTTTAATGTCGATGTGCTCAATTACTTCTTTTAAGTAATCTTTTTTATTAGCCATTACAAACTCCTTGGTGATTTTTTCAATTAATCAATAAAGTAAAAGATACGACAGATACAAATATATTCTCAATTAAAAGAATTAACAATGTAATTTTTATCTTAAAACGCATAAATTGGGGTGAAATGTGTATGTCGACGGAATCGACACATAATTTCTGATATGAAGAGACTTGTGTATTATAGACGCTACACAAATCACTTGAATTTCTTAAAAAAACATCTTTGCAATTTTCAAAATTCCCTGCTTCCAGGGAACCCGGTGAGAAACACCACTCTGGTCTTTGAAATCTTTTTCGTGCTCAAGATACCATTTGAAATTTCTAATTAGCGCCTCTTTATTAGAATATTTAGGTGAGAACCCCAAAACTTTTTTGGCTTTTTCTATCGACACAAACGAATCTTTTGAAGCTGTTTCATAAACCCATTTATACAGTGGTGAAAGTTTTAGCACTTCTAAAAATTTTAATGTCCAGATTATTGGTTTTTCGGGGAGTCCGACTATTTTTTTCTCGTGGCCTGCAAAATCAAGAACTGCCTGATAATCTTCCTTCATTGTAGTAAATTCTCTTGCACCGATGTTGAAAGTCTCATTCACTTTGCTTTTGTCGAGAGTAGCACATAAATAAATTGCATCGCAAAGATCTTCTACATCTAATAATTGATACCGGTTATTTCCGTTTCCGATCATCGGAAAGCCTTTTCCATCTTTTGCCCAATCATAAAAAAGAGCAAAAACTCCAAGCCTTTCGGGACCGACAAATGATTTCGGCCTGATAATCGGAACACACATTGTCCTTCTATATTTCAAACATTCTTCTTCCGCAGCTATTTTTGCTTTGCCGTAAGCCCCCACTCCGTCCAATTTATCATTTTCATAAAGCGGGTGATGGTCAGGAATTCCATAAACTGCTGTGGATGATATATGAATGAATCTTTGAACCTTATTTTCTTTAGAAGCTTCTAAAAGATTTTTTGTCCCTTCTATGTCAGTTGAATAGATATCTTCCACTTTGTAAAGAGGTAAAGCTGCCGCTGTATGAATAACAACATCGACGTTCATAGTTGCAACGTGAACAATTTGTTTATCTCTTATATCTCCGTTGATAACAGTTATTTTATCTTTAATATCGGGATAATCGAATTCAGCTATGTCGAGTGATACGACATCGTGTCCGCGTTCTATTAAATATCTGACCAGGTTTATTCCTAAGAACCCTGCGCCGCCTGTAACTAGAAATTTCATTTAATGTCCTTTCAATATTTTACAAAAACAAACTAAAAATTAGTGATTTTAAGGATGCATTCAAATTTTTTTAAATATTCTACTACTTGTTTCTAGTTCTTAATTGAAAGTTAAAATCAATTCTGTGTAATTCCGGACTTGGAATTTTTCAAATATTATGTTTACTTTTTCTTTTAGCTGTCATAGTATTGCAGAAATGTTTTTACAGTAAAAACTTGCGGGAGCAATTAAAATGAAAAAGATATATCCATTTTTGATAATAGTTGTTTTGCTTTTCTCAAACTATTGTTCGCCATTATTTTGTCAGGAAAATTTTGAGGGAAAAATAATTATCGAAATTTTAGGTGGGAATTCCGGAGAGATAAGCTATTATGTTAAGGGAAACAATGTAAGGATGAATGTTGGAAGTAAACAGGGGAATGTATCTACTATAGTAGACAACGACCAAAATGAAATGTTTATACTTATGCCGCAAATAAAAAAGTATTCTGAAATGTCTTTCAACGATCCTGCGTTGCAAAAGGTTCAGAAAGATCTGGATTCAAAAGCTGACAAACAGCAGCAGGTTGACTTTAAGAGTGTCGGCGAGAAAAAGGTAATTAACGGCTTCAAATGTGAAAAATGGATTTATAGTGATCGGAATATGAAATTAGATGTATGGCTTACTAAAGACCTGGGCAGGTTTGATGCATTCAATAACCCGATAATAAAAAATAGAGAACCTTTGTGGAAGAGGACAATAGAAAGTACAGGTAGTTTTCCTGTGAAGGTTGAAATGATAGGAAAAAGTGGCAAAAAAATGA
>CAZQQD010000034.1:0-5244 GCA_964595355.1 uncultured Ignavibacteriaceae bacterium | reverse complement strand
AAAAAAATGAGTCTTGATGATAGTTATTTTCAGCCGCCATCAGATTACAAAAAAATGAAAATGCCGGAAATGCACCCAACAAAGAAGTAGCATTAGATTTAGTATAGTGAAAATAGGGGATAAGTTTGTTTGCTATTTTATATTATTTTCTGAATTTTTTATTAGTTAAATTAGCATATCAAACATTTCAGAGGTAAAAAATTTATGAAAGCTAAAAAGTCAATATTTGTTTTAATTTTTTTCGTTGCCTCCATTTCTTTTTTTTCATATGCACAATCCACCTTTGAGGGTAAAGTTGTAATAGAAACAACAAATGATGGAGAAACAAACACTTTAAATTACTACTCCAAAGGTAATATGGCCCGTTTTGATGTTAACTCGGCAAGAGGTGAGGCAAATGTTATATTCGACAAAAAAAATAAAAAGATGTTGATGGTAATGCCTGCTATGAAGATGTATATGGAGTTCCCAATGGATATGAAATTTGGTGGAGATTACAAAGCTAAGGGTAATGATAATTCATCTGTCAAAAAAATGAATATGGATTTTGTCAAGACTGGCGAAATGAAAAATGTTAACGGTTACAACTGTGTAAAATGGATAATAAAAGAAGACGACGGAACTTCGGAAGCCTGGATGACAAAAGACCTTGGCAGTTTTATTTTTTTCCAATCACCTATGGGAGGCAAAGAGAAGACCAAATGGCAGGAAGATATTGAAGCCAGTGGATATTTTCCTATGCTCGTAATTCAGAAGGATTCTGATGGAAATGAAACCGGCAAGTTTGAAGTAAAATCTGTAGAGAAGAAAAGCCTTGACGATTCGTTCTTTAGTGTACCTGCTGGTTACAACAAGATGAAAATGCCGATGGGTGGAGGGAAGTAATCTAAAAACACCGGGATTTTAATTTTCATTCAGAAGGAATTTTCTTTTAATCCATACAGGCAGGTGAAAGCATTACCTGCATGTATGGATTTTTGTTTTTCCGGCCAACTAATGTGAAATCCTTCTTTTCTAAATTAGCTGCATTAAAAATATTGTTTTGATTATTTTTTTATGATATTTTCTATAAGCTTTAACACGCAAGTATGAATATCATTGAAGCATAAGACTTATTTTATATTATTTGCCTTTCTAATTATCATCCTTCAGAATTATACTTTTGCCCAAAAGCTGATATTCCATAACTATACAATGAAGGATAAAATGATTTCAAACAATATTCATTCAATCTGCCAGGATTCATCGGGGTTTATCTGGATTGCTACCGAAGAAGGGCTAAGTGTTTTTGACAGTAAATCATTTAAAAATTTTACAACGGAAGAAGGATTATCCAACAATAATATACAGTTTATAACGGCGGATAAATTTAATAAAAGTACAGTATGGATTAGCTACGTAAATAAAGGTCTTGATAAATTTAGCAATGGAAAGGTTGAACACTTTACATCAAAATTGCCTGAAGGTATGCGAGAAATTAGTACGATTTTCCAGGATAGTGATAGTTTAATTTGGTGCGGTACTAATACATCTTTTTTCGTAATTAAAAATGGGAATATAGTAAGGTTTGACAATAATGAAGAGATCAAAGGAGCACTGGCTTTCGGAGAGGAACCATCGGGGAATATTTTAATCTCGGGTAATAACGGGCTTTTCATTTATAATAAGACGAAAAAAAAATTTTTCAGAAATAAAACACTGCCGCAACGTATTTCAAAAAGAATTATTAGTATTTATAATGAGAAAAACGGATCGCAGTGGCTGCTCACCGCAGATGGTCTTCTTATTAAAAAAACCGGTAATAAATTGAATTATATAAAACTCGAATCTAATAGGTTATACCGCGGCATGGTTTCTTCTTCTAATATTAATTTTGTCTATATCAATTCTGATAATGGATTATTTAAGATTAATAAATCAAGCCTAAAAATATCAGGTGTATTTACAGAACAGTCGGGCTTACCAAACAACAATATTAGTTATACACTCCTTGATAGAGAAGGAATTTTATGGCTTGGATTAAATGATAATGGTATAGCAAAACTTGTTTATCCAAATCTATACTTGTTCACTTTTAGGAAATATTATACTACATCTATTATTGATAATAATTCGCACATATGGATTACTACCAGATCAGGATTGAGAGAAATTTGGAAAACAGATAGAGATGCCTGGAAGGTTTTTGATCATCCTGTCTTAAAACTTTTTAGGCAACCGCAAAATTCTTCCTTGTATTGTCAAAATAATAATTTGATACTAACACTTGTGCGTGGAGAAATTCTTGAATATTCTATAAAAAATAATAAGCGCTTATCAGAGTTCCCTTCAAAACTAAATCTGAAAAAGGGAACGGATCTTTCCGGGAGATATAAATTTGCATCAATTTTTAAAAGCTTTGAAGATAGTTATGGGAATATCTGGGCAAGCGCATTGGACCTCGGTGTTATAGTCTTGAATAAATATAGAAATGTAATAAAAATTTATACTGATAAAGATGGTATGCCTGATAATTCAGTCAGATGTATTTACGAGGATTCATCCGGGAATTTCTGGTTTGGAGGGTATAGCAGGGGACTAGCGTATTTTTCCAGGGACAAAGTACTTAAAGATCTGGGAATGAATTACAACCTGGCAAATGTAAAAGTAAAATTATATACCACGAAAAACGGGCTACCCGATAACTCAATAAGAAAGGTGACGGAAGACTCTTTCGGTAATATAATTATCGGATCGCGTTACGGCGGTCTAGCGGTTTACAATAAAGGCATTATAAAAAAAATAACCAGGTCTGATGGTTTAATTAGTAACGGCATCTGGGATATTGCTAACGGAGGAGACGAAGGAATCTGGATTGTTACTCAATCCGGAATACAAAGACTAAAAAAAGGGTTTATTCCTTCTTATGAACTGAACGAAGAAGTTACAAATAATCCGTATTATACTGTTGCTGTAAAAAATAATCTGATCTGCTTTTCGAGTAAAACCAGTCTTTATTTGTATGAAAGGAATCCATACCGCAAACAAATACCACCCACAATTTATTTTACACAAATATTAGTCAACGGAAAAACGTATGCATTAAAAGACGAAGAAACACTCACGAGCGAACAGGATAACATTACATTTGATTTTATAGGAATCAGCAATATTGAGGATCAGAATACTTTATATAATTACAGGATGCTCGGTATTGAAAAACATTGGCACAATTTAAGCAATAAAAGTTCGGTGACTTATGCGTCATTAAAACCGGGAAGATATACCTTCCAGGTTAATGCAGTAAATTCAGATAATATTTTAAGCATCTATCCGGCATCTGTTAGGTTAGTAATTTCTCAACCTTTTTATCTTGAATGGTGGTTTATTTCCGGCTGGATTTTATTAGTGCTTGTCGTTGCTTATCTATATATAAACTTACGAAATAATAGAAAACTGGAAATAGAAAGAATCAGGATGAAAATTGCAGGCGACCTTCATGATGAGATAGGTTCGGGTCTTACAAAAATAGCAGTACTTTCCGAGCATGCCTTGAATGAACAGAAAGAACAAAAATACGAAAGTAATAAAAATGAAAATCTGTCTGCAAGCAATTCAATTAACCGTGTAGGCAAAATAGCCAGAGACCTGGTTGATCAGATGATTGATGTTATATGGTCGATTGATCCAAAGTATGATAGTCTAAACGATTTTGTATTCAGCTTTAAAAATTTTGCTTATGAAACCTGCGAAGTAAAAAATATAGAGTTGTTGATTAATACCGATGACATTAATAATGTAAAAGTTAATTCGCAAATTAAAAGAAACCTTCAACTCATTGCCAAAGAAGCTTTAAATAATGCTTTAAAATATGCAGCCTGCACAAAAATTACTTTTTATCTTGGGGTTAAGAGCCGGGATATTATTTTATCTATTGAAGACAACGGCAACGGTTTTAAAAAGGATGAAATTGTCCCGGGCAAAGGACTGTTAAATATTGAAAAGAATACAATTGAAATATCAGGAAAGTGTTCAATCGATAGCTCGCCAGGAAAAGGAACAAAGATAAGAATAGTGTTCCCAGTCCCAAAATAAAACTACTCAAATGATTAGTTGAAGATTTGTTTTATATAATTGATAATTGAACTTAAAGAAAAGAGAAAATCCTAAGGTGGAAATAAAAGATATAATTAGAGTTGCAATCCTTGATGATGATAAGGATTTCAGGGAAATATTTTCCTCTTTGCTGAATAAATCCGATGGTTTCAAGTGTGTTGGTACATACCAGGACTATAAAGAGGCCCTGGATAAAATAGAAAACGACCTCCCCGATATTTTATTGCTTGATATAGAAATGCCGGGTAAATCCGGCATTGAAACTTTAAAAGAATTGAAAAACATTTATCCGAATATTCAGGTTATGATGCTGACTGTTTACAGTGATAGTGAAAAAATATTCCAATCTCTCCGCAGAGGTGCAGTTGGTTACTTGCTGAAGAAAAGCCCTACAACAAAATTGCTTGAAGCGATCAGCGAAGCTTATGAGGGGGGAGCCCCATTTTCCGGTGAAGTAGCAAGAAAAGTTTTAGAATATTTTCAGACCCCTGCCGAAAAAATAAACCAGTCATTGTTATCTGATAGGGAAAAAGAAGTGCTTGAGGCATTAATTGAAGGACATAGCACAAAGGCAATAGCTGAAAAACTATTTATAAGTTTCCACACTGTCAGATTTCACCTTCATAACATTTATACGAAACTGCACGTCAATTCCCGTGCTGAAGCAGTAGCCAAAGCCATTAAGAATAAAATAGTATAAATTTCCTTTCTCCTAAAACTAATCAAATGATTAGTTGTATCGGCTTTAATCTCACCTTATGTTCTTGCCTGCAGGCTTTGATACATATTCCAAATAAAGATATAAAGTCGACAAGATTATAAAAAAAATAAAATTAAAGAAAGGAGAAGAAAAGATGAAGAAATTATTATTTCTCACATTAAGTGCATTTCTATTTTTCGCTTTTCCAATTAACGCACAGTTTGGACATCTGTTGGAAAAGGCAAAAGACAAGGTAAAAGAAAAAGTGGATCAGAAAGAAGACAGTACGCTTGACAAGGTCTTAAAGGGAAATAATAATTCCGGCAATCAGAATCCCGTGAACAATCAAAATAATAGTAACAACCCAAGTCAAACTTCGGGGAATCAGAAGGTAAGTATAAAATCTTACCAGAATTACGACTTTGTTCCCGGGGACAAGATTATATTTG
>CAZQQD010000033.1:5968-28033 GCA_964595355.1 uncultured Ignavibacteriaceae bacterium | reverse complement strand
AACCAGTCCCCGACAATGGACAAAGGAAAATATCTGGTTGTCTGGAAGTATATGCCGGATGGCAAATGGAGAATATTCAGAGATATGTTTAGCAGTAACCTGCCAGCTCCGGGATCAGAAAGCTCTAAATAGGCTATTAAAAAGCTAATGATAAATAATTTTGTTGCACAAAAGAATTATAAAGCATATTTTATTTTTGCAACAAAATAAAAAGAGGGACAAATTATGAAAAAAAATATGGGTGCTACGGACAAGTCAATCAGGGTATTGGCTGCAATAGTTATTGGTATTTTATACTTTACAAATGTTATAAGCGGTACTCTGGCTATTATTTTAGGGATTATTGCCATTGTGTTCTTAATTACCAGCCTTTTTAGTTTTTGCCCTGCTTACGTTCCTTTAAAAATGAGCACCGCAAAAAAAGAGACCAAGTAATTATCCCTTACACTTTACCTGCCGGATAAGGATCTTTCCTTTTCCGGCTTTTTTATATTTAATAGGTTTATAAACACTCCTTATATGCTGTAATTGCACTAATTAAACCTGATCAAATATTCTATTATTTTTTTCAATAAATTTTTTATATATAACATATTATAATAATTTAAGAAAACTATTTGAATCATTATATCCTGATCGGGCTTGCTGCAATTATTGCAATTGGATTTTTTGCTCAGTGGGTTGCATGGAAGTTCAGACTACCTTCGATACTACTGTTACTAACATTTGGAATCATTGCCGGCCCAGTTACCGGAATGTTAAAACCCGATGATTTTTTTGGAAGCTTACTCTTTCCCATCGTTTCAATTTCGGTAGCAATCATTTTATTTGAAGGCGGCCTTAGTCTAAAATTTTCTGAATTAAAGAGTATAGGAAAAATTGTAAGGAACCTGATAGTAATTGCTATACCTGTTACTTGGGCTCTAATTACACTTGCTGCATTCTTTATTCTCAATTTGCAATTTTCACTTGCAATTCTTCTGGGCGCTATACTTGTTGTCACCGGACCAACTGTTATTCTTCCGTTATTAAGACAGGTCCGTCCTAAATCAAATATTAACAGTATTCTCAAATGGGAAGGCATAATTAATGATCCATTTGGTGCTTTGCTTGCTATACTCATTTTTGAGGCGCTTATTTCTACTGGCTTTGGAGCAGCAACCCTTCAGACAATTATCGGTTTATTAAAAATAATTTTGATCAGCAGCAGTATCGGCCTGCTGGGAAGCTATTTAATAATAATTCTTCTTAAGCACAGGATAATACCCGATTTTCTTCAAAACCCGTTTTCTTTAACAATGGTAATTGTGGTTTTTACTTTATCAAATGTTGTTCAGGGTGAAAGCGGACTGCTCGCAGTAACCGTGATGGGGATTTATCTGGCAAATCAGAAAAAAGTAAACGTAAAACATATTGTAGAATTTAAGGAAAACCTCAGACTGCTTCTTTTATCATTCCTATTTATAATACTGGCAGCACGATTAAGAGTGGCTGATATTGAAATGCTGAAAATGAGCTGCTTTGTTTTTGTTGCAGCGCTGATATTAATCGTAAGACCGGCGGCAGTTTTTCTTTCAACGCTTAAATCTCCCTTAAAGTGGAAAGAAAAAATATTCATTTCATTTATGGCGCCTCGCGGAGTTGTGGCAGCTGCAGTAAGTTCAATTTTTGCTCTGGAACTTTACCGGCTTGGGTATAAATCAGCTGAGTTTCTAGTACCGATTACTTTTCTTGTAATTATTGTAACAATTGCTATTTACAGCCTTTCAGCAATGCCCCTTGCAAAATGGTTTGGAATAGCAGAACCAAATCCACAGGGCTGTTTAATTATCGGAGGACATTCTTTCGCCAGGGCAATTGGAAAAATGTTAAAAGAAAAAGGGTTCCGATGCATTCTGGTCGATACAAACCGTGTAAACTTGTCACAGGCTAAAATGGAAGGATTGCCTGTATATTACGGAAATGTAATATCTGATTACATAATGAACGAAATTGAACTTACTGGTATCGGAAGAATGCTTGCACTCACCCCCAATCCGGAAGTAAATTCTCTTGCAGCACTTCATTTTTCTAAAATCTTCGGAAGGAACGAGGTATTTCAGCTTTCAACCAAAGGAGAGAATGAAAACAATAATGATGAACTATCACGTGAACTAAGGGGACATACTTTATTTGGTAAAAATATAAATTTTGATTTTATAACAGAAACATTTAACCATACATTAATAACAAAGTCAACCACTTTAAGAGAACAGTTCAGCTTTGATACTTTTTTAAATAAATATGGGAAAGAAAATGTAGTTCCGCTCTTTTTAATTGATAAAGATAATGAATTAAAAATATTTACTCACGAATCAAAACCCAAACCAGACAACGGCGATACTTTAATTAGCCTTGTTCCTAAAGATCAGGATGTGTGATTATTATTTGTTATAAATATCCAAGTGTATAATTTACTCAGTCACAATTGGAGAAAAGGACGTATTAGATGAATATTGAAAAGAAAAACCTAAGGGAAAAATTCATGCGGATTAATGAATACTATAAACCTAAAATCACTGGCGAACTTAACGAGAATTATGTCAAGCTCGCAAAACTTAAGGGAGAGTTTATCTGGCACAAACACGAAAAAGAAGATGAACTTTTCCTGGTCGTGAAAGGAAATCTTTTGATGAAACTACGCGATAAAGAAATCGAAATTAAAGAAGGTGAGTTTATCATCATACCAAAAGGAATTGAACATAAACCGGTTGCAGATCAAGAAGTGCATCTATTATTAATTGAACCAAAATCAACATTGAATACCGGAAATATTGATAATGAAAAAACAGTGAAAAATCCTGAATGGATATAAAAAGCATCAAATTTCAGGAATAAGAATAAATAATAACCCACCTTCTGAACAAAAAGCCTCAAAATAATAAAGGGGTGCGCATTTCTTTCGAAACAGAAAATACACTTCGTTGTATAAATATTAGAATTATATTACCAATATCAAAACTGGTGAAGAATTCTTTGAAGAGATTTAATAAACAGGATAATAACTATCCTGGAACTTCATTTTTAATATCACTTTTACTTCATTTAGTTGTACTTGTATTTTTTGCAATTATTAACCTGAAAAGTTCCATTGTAAGGATTCCCGAATATTCAATAATTGAATTCTCTAAAGCTCCTTTAATAACAAGACCCAAGACTATAAAAAAGAAGAAGTCCATGCCGGTAAAAGAAAAGAGAATTAAAAAAACAAAAGATCTGGAACCATTAGTGACTGTAGATACATTAGTAGAAAAAAGAGATACCTTAAAAATTGCTACTTCAAAACAAAATGAAAAAGATCAATACCTTGAATTTGCCAAAACACTATTGGATACATTTCTAATCAGGAACCCTCAGTATGCTCGTATGGTTTTAAAACAGCAGGCTAGCGCATTAGCAAGCAAGAAATTCAACAGGGAATCCCTTATTAAAAGAATAAATGATGAACTGCACAAATACATTCAGGAACATTTCCCGGAAGGTTCTGAGCATGAACTAAATCCATATACAGGACCAGGAATACAAATTCCGATTGACGATTTAATCGACAAAATAAAAGATATATTTAATTAATTTAGAAAATATCTTCTATTTTTTAAAAAGATTTATTTTCATTAATATTTAACAATTTCAAACAATATTATTATGAATAAAGTAAAATTAAAATTTGAAAAGCTTGAATTAACCAGAATAAATCTAACCTCATTATTTAACTCAATTGACAAACAAGGTTTAACTTTTAAATCAAATCCCGAAAAATGGTCTATCATTCAAATATGTTTCCACGTTATTAAATCAGAACAGCTAACTATTATTGTTCTTAACAAAAACCTAAAATTGAAAGATAATTTAAAGAAGAGTGGCTTTTTAGGAATTATACGAGATCATTCATTAAGCTTTGCATTAAAAGCAAAAATAAAGTTTAAGGCACCGGCAATAGTCGCAAACCCGCCGGAAACTTACGACTTTCAAGAGTTAATGAAAAAATGGGAAACGATTCGAATATCCCTTAAAAATTACATCGAAGTATTTCCGGAACAATATCTAAATAAAGAAATTTACAATTACCCGATTGCAGGTTGGTTAAATTTATCACAGACACTGAATTTTTTGCAGAACCATTTCGATCATCACAAGCCTCAGATCGAAAAACGAATTAAAGAATACAATATCCTGAAACAATAATAAATAATTTTTTGACCACGGGTACATCAACCTTTGTGTCATTTAATTATTGGGATTCCTATACACGCACTTGGTTCCTGGATTTTCAACAAATCAGCTATTGTTGGAGCTATGTCTACAGTATAAACCGGCGTATTCACAGTCTGTGAAGGAATGTGCCAGCCGTAAAATAATAAGGGAACATGAGTATCATAGGAATAAAGTGTTCCATGAGATGTTGCAACTTCACCTGCTTTTTCAAAAATGTAACCCGGTTGCAAACCAAAAAGTAGATCACCGGAACGTACAGGATTAAATCCATTTAGCAAAAAGTTATGATTTGTTCTGCCTGCGATCTGTTTTTCAAGATTGGCTCTTTTAAAGATTTGTGTAATCACTGGGAAGTTATCTCTGAGGTAATTTGCGTAAACATTTTCAAGGTCATCCAAATTTAGATTAAGCTCTTTTACAACCTTACGATTAAAATATATTTGTAGGTTTGAAAAATTTTCTATCAAGCTCTTTTTATGATATTCTCTTTCTGTAAAGCTAAATAATGAATCTTTTACAATCCTCGGATTAAACCAACCGCCCGGAATTTTCTTCTCAATCTCAAAATCCGGACTAGGAGCTACAGCGTGATCAGCTGTGAGAAATAAAATATATTTTCCTTTTCCTACACTATTGTCCAGGAAATTAATCATATCAGCAAGCAAGGAATCAATCTTTACATAAAGATCTTCTACCTCCACAGAGTTTGGACCGTAATCGTGTCCGACATAATCAGAAGCGCAAAAACTTATAGCCAAAAAGTCTGTGTTGTTGTGGCCTCCAAGTTTTTCGTTTTTTATCGCGGCTTTTATAAAATCGAACTGAAGATCATTCGCAAATGGAGTAGTGCGCAACACATCGTATCTTTTTTCCATAGGTACATTTTTGAATGTGTGGGGGAAGGTGGTTTTGCCTTCAGAAAAAACATCCCTTTCAAAAATTTCCGCATCGGGTAATGTTCTAACATATTCATCCAAAGGATAACTCAAGTTCCAACTCATTGCAAGATATTTATCAGCAAGTTTTTTGTTATTAAAATCAGCAACCCATTCAGGAAGTTGTTTCATATAATAAGTAGATGTAATATAATTACCTGTATCAGGATCATACCAATAAGCAGCGTCGGCCATATGTCCCCCTATCATAATCGCTGCACGATCTTTTAATGAAATACTGATAACCTTAGCTTTTCCGTTTGTTGCTAACTTCAATTGATCAGTAATAGTTGTAGACAGTAACCTGCGAGGAGACATTTTCCCGTTTTTATCATTAGCTCCCAAAGTATTCACTGATTTATCCTCTACACAATAAACTTTCTTTTTAGTTACTTTATCATACCAATCGTTGGATATTATCCCGTTAAAATATGGCGTTGTGCCCGTATAAATACAAGAATGGCCGGGTCCTGTATAGGTCGGAACATAATTGAAATGAGCAAACGTAAAATTAGTCCCGTCTTTAATTATTTTTTTAAAACCTTCATTACCATAAAGCGATTCAAACCTGTAAAGATAATCATAACGCATCTGGTCGATTACAATTCCGACTACAAGTTTTGGTTCAGGCTTTGCTGACTGAGCTCTTAAAAGACTAAGGCTTAATAATAACAGAACGAATAAAAGAATATTTAATTTTTTCATTTTACCTTACTTCCACTTTTTAGTAATAGGATAAATATTAATACATCAAATTTAAGTGAATAATTCCCAAAATATATTAAATATTTGTTAAGATCTCCTAAAAGTTAAATCGTAACTTTTATTCTATTGAATCCTTTTCCATTTTAAGCTATCTAATCTACTTTATCAAAGCTAAAATAAAGATCTGGCTTTTATGCTTAAAAGTTTCAAAAATTTAACCACCAAAAGAAAAGCTCTTCTTTTAGGTAGAATATGTTTACCGATATTGATTGGAGGAACTGCCGGTTACCTTTATTATCACTACATTGGCTGTGTTTCCGGGCATTGCCCTATTACTGGTAATCCATATATTAGCACCATTTATGGTTCTATAATTGGGGCCATATTTATTAAATGGAGGGATAAAGAAAAGTAAAACCGTCTTTTCAAAAAAACACAAAACATTTTTATTTAATTTAACCCTGCTGAAAAATTTATTTTCAAAGCCGGTAAAATGGCTTGGTATCAGAATAACATATAAGGAATGCCTATGCCACTTAAAATATTCAAGCAGCAATTAAAAAAAGCAGGTAATAAAAAAACTGCTGAATTATTACAGTGGTTTTTCAAAACAGGAAAAGGAGAATACGGTGAGGGAGATAAATTTTTAGGAATAAAGGTTCCAAAGATCAGAGAGATTGCAAAAAAGAACAAAGATTTAACATTCGAGGAAATTCAGAAGGCACTTAAATCAAAATTTCACGAGGAAAGACTGTGTGCTTTATTGATTCTTGTAGACAGATACTCAAAAAGCGGCGAAGAGATAAAAGAGAAAATCACAAAATTTTATCTTGATAATACAAAGTATATAAACAACTGGGATCTTGTTGACCTGACGGCACCGAAGATTCTCGGTAAACATCTCTTAAATAGAAATAGAAAAATATTATATAAGTTCACAGTCTCCGATAATTTGTGGGAAAGGAGAATTTCGGTTCTTGCAACTTTCGAATTTATAAATAAAAAACAATTTCAGGATTCTTTAAAAATTGCAAAAATATTGTTGAATGACGAGCATGATCTCATTCATAAAGCTGTCGGTTGGATGTTGAGGGAAATTGGTAAACGAAATATGGAAACCGAAGAAAAGTTTCTGAAGAAGCATTATAAAAAAATGCCAAGAACTATGCTAAGATATGCGATTGAAAAATTTCCTGAAAAGAAAAGGCTGAGATACCTTGAAGGAAATATTTAATTGCCTAATCTCGGAAATCATCATTTGTACCCTCCTACTGGTAAGAAGAGCTAGTTTACTAAATCGTATTTAACATTCAAATCAATAGGCGTCGAATTGATTTCAAGCTTTTTAACTTAGAATACATCAACAAAAAAGGGCGTCTTCTAGACGCCCTCAAAAGAAAAGTTCTAAACTCAGTCAACTAACAAGTTTATCATTTTTCACTTTTCATTTTTTCTTCCTTCTCTTTCTTCATCTTTTCAAGCGCATGTATATGGAACTTATCACCAAGCTTTCCAAGTTGTGACATATTAATATTACCAACTATATTTACAAAAGTAGCTTCCGGTCCGCCTTTACCTTTTTTACCATGCGAATCTATTGCTGTAACGCAGAGACCGAGAAAGTTTTCATAATCGCTTGAAGGTAAGACGTAAACATTAGTGTATTCACCGTGTTCTTTCACTTTTACAATCCTCTGCCAGTTTTTGCTCATCAATGATTGATCTATTGAAGTAATCTTATCCTTTATTTCCTTTTCATTTGCTGCATCAAGACCAAAGGAATTAACTCTTATAAGTTTAAGCCCACTAACTACTCCAGTAAAGTCTTTATTGTCTTCGCCTCCCATCTTTGAAAGCATTTTCAAAAGGTTAGCGTCAAGATTTATTTCAGTTACATTATCGCCGCTCATAAACTTAGAGAGACTCCCGAAATCTACATAACCCGCAAACTTTGAATAATCTGTTTTGTCCTGCGGATAAATGGTAACTGTAGTAAATAAAATTAATGTTAAAAATAATCCCGCCAGCTTTTTCATTTTTTAATCCTCCTTTACAAATATGTATTTAAAATTGTTATTGTCTTATTTATTGGTCTATTTATTTTTTGGTAAAAGACCTCATTTTTTAGCTTATCTTCTGTTTTGTTCATTATTGATGCTATTATTGCAAAAGACTCCTTCGCCTGTTTTTCTGCTACAGCAAGCTCAGTTTGCGAATAACCATTTGTTGAATTATTTCTATCTATAATAAAATAACCCATAACCCCGGCTATTATCATTAGAGCCATAGCTGTTGAAATAATCGGTCTCCGGAAGAATATATTAATATAATTCAATAACCAGTCACTTCTCTTACTTTTAAATTTGGTGGATTTGCCTTGAAATTCTTCCTGTAGTAACGAATGTACACTTTTCGCAGTAGTTCTGTATTCATCCAGTATTTTTTTTATATCTGGATTTTTTCTAGCATCAAAATATATCTTCAGTCTATCGAACAAACCTGTATCCTTGTACGCAACTGAAATTATTTTGTCAAGATATTCTTCGCTTATTTTTTTAGTTGGTTTCATGTCTGTATTCTCTCAAATCTTCCTGCAATTTCTTTCTTGCTCTCATAAGATAAACTTTCACACTATTTAAGGGCATACTTAACGCTTCACTTATTTCCTGATATTTAAAACCTTGTAACTCATAAAGGACAAAAACGCTTTTAAGATTTTCCGGCAGATTGTTTATACCTTCTCTTATCCTATCCTTTAGGAGTTCTTTTCTTACTTTTACTTCTGTATCTGTTAAGGTTCCTGTTCCAGATATATTCATTTCGCTTTCTATATGGGTTTCTCTTTTTAACTTTTTTTGGTTTCTTCTAAAATAGTCAATACAAAGATTGTGTGTCGTTTTAATAATCCACGATTTTGCTGCTTTATATTTAAAATTATCAATATTATTCCAGATCCTGATAAAGACTTCCTGCGTAATATCATCAGCGTCCATCCTGTTTTTCATCATATAAAGAGCGTAATTGTAAATGCTATTTTTGTACTGCTTAATCAATGACTCATATTTTAGCGAATCAAGCATCTTTACCTATAAGACGATTTAGTTTGTTGAATTGTTACAAGTAAATGTTTCTTCTAATAATTAAAGGATAGTGTTTTTTTATATTTTTAGCATCTTATTTAATTTAGTAGGTTTATTTTATAAATGGATGGTAATTCCTAATAAATCATTCAAAAACTCTTTAACACAACATTGTAAAATATAGAGTTTAATACTTATCTTGCGTAATCTATCATATAAATAATAATATTATGGACAGACTGATAAACATTTCAAAAAATGAAGATATTCCTGAAAAATACAGGAATTCACCTATTGGTAAGCTATTGCGATACCATAACTTAAATGCCAGTTTTGATACTTATACCTCGGCAGAGTTGTTGGTTGGAATGTGTATGGATAATAGGAAACATCTGCATATTCCTGATAATTTTTCATATATAATCAGAACCGGCGGGGCAAATCTTCGCTATAGTGAGTTTAAGGTTTCTTATGCAATTGCAGTTGGCGGCGTAAAAGCCCTTGCACTTATCGGTCACAATAACTGCGGAATGGTTAATCTGGTTGCGAGAAAAGAACTATTTATTCAAAACCTTGTTAAGGATGCAGGTTGGGATATTAACAAAGCGGAAGAACATTTTAACCAGTTTGCACCTATGTTTGAAATAGGCAACGAAATCGATTTCATTTTAAGCGAGGTTAAAAGACTAAGATTAAAATATCCACAAATTATTATTGCTCCCCTATTATACAAAGTTGAAGATAATTTACTTTATTTTATAAAAGAGGATTAACTGAAATAATTCTCCTACAAAATTCTACAGGTTTAGTAATTGTACCCTGATAAATAATCTCTTCACCTATGTTTTAACTGAAAATTATAGCGAAGATATTTTTCAATTCTTTTTTATACATTTCTTTAGTTTATAAATAATTTTCAGGATATATAAAATGACAAACAGATTGAAAATTTCATCTAATGCACCGTGGGAAAATATTGTCGGCTATTCAAGGGCTGTCAAAACAGGCAATATAATTGAGGTTTCCGGCACAGCACCTGTAAAAGATGGAAAAACTTTTGCGTCCGGCAATGCTTATGAACAGGCAAAGTGCTGCATACAAATAATAGAAAAGGCATTAAAAGAAGCGGGGGCAGATTTGTCCGACGTAGTCAGAACCCGGATGTTTGTGACCGATATTTCAAAATGGGAAGAATTCGGCAAAGCCCATGGAGAATTTTTTAACAAAATAAAGCCAGCAACATCTATGGTTGAGGTGAAATCCCTAATTTCTCCTGATATGCTTATAGAAATTGAAGCTACTGCTGTAATTGATTAATCGATAATAAAATTTTTTGATCAGTAAGAATTTTGTTTTATTATTATATATCAATTGTGAAAATTTATATTTATTAAAGTTACTCTTTACTATGAGTTATAAAATTTCTCCTGAAGCTTCAATCGGACACGTTCATTTAACAGTTAAAGATCTGGAAAAATCGTTAGCTTTTTACCGCGATCTACTTGGTTTTCAGGTAACCACCTGGTTTGGTGATTCAGCTGTATTTCTTTCTGCAGGCGGATATCATCACCACATAGGGCTCAATACCTGGTATGATGAAAGATCTACCAAGATACCAAAACGCGAAATAGGCTTATACCACTTTGCAATTCTTTATCCGACAAGGAAAGATCTTGCACGTGCATTCAAAAACCTTTGGGAAGCAAAATATCCTATCCAGGGAGCTTCAGATCACGGAGTGTCGGAATCAATTTATATTTCTGATCCAGATGGTAACGGCGTAGAACTTTATGTCGATCGACCGATCTATGATTGGCCCAGAGACGAAAAGGGTGAACTGGAAATGGTTACAAAACACCTTGACCTGCCTAAATTATTAAATGAATTAGAAGCAGATTAAATAATAAATCATAATTTAAAAAGTGTATTTTATTAGCTATATTATATAAGCACTTATATATGTACTTATATATATATCTCATATTTATGCTAAAAAACAACTTTATACAGCATTTAGGTTATGTTGGAATTCCTTTTAGGCTAAAAAGAATCTCAGATCGACTATACCATGACATTTTAAGCAGATATCATGAGCTGGGCTTCGACGCCGAACCTTCGTGGTTGCCAATTCTTATGACAATAAAAGAATATAACCAATGCTCTGTGCAGGAAATTGCTTCCTCGCTCGGAATATCTCATTCAGCTACCGTGCAATTTATACAAAAGATAGAAAAGGAAAACCTGATTCACCATTCAACAGACGACTCTGATAAAAGGAAGAAAATGATTGCATTAACAAGCGATGGACAGGAAATAATAGAAGAAATTGCACCAATACAAAGAGAAATCGAAACTACCTTTCAAAGGCTAAGCGATGAAACTAATATAGACTTGCTTACTACCTTGGACAAAATTGAGGAAAGTATTTCAGAAAAAACTTTTTACAAAAGAATAATTGATGTTTATAAAGAAAGAGTAATAAAAGAAGTTGAAATTCTTTCATATAATAAAAATCTGAAAAAATATTTCAAAGAATTAAATTCTGAGTGGTTGCAAAAATATTTTGAAATAGAAGAAATCGATAAAAAAATACTGGATGACCCCGAAAAACAGATAATAAAAAAAGGTGGAGAAATATTCTTTGCCAGAATCAATGGAGAAATCGTAGGAACCTGTGCCGTCATTAAAATTAACAAAGAAACTTACGAGCTAGCAAAAATGGCGGTGACTGAAAAGGCACGTGGAAAACAAGCTGGCAAAAAACTAGCATTGGCTGTAATAGGTTTTGCATGGTCTAAAAAAGCAAAATATTTAACTCTTTTAACCAGTAACAAACTCATTGAAGCAGTCAATCTTTATAAAAGCCTCGGTTTTGAAGTAGATCCTGATTTTAAAGACACCATGTATAAAAGAAAGGTTTTTAAAATGATAATGGAGCTATAAAAAGATAGAAATTAATTTACCTTTCATTACAGATAATAATTAACGTTATTTTTTTTCATTATCTTTTAGTTGATATTTTTTATAACTCTTTAAGTAAAAACATTTAATGCAATATCAGAATAAATCCTCAGACAATATTTTTACGTCAGAAAAGCTGAGCCGACTGACAGAAAAAAGAAATGATGAAACTTGGGTAAGGGAACAACGGGGAAAATCCAATACCTTTTTTATCCCTATCTTGCAGGAAAAAAATTTAATCAACGTTTCTTTCCCAGAGCCAAAAGTTGCCTTCCTGAAAAAAGATCAGCTTAAAAACTTTTTTGATGATAACATAAGATTGACACTTATAGGTGAATTAGATGGAAGCATATATTTTTCTTTTCCACTAAATAACAAAGCCGCAGATATAGAAAAAGAACTTTCCAAACTCGGGATTTTTACTTCAATAAGAAAATATGCAGCATTGCTGAACAAGGATGAAGCAACTTTACTTTCCTATGCTAATGCACTCAACAACTGGCAAAAGCATCACTTGTTCTGTGGAAAATGTGGAAGCAAAACAAATCTCGGACTTACTGGTCACAGAATGGACTGTTCAAATTCAGATTGCCGCCACCAAAGTTTTCCGAGGACTGATCCTGCAATAATAACACTTATATATAGAGATAATAAATGTCTCCTTGTACGCCAAAAGCAGTGGCAGCCCGGACAGTACGCCTTAGTCGCTGGATTTGTGGAACCCGGAGAAAGCTTGGAATCTGCTGTAGCCAGGGAAACTTATGAAGAAACTGGAATAGAATTGGACGAGATCTCATACTTTTCTGCTCAACCCTGGCCATTTCCAGGATCAATTATGATTGGTTTTTTTGCAAAAGCCATTACAAAAAAAATTACCCTGCACGATGATGAGCTTGAAGATGCCAAATGGATGACACGCGACGAAATTATTGAAGGAATAAAAAATAAAACTTTGAAACACCCAACAACTTTTTCAATTGCTTACAGGTTGCTTGAAACCTGGTTCAATAAAAGCAGCAACGGAAAATTTTCAGAAATTATTTTCAAATTAAACAAATAAAACTCTTCAACTAATCTTCAACAAAAAAATTCAAAATGACAACCAGAAGAAAGTTTATCTTAAGTTCAGCTCTTGCATCTGCAGCAACAATATTTGGAATTCGTCCACTATTTGGAGAAAAAAATAAGTCTATAATAAAATTAACACCTGTAAGAAAGCCGGTTGTAATTTCAACGTGGAACCATGGACTTGCTACAAATGAAGAAGCCTGGAAAGTTTTAAGTTCAAACGGCCGTGCACTTGATGCAGTAGAAAAAGGCGTATGTGTTACAGAATCCGACCCGAATATAACCAGTGTTGGCTATGGAGGCCTGCCTGACCGTGACGGACACGTAACTCTCGATGCCTGTATAATGGACGAAAATTTAAACGGCGGATCCGTCGCCTGCATTGAACACATTAAAAACCCAATTTCTGTTGCAAGATTAGTTATGGAAAAAACTCCGCACGTTATGCTTGTAGGTGAAGGAGCTCTCCAGTTTGCCTTGGAAAACGGATTTAAAAAAGAAAACCTCTTAACCAAAGGTTCCAAAAAGGCATGGCAGAAATGGTTAAAGGAAAATAACTATACTCCTGTTGGCGAAGAAAACCACGATACAATAGGAATGGTAGCACTTGATAATAGTGGAAACCTTTCCGGTGCTTGCACCACTAGTGGTCTTGCATATAAACTTCACGGACGGGTTGGTGATTCTCCAATTTTAGGCGATGGACTTTACGTAGATAATGAAGTTGGTGGTGCAGCATCAACCGGTGTTGGTGAAGCTGTAATGCGATCCTGTGGAAGCTATCTGGTAGTAGAACAGATGCGCACCGGAAAATCACCTGAAGAAGCGTGCAAAATAGCAGTTGAAAGAATCCTCTACTGGAATATGAAATACGAAGATTTACAGGTCGGATACATTGCTTTAAATAAACAAGGCAAGTTTGGGGGATATGCATACAAAAGTGGATTTCAATATGCGGTTTATGCCGATAGTAAAAATCAACTAGTAAATGTTAAGTCGTTAAAAAATTAATATAGCGTCCTAAGCTTATTATACTCCCAAAAGATCAAGAGCCATATTTTAAAGGTAAGAAATGAAAAAGCACAAAAGGATAGCCCTTGTAGCCCATGACAACAGGAAACCAGACTTAATTGAATGGGTCGAATGGAACTGGAAAGTTCTTTCAGACCATCAAATTATTTGTACCGGAACAACCGGCAAGCTGGTCGAAGAAGCCTTAAAGAAAAGAACTCCAGAAGGAAATTCTCTTAAGTTTAAAATTAAAAAACTAAAATCAGGCCCTCTCGGAGGCGATCAACAGCTTGGTGCAAAAATTGCCGAAGGAAAAATAGATATGATAATTTTTTTCTGGGACCCGATGGAACCGCAGCCGCACGATGTAGATGTAAAAGCACTTTTAAGAATCACTGTCTTGTATAATGTCCCCACAGCCTGCAACAGGTCAACAGCAGATTTTCTAATCTCTTCATTATTATTCAACGAACCATACGAAAGAATAATTAAAGACTATTCAGGATATATTAATAGGAAATTATAAATCCCAACAGAAGGCAGAATTTATTATTTCTATTTAAACTTTTTTAGATAAGTCCCGGCAATTTTACTGCTTCGTATAGGAAAATCACCTGTATTACTCAATAATATATATGAAAGATCATAATCCGGGAAAAACTGCAGTACTGCTCTGAACCCCCGGAACACACCTATAGCAGCGTATGAAACAAGGCCTTCAACTAGAGGCGTTTTTCTTCCAAAAGTTTCATCGAACCATCCCATTGCCATATAGGATTTTTGCCCGGAAAGAGTAAATGGCGGTCTTAATACCATCTCCAACATCTGTCGATTTAGCACTTTGTTTGAACGAAGTGCCAATAGCCATTTTTTCATATCAATAAGATTTATATAAACCCCTCCTGCGCCGGTCGTTGTTATCCCATTGTAATCATTCTTAAGAAATTTCCCATTTTTTTTAATATAGCCTACTGCACAGTCTTTAATTTCTGGTTTACTATCATCATAAACAATTGTGGACGTCATTCCAAGCGGTACAAAAAAAGTTTCTTTGAGAAAATCAGCATAAGACATACCGGAAACTTTTTCGATGATTTTTGCCAGTAGAACATATGCAGTATTACTATATGCGTAATCTGTTCCCGGTTCAAATAAGAGACTATCTATATTTTTAGCGAATTTTAATACATCATTATTGGAAAGTGATTTTACGTTCTCACCCAACACATCGTAATGATCGGACAGACCTGAAGTATGGTTAAGAAGATTAAAAATTCTGATATCTTTTGTAAATGGGGGCAAATCCGGAAAATATTTTGAAATTTTGTCCTGAAGTTTCAGTTTGCCTGCTTTCTTAAGTTTTAAGATTGCTGCGGATGTAAATGTTTTTCCAATTGAAGCTGAGTAAAACATAGTTTTTTCTGTTATTGGCTTCCGTGTTTTTATTGATTCTACACCGTAACATTTTTGTAATAAAATTCTGTTCCCGTGGAAAACTGCTATTGCAAAACCTGGATCGTGGGTGTTGCCCAGAGAATCAAGATATGAGCTTAGTTGGTTAGTATTATCCTTAAAACAATACTGTTGCTTTGGTTTAAGTTGGGCTTGCAGAGACGAAAAGAATAAAAAGAATGACAAAATAAATATTAACATTAAAATTACCTCAATAAATTAAAGTAAAAACTTAAGGGTGAACAGAATTTATTTCCTTGTTGTTCAATACAAAACCAATTATTGATTTTTCAATGGGTTTTAATTTCGTTCAGAATGAAATCCATTACCGGATCGTCATTTTCAGCATACTCTTTTGAACTCAATTGAATTAATATAGAAGGAGCGATCCACGGTCTTTTATCGAGCGAATTGTTTGCCCCACCCTGATGATAGCGGTTTGAAATAACAAGATAAAGACCGCTGTACGGCAGTTTTAAAACTGAAGACTCACCAATAAAATCCGGTTTTGAACCCGTAGGTTCTCCAACAAAAACACTGTTTGTACGATATTCTAAGTCTGTTACTAAATTAATAGCAGCAGAAAAAGTTTCTCTGCCTATTATTGTATAAAAATGCTTTTTCTCATTTATTTTCGGATGTTGAAGAATAGCTGCTATTAGATACTTGTTGTATTCGGAGTTGCCGCCGCCGCAATTTCTTAAATCCAGCACAAGATTTTTAATATGTTGCCGATCGATAGTCTTGAAAAGAGAATCCACAACACCAAAGAACCTCACCTGGTCATTATTCACAATATAATGTATATGAGCATACATTAAGTTTTGGCCCGGCAGATATTCAAACCAGAAATCTTTCTCGGAATCCTTCAAATATAACGGCAGCGGATTCATAGAAGAATTGTTCATAGATACCCATTCTTTTTCCGGTAAATCATCAATTTTATTCATAGTCATCGATTCCACAGATTCAATTTTTCCTTTCCCGTTACTATCTTCAACTTTAAGATCTACTTTATCCAATTCACTTACCGCACCCATATCTTTTAGCGCTTCCATCATAACCAGGTATCTCGGTGCCATTTTTATATAATGCATTTTGTTATCGTGTCCACGGTAGACAAAACATTTTTTAAATAGCTCGTCAATACCTTTGGACCCAATTGAGATAATTTTTTTACCAACCAAGTCTTTATACTTTTTAATGGCTTTTTCGACAAAAAAGCCGTCCTTGAAATAATACAATTCTATCGGTAACGAATGAAAAGCCATCGGACCTGATTCGGGAGGAAGAACTTTAGTATGACCTTCGCCTGCCAGCGCTGCCAGTTTCATAAAATTTAATATGATTTCCTCACTGTTCATTCTGGGAATGTTTCCATTTATCTTTGAATAAAGGGAGTCCCAAACTTCCGGGGGATTTGTGTTGTACATATTGTAATGCAACAACTTCATCTTCTCCATAATAAATTCTAAATCCGCTTTCCATCGTTGTGCCGGATCGGTCGTATCAATGTTTTCTTTTATTCCAAATATTTGCTTGAACCCCGACTTGTTTCTAATTATATCAAAATCTTTATCTTTTTTTAAACTGAGATACCTTGGCCAGCCTGCCTGTATAGATTTCTGAAGCCAGTACATTGCCTCGTCAGGTTTTTTAAGTCTCGCATAACTGGCCGATATATAATTATAATAGATATCAGGCCAGGGACCGATTTCAAGCGCATCTTTTAATGCTGAAATAGCTTTTTCATATTGATCGTTCCGGTAATAGGCAAAAGCAAGACGTACAGTATAATCAGGATAGGTGGGATTTAATTTCTTTAATTCTGAAAAAAGTTCACTCGCTTTTGTCCAGTTTTTCTCCTTATAATATGCGTTGTATGCTTTATCAATCAATTTTGTGTTTGTCTGTGAGAAAGCACATCGGTAAAAAAGAATATAAACCAGAAACAAGAAAAATAACTTGGTTATCTTCATAACAGATTTCCTACACCTTAACGAAAATAATTCAATACTTACAAAATTTTATTTTAGCAATTTTAAATTATAGATAGGACTAGGCTTCATCAGATTTTGAATTATTTCTACAATATTATCAGCGGTTTATTTCATAGGTTGCGTCGCCTTTCATATCTTTTCCCCAGGCTTTTTTATAAAGAGCCAGTGCAATCCTTAATAATTCATCGGATTGTTTTTTATTGTTAACAATTAACTCCTTACCTGAAAGTTTTAAATTATAATCTTCTCCCATAGAAACAATACCCCGATTTACTAATTCTTTAGTTATACCCGTAATAAATTCTTCATTTTTTATTTTCAATTCTTCTGCGTTTCTTTTTATATTATTACTTTTTTGTTTTAAATTTTCCTCATTTCTTCTCATCTTTTCATTTAGTTCTTCCATTTCCCTGGTTCGTTCAATTTGTTTTTCTTTAATATCTTCATTTATCTCTACCAATTTTCTTTGCCGTTTTATTACATCTGTCTTTAATTTTTTTAATTGTTCTGCTAATATTTTTTGCTTTTTCACCACTACAGCCTCATCCGTTAATATATCTCTTTTTGTTGGAAACACGACAGAATCATTGTCATTTACTACTCGTGGAGTTGGAGCTGTAGGTGTAACATTCGGTTTTTCAAGTAAATGTGGAGTCCCTGGTAACAATAGCGTAGTTACCTTTTCAGTCGGTAAGGGAGGGTTTGGTGGACCTGCATTTAACGCTACAACTGGAACGGGAGCCTTTTCAGGGAGATCCGCTAAATTTGCAAGCATTGGTGGTGAAGCAGGTATATCAGGACCAGCTAGGTTAAATGTATTTAATGTGTCTTCTACCATTTTTTTATAATCTGGAAATTTTTTTTCTGAAATTTTTTTACCCTTTATAGTTAGTTCTCTTATCTTTCCGTTTTTCATCTTTACCTTCATATTATCGTTTACAAAGTTGTATTCACCTGTCTTCCAGCTTGAATCCACAACCGCCGGAATATATTTATTCGCTACAAATCCTTTTATCGGTGCAAATGAAACAGATGCAAGCACTGTTGCGCTCATAAACAATGCAACAATAATTACCAAGGATAAAGTTTTTTCTGGAAACGATATCTCATTAGGATTAGAACCTAAAATTCTTTTAATTCTCTCTGTTAAAGATTTATTACTTTTTACAGCAAGTGCAAATTGTTTGTTTTCCATTTTTATCTCTTCAAGGTTTGCCAACGCTCTTGCAAAAGTCATAGTGCTACCACAGACTGAAACTGCGATGTCATCACAACTGTTTTCCCTTTCCGCTCTTATTTTATATGAAACCCACCAAACGACAGGATGATAGAATAGAATAATTTCCGCTATTGACTGAATTATATTTATCAAATAATCATTTCGGTAGATATGGGCAAGTTCGTGTGCAATTATAGCTTCAACCTGTGCTTCCGGCATTCCCGAAAACATTCCAAGCGGCATCAGTATAACTGGTTTTGCATAACCGATTACTATCGGAATATTTATTTTTACAGATTCAAGCAGTCTTACAGGTTTTGATATTTTTAACCGGTAACGAATTGAGTTAACTTTATTTTGCCATTTTGCAGGGACTAATGACGTTCCACTGCATTTTAGTTTTTTAGAGAGGTATAATCCCCCGAAAAATCTTACAGTAAAGATTATAAACCCAGCAAACCATATGATTGTAAATAGAGAAATATTTTCTGCCAAGAAACTTCTAGCTTCTTTAATAATATTTATTACTGAGAAGCTATTCTCAGAAGAGCTAATGATTTTCCCTTCATTAGTGTTAATTTGTGAAGCAGGATTCAAAACAATTTCATTTCGCGGAACGGGTTGATTGCTGTTAAATGAAGCAAACTCTATTGAAAAAGTTGTCAAAAACGAAACTGTCATCAGTCCGAGCACAATTATGAAAACTTTTGTTTTTATAGCAGAAGAGCTATTTATTAATGTAATAAAAGCAAAAAGTAGTAAAGCAATTAAAGCGCCTTGCCAGAAAGAATGTATGACCGTCCATCCAAGGGAGTAAATAATTCTTTCAGGTAAAATGTTATTTATAAAATTCATTTTTTATCCTTCTCAATTTTATCGAGAAATTTTCTTATTTCATCAATTTCTTCTTTTGATGTTTTTTTGTTCCCCAGCGCTTGCATCACAAGTTTGCTCGCAGAACCGCCGAATGCTGTATCGAGCAGTTTATCGAGCAAAACTTTTTGAGTTTCGTCTTGTTTATAGGCTGCCTTATAAATATGACTTCTGCTTTCCATATCTCTCGAAACAAGATTTTTTTCAGCCATTATCTGCATAATCTTTAAGGTCGTTGTATAGCCCACATATTTTTTCTCATTCAGTTTATCATTTATAGTTCTTACTGTGGAAGGCCCGTTTTTCCACAATACCTGCAATATTTCAAGCTCTGCCTCAGTAGGTTTAGGTGTTATTTTCTTTTTCATTTTTGTACCTGAAAATTTATAATTCATATACGACAACCTTCGTAGGTTGAATATATACGAAAACTTTCGTAGTGTCAACATATAAATGAAGTCTTTTATAAAAAATTTCAAGCTATGTAATAAAACCTGTAATACAGCCCATAAATCTATATTTTTACGTTAAAATCATTTCTTAATTAACCGGTTCCTTCTTAAATTTCCCGAACTCTTTCATAAAAAAATCAGATGGCATTAACGAAACAAAGCATAAATCCCTGGAAAGGGCTTAAAGGATTACCGCATAATATGTGGATGATCTTTGCTGCCACATTAATAAACCGCTCCGGAACAATGGTGCTTCCGTTCCTTGCAATTTATATGACAAAACAGATGAATATCAGTGAAGCGTATGCCGGATTGATGGTTGCCTCATATGGCGCCGGTGCTCTTGTTACGGCTCCTTTTGTAGGAAAAATTGCCGATAAAGTCGGCGCTCTGCGAGTAATGAAATTTTCTTTAACTATAACAGGACTAATTCTTTTTGTTTATTCACTAATTACAAATTTTTACCTGCTTTTGGCTTTTACATTTTTATGGGCGATAATTAATGAATCTTTTCGTCCCGCTAATATGTCCTTAATTTCAGAAGTTGTGGAGACAAAGCAGAGAAGAACAGCTTTTGCATTAAACCGATTAGCAATAAATCTTGGGATGAGCATAGGACCGGCCGTTGGTGGATTATTAACACTTATAAATTTTTCTATAATTTTTTATGTCGATGGATTTACATCGATCTGTGCCGCAATATTTCTTGCAATTGTTCGGTGGGATAAAATTGAAGAAAAGGGAAATTCGGATGCTTCCGTACATACTACAGAAGAAAAACATCTCGGCGTTTTAAAAGACAAACGACTTCTCTTTTTTATGCTTGCTATGACGCCGATACTGTTAATTTATTTCCAGCATTTATCTGCGATGCCCCTGTTTTTAGTTCACGATCTCAATCTTTCTCCGGCTGTTTACGGTGCACTTACACTGATAAACACAGGATTAATAATATTCTTTGAAGTTCCTTTGAACAATTACCTGGTAGAGTGGTCGGACAGAAAAAACCTGGCGCTCGGAGCAATTCTTACCGGCATAGGCTTTGGAGCCATGGCATTTGCCACCGGAATTCTTTTTCTGATTATTACAATTATAATCTGGACTGTTGGAGAAATGATTGCGTTTCCGGCAAGTGCGGCTTACGTATCCGAAATTGCACCGGTTAAAAAGCGCGGCGAGTATATGGGATTTTTCCAGATGACTTTCAGTTTTTCTTTTATGGCAGGTCCGTGGCTCGGAACATTAGTACTGGAAAATTTCGGATCATTTACACTCTGGATCGGTGCTTTTGTCCTTGGCTTGTTTTCTACTCTTATGATGTTAAAATTAAAGGAAAAGCCAACACCTGTAAAAGACAAGTAAAATTTAGTCAGTCCTTTCAAATAATATTTCCACCTGTGGCGACCTGATAATCTCTTTCTTCATAACTTCGCGTGAGTCTTTCGCAATGAAAAGCCTGCTTGTTGATTTTCCATCTGTTGTTTCAAGAACCCAAACATTTTTCATCTCCCCTTTTGCTGTTTTAAATTCTTCGTCCCTTGTAACTTTAGCTTTGTAAAGGACATATCCCCCGGATTCAAATATATAATATGGAATGCTGGTTTCATAATTTTCTTTTAACGGGAGTAGCTTCAACACTACTTCAAACATATTGGAATCAAAATACGGACCCGGCATATTTGTGTTTATTACAAACGTACTATCATTCTTTGAAAAATATTTCTCGCCGGTAACTCTGGATTCTCCGAAATTCAAATGCATAAAACCTGAGGAATTATGCCCCGAATGCATAACTGGTGACAAATCATTGTAATTATTTATACTTGTGTCAATCAAACTTATATCAGGCATTTTTTGTATTCTTTCAAAATATTTCTTCCCGTTCATTTCAATAATTTTAACTTCATCGATCAACAGACCATAATCTTTTTTCTTCCCGTTATTTTGTACAATAACATTGAATGAATTTTTATACGGTTTTAAAAATTTCATCTGTAGCTTTTTACTTGTAGGAGTTATCAGATTATCCTGCGCCTTAACGCAATACGGCAAAGC
>CAZQQD010000033.1:3062-5868 GCA_964595355.1 uncultured Ignavibacteriaceae bacterium | reverse complement strand
TGAATTGCTTTTGAGATATTATCTCTTCCGGAATAAAAAACAATCATATTGTTTTTGTCAAAGGTAGAGGGTTTGATATCAACAGCATTAGCATGTATTGCTGATGGAATATGGTAATCATTGTAATCTTTTTTATCCCTCAAATCTACTACCGTAAGATTTTGATTCTTTGAAATTAGGGAATCGGCTAATTGTTCGGGATTTATGTAACTTCTTTTACTGCTAAACGGACTTCCGGCAATCACAGCAAAAACTGAAAGAATGATTGCAGAGCCTGCAAGTATTTTATTCGGTGTTAATTTCATTTAGTTGCAAATTTCTTTTCAATTTTTTCAGCAACAACAAAACCTGCAATAGCTATAATCACAACGATAAAAACCAGCGCACCATAAGAAATGGGCAATATTTGAGGAAAAGTCGCATTTCCCATAGGAGTGGAATAATAAAAATCTCTAATAAGTGGAAAAGCTTCACCGAAAATAAAAATGCCGAATATCATCCCAAATATCAAAACGACTGCATCCAATCTACCGGTTGTTAATGAAACGCAAGACGTTCCCGGGCAGAGTCCTCCCATAACAAATCCAATTCCAAAAATAAATCCACCGACAATCTGAGGAATTATATAAGTAGGAATCAGATAAACAAGTGAAAGATCGAGAACACCAAAGTAAGAAAGCCAGAAAAGTCCGAGCATTGCAGTAATAACCGCGGTGAACATCATTTTAAAAACCGTCATATCGTAAAAATAAAATTGTCCGACGAGCTTTGTAGCGTTACCAAGTCCGCCCCTTTCTAGAAAGAAGCCGAAAAATATTCCGATAATAAGAGCAATTAATAAACAGGTTCCATCACCGAAAAGTCCGTGAATAAAATAAGGCGCACTCATATCCATTGCCTCCTGACAAAATAAGCCGCGGCATATCCACCTATAAAAATAAAAATCATAAAGAGCCAGCTTCCGACATTGAGTTGTGCACCACCTGTTAATGCCTGCCCGCTTGTACATCCTCGTGCCAGCTTGGCACCAATTCCCATAATTGCACCGCCGATAAACGCATAAGTAAATCTTCCTTTCACTGAAATGTTTGGACCCTTGTCAACTGTCTTTTTAAAGCGGTGTGCCAGAAAACCGGAAATAAATCCGCCGATTAATATTCCGATCACTTCAATTACATACCAATCTCTCAGAGGGTTAGCAGAGACCTGGTTTGAATAAGTTGAAAAAAATTCATTGCTTTGACCAGCTTTAGGCGCAACAGCATTTACTCCTGTCGAAACAATAGTTGAAAAAGCGCCGGAAGCGCCAAGCCCCCTTCCCATAATTACAAATGCAGCCAGCAAAACGAGCCCGAGCCCTACTCCGGCAACATAAGGATTCCAGTAGGGTTGCGGAGTAGCAACTGCTTTATCATTCTTAATCTCTTTAGTTTTAAAAAAAGATATTTTTTTTGAAACAGCATCCATAATATTTAATTCATTTTTCGTTTTACAGCACCAATAACTGGCAGATCATTTCTTTTATCCCATTCCTGGTAAGAGCCGTCGTAAAGTTTAGCATTGTATCCTAGATACTTTGCAATAAAATAAACCAGGCTGGCCTGCTGACCGATATGGCAATAACAAACAATCGTCTTGCCGATACCTGCATTTGCGTCTGAAAAGATCTTCTTAAGATCATCTACAGATTTAAATAAATACGGCGGGTTTTCTGTTGTTAAAGATGTAAAAGAAATATTTGTTGCTCCTGCAATATGTCCCGGACGGTTGTAATTTGTATCAACACCAGAATAATAATTTTCTGTTCTCGCATCTACAATCTGAACCTTTGGATTATTCAGATTTTTCTCAACATAATTCACATCAACCACTGCGTCCTTATCAGGATGAGTAATTATGATTTTCCCTTTTTTAATTTTTGTTTTCTCCGATGTTACGGGAAGATTTTCTTTTTTCCATTGCAGCAAACCACCATCTAATATAGAAGTGTTTTCACCAAGTCCCATATAATCGAGAGTTAAATAAAACCTTGCCGTTGGCGTTACCCAGTCATTTCCATAATAAAGAATAATTCTTGAATTATTTGAAACACCGGCTCTCTCAAACGAATCGATCAACTTTTTCATTGGGGGAATTTGAAGTGTAAGGCCGGAGCCTCTCGGTGTTGAAATTTCGTCCCTGGTCATAAAAACCGCCCCGGGAATGTGGGCTTTATCGTAATCAGCTTTTTGTCCTATTTCAATTAACACAATGTTTGAGTCTTTAAGATGTTTCAACAGCCAGTCCGTTGAAACTATAAAATCATGTTTTTCTCCCCTTGCCTGTAACAATTGAAAAGAAGTCAATAGGATAACTATGATCAATACAAATCTTTTAATGGTTTGCATAAAATTTAATCCTGATAATTATAAATAGACTCAGACCTTAGGCGCACGGCTACATTTAAAAGTTGAAAATTTCTTCAATTATCACAATTTAATTTTGATAAACGGTAAATTACCTTATTCATCATCTAATATAACCGTTCATAAAAGTAATCCCATTTTCGCTTAAAATAAACAAAAGAATACAGAACATTTCAGAATCCCGTTCGTCAAAATTATTAGAAAAAGAACGGAGTAATTATGAAAAATAATTATAACATAAAAATTATATTTACAGTTCTTGGCATAATATTGCTAACCCTCATTTCATTTGGTTTTTATTCTATTTCATCTCAAAATCCAGCTCTCTTTCCTGTCATTAAAACAGAATCAGACAGAGAAGTTAAAACCTATTCATTCACCACAAGAGAAAACGGTGAAAA
>CAZQQD010000033.1:0-2962 GCA_964595355.1 uncultured Ignavibacteriaceae bacterium | reverse complement strand
TGAAAAGCTTTCCGACGACGAAATAGCCAAATATAAGGATATGGTGCTTGAACACGCAAGAAAATTAGATGAATCTCTTACCTCACTCGACGAATTCGATTTTCCGGATTCCTGTTTTTATCTTGACAGCAAAGCATTTAGGCAACAAATGAAAGAGCTTAATGAACGAATGAAGAATTTTAAGTTTAACTTTCATTTCGACAAAGAGAATTATCGAAAAATGATGGAACAATTGCATAAAAATCTTGAAAAGCTTGAAAAAGAAAATTTTTTCGATGATGATAAATGGAAGGATTTGGACAGAAAACTATCTGATGCCTTCAGGGATCGAAATTTTGATTTCCATTTCAATTTTGATTTTGACAAGTTGAACATGAGCCTGGACAAGCTGGATCTAAAAATGAAAGACCTGAAAATTAATATGAGCCACCTGAAAGAAAAAATGAAAGAGCTAAAGGGATTTCTCAAAGATGTCAGATCTGAATTAGTTAAAGATGGATACTTAAATGAAAACGATGATGATTTCGACCTGAACTTTACAAAAGATAAAATTGAAATCAACGGCAAAAGGCTTCCGGACAATCTGCTCGAAAAATATAAAAGAATATATAAAGAACATTTCGGGAAAGAGATTGATGATTGCTTCAGAATAATAAATTAACATTTCTTTGTAGAGACACGCTATAGCGTGTCTCTACCGCCTAACAATAAAGCTACAAGTAAACTGTGAAATCAAAGTGGTTTTTTTAATTTTCCACAGCTTAACGCTAACAAAAATTTATTCTCTTTTCAAAACAATTAACGATAGATCGTCGCTTCTGGGTGCATTTCCTGTGAAAATTTCTACCTGGTTTGTAATTGCTTCACCCAGTTTATCTACGGGGCGATTGTGATATTTTTTAATTGTATTTAGTAATCTTTCCTTTCCGAAAAACTGTCCCATCTCATTTGTCGCTTCCGTAACACCATCGGAATAAACTATAAAAACCTCATCTTTCTTTAATTGAACCCTCTGCTCCTTAAATTTTGTTTTTTCTATTATTCCAATAGCTGCATCACCCTTCGGCATTTCTTTGATTGTGTCACCTTTTAAAATTAATGGGGGAAGATGTCCGGCATTTACATATTTTAGATTCCCTTTGTTCGGAGTAACCTGTATATAAAGCATTGAAGCAAACAAACTTGGAAGACTGTCTCGGTGAAAAATGTGGTTTATATCTTTGGCAAGTTTTGAAAGAGTATCTTTGTCATTGGCAATTGCACGGATAGTTGATTGAAGCTTTGACATCATCAACGCTGCACTTAATCCTTTACCTGCTACGTCCGCCATTGTAAGACCGATGTGAGTTTCACTTACGTTTAGGTAATCAACAAGATCTCCGCAGACCTCGTTAGCAGGTCGTGAATAGAGCCATACTTTCCATCCGGAAATTTCAGGGTTTTCATCAGGCAGTAATGCTTTCTGAACTTTTCTGCCACCCTCGAGTTCTGTTTTAGCCAGCAGCTTATCTTTTAGTTCAAGCATAAGTACAAACAAAATTATCAAACCGCCAAGAATTTTTGTTTCCAGTATCACATTTTCACTACCAGTGCTCGCTATTGTTATCCTGCCAATTATGAATAACACAACTCCCAGGACAGTAAGAATTCTTCTGAAGGGATTAAGGCGAAGAAAAAGACTTTTAAGCAGCCAGAAAAAAACGTGAAAACCGCCGCTTGCACGGTTCATACCTTTTAAGCGTTCCTTTTTCTGCTCATCTATATAGAAGTTTTTCAGTTCACGAAATTCTTTTTTTATCTCCCCAATAAAATCCACACGGTTGAAATCTTCCCTGAGTGTTCTTCCCAATTTGGGGTCGGTGTTATTAGATTTATTAGAAGTCATGTAGGATTATCTTTTTTAGCACACGTACGTTGTAAAATACTACAGAGTAATTTAACTAATGAAAGCCTTATAAACATCGAAAATTTACTTGAGTTGAAGTATTTTATTACAAACAAAAGGTTTTGGCAGATAAGCGGTAAATAATTTAAGCGGCGCTTCTTTGCTGTATATTTATTTCTTATTTATAAAATGAGTTTGAGAGGCCGGGCAATTTGGTTGTAATCATTCAAATATAATTCATCAGTATCGTCCGATACTTTGGTAATAATAAACTTAAAAAAAACAGAAATATATAGGACCTAAATAACAATATATGTGAAATAATTTTACTCAGTTCTGAGAAAAACTGAGATTTCAATCAAAATTTGCACTTTGGATACTAATTTGATATTATCGTAAAATTATTTGTAAAACACTCTTTTTTAGACATTTAGCAGTAACTCTCAATTGATGTTATTATTATGCTGTATTTCATCAGAAAAGCTATAAATAAATAGCTAAAGTATTAAACGAGATTTTATACTGGAAATTATTAAGAGAAAAAGTGAGCGATAATATTTTTTATTTGGTTAGAAATATTATTTTATTTAATTTAGGAACAAAAAGGGAATACCTATGAAAATCCAGTTTTTAAAGCCAGTTGAGGCAAAAGCTAACGTAAAAGCCACAGTTCACGTAAACGGTAAATTGGGGTTTTCTAAGTCAGCTATTAAGCAATTTGGCCTGGATGAAGGGAAATTCCTGAAAATAGGCGTAAATACAGAGGATGATTCTGATAAAGACCTATACGTCATAATTAAAAACTTTGACGATGGAGAATCGTTAAAAATCCACAAAGCAGGGCAGTATTATTATGTAAACAGCAAGCCACTGTTTGACAGCATGAACATAGACTATAAAAACAAAAAGATAATATTTGACATTGAAGACTTTGAATACAGCAATATTAAAATGCACAGATTCATACGGAGAGAGATTGACAGAAATCCCATGGGGAAAAGTGAGGAAAAAAGTGAAAATGAACCGAAAACCTCAGTAGAAGCAGAAGAGCCCGAAAACGTAGAAAATGATGACACA
>CAZQQD010000032.1:0-28223 GCA_964595355.1 uncultured Ignavibacteriaceae bacterium | reverse complement strand
TTTAAAATAAATCATCGGCGCAAAACAGCAACTTTGCCTGTGGTAACATTATTCCCTTCGGTATCATAAGCAACAACTAAATAAATTCCGCTTCCTACCAGATTGCCCGAGTCATCTCTTCCATCCCAATACGCCACTCTCCCCCCAGGTGAAGAAAATTGTCGAACCAATTTGCCTGATATAGTAAGGATTTTTATATCTGAATCTTTTACGAGCCCTTCTATAGTGAGCAATTTACCACTATTGTCGATCTTAAAAGGATTAGGATAGAAAAACAGATCAGTAAATGAGTCCAAAGGTTTCTCTGCTGGGGTTTTGAATGATGTAATGCCGGAATTTGTTCCTGCGTAAACTATCCCGGTTTCCTGATTAATAGCAAGGCTGCTAATTTGATCTGAAAGAAGAGGACTATTTTTTGTGTTGAAAGCACCAAGAAGTTCTGAACCGTCAGAGTTTACCAACAACAAACCTTCATCTGTTCCAACCCATTTTTGATTAAGTGCGTCTACGGCTATACAATTAATATTTTGTTGTCTTAGTACAAAGACAGAACTAATGTTAACCGAACCAATACCTGAAGAAGAAATTGTGTTAAGATTGGTTAAAATGTTTACTCCGCTACTGGTTCCAACCCAAATATCACCACGTTTATCTACAACAAGAGCATTTATGTTATTACTGTTAAGTCCATTGAGTGTATTAATATAACCATATATATCATCACTACTGTTGGACAAAGTACCATTTTCATTAAAATAATATAGACCTGCTTTTCTAGAATCTAAAACATTGTACCACTTGGTTCCGTTCTGGTCTATAACAAGGTTGAAATGTAATTCGAGAGATAGACCAGACTCATAAGGATTTTTAAAACTGTACCATTTATTATTGGAGCTTAAGACATATAAAGCATTCCCATCTCCAGGCCAGTAATTTAGTATCCAAAGATTGTTTTTAGAATCAATTCCAAATCCCGATATCACAAGAAAGTTAGGAGTAGCAGGAATTCCAATCATTCCTGTTCCAGTTGTATCGTATGAAGTAAATTGATTTCCCGAAACTTTTGTAAATCCATTACCCCAGTTTCCAAAGTATATTGAATTATCAGGTGCAGCATAAACAACATGGTATGCGTTTGATTGGAGTTGTGAGTTCGAATTTATATTATAGTTTGTCCATATTGTGCCATCAAATTTGTAAAATCCAACGCCGGTTACATCACGACCACTTGCAGACCATAAGTTACCAATGTTATCTACTGTCATTGAGGGGAATTGATTTGCTTCAGGTCCGTTCGGGAAAAAATATTGAGATTGAGAAGGAACAAAAATTCCCTTATTGCTGGCAGCTATTATTCCTAAGTTTTTTGATACTTCTAATTTGGTAAGTTGATTGGACGATACTGCAAGCTGGCTAACGATATTGTTTCTGTAAGAGTAGATGACATTGTTTGTCAGGATTAACAAAGAATCTCCTGAAACAAGAATGTCGTTAATGTTAAAATTATTAAACTGCGAGATATAAGAGGACCAAGTTGTTCCATCAAATACTGAGAGCCCTGCTTCGGTCGCTGCTATTATATTGCCGTTATATTCTAAAACTTTGGTAACATTATTAGAAGGCAATCCATTAGAGACTGTATATACGTCCCACGATTCAGGTGCCAAAAGATTGGTTGCACCTTGTTTTTGAATGGCTAAACCATAAAGTGTACTCACATAAAATAAGCCCGATTTTAGTGTGCTGTTTACTTGAATATTCGAAGTAAGGCTACCGAATTTTATAAAAGTATCAAAAAAAACAAAGTTATTCGCGTCAATAAGCGATACTCCAAAATCGTGAGATACAATTATTGTGTCTCCGGATACGCTCAGATTATTTATAGCTTTGCTGCTTCTTCCAGAATTATAAATATCGAGGATAGTATTTACACTTTTGTTTGATGGATCGTAAACGCTAATAGTTCCATCCGAACTTCCGAACCAGATCTTTCCAGCATTATCAATTGCAACTGCAGAAAGTGAAATGCTATTTATACCATCAACTTTATTAATGGTTGTAAATGAACCTTCGGAATTATTATAGAAAAAACCTCCGCCATTTGTAGCTGCCCATATTCCAGTGGGATTTATTTTAACATCTGTGATGTTTTTCATATCAGTATAATTTCTGAAATTAGTTACTTGCTGTGGGAATGTGTTAACATACAATGTGGTAATAAAAAGAAATGAAAGCGTTCTTCTGAACATTCAAGTTATCCTGATATTTATATTTGGTTAGGAATTTATTTTCCCTTTACCTAATATAAAAAAAACAGTTCAAACTATATAACCATTAAATGAGGCATGAAAAATAGAAGATTGAAATATTAAATTAATGCTTAAATTTTTTCATTAAGTCGGCCATTTCGAGAGCAGTAATGACTGCATCTCTGCCTTTGTTCCCATGTTTTCCACCCGATCTATTAATAGCTTGTTCAACGTTATCAGTTGTAAGCACTCCAAAAATTACAGGTAAACTGTTCTTAAGTGAGACCTGTAAAATACCGTTGCTTGCAGCACCTGCTACATAATCAAAGTGAGGTGTGTCACCCCTGATTACAGCACCCAGGCAAACAATTGCGTCATATTTTTTTAATGATGCGAGCATGTCGGCAGTTAGCGAAATTTCAAATGCACCCGGAACTTTTATAATATCAATATTTTCTTCGTCTACATTATTTTCTTTTAAACAAGATAATGCTCCTTCAAGCAATTTCTGACCTATAAACTCATTAAACAGGCTGAGGATAATTGCAATTTTAATATCTTTGCCGGACGTTTTTCCTCTCAGGATTTTCATAATTGAATTTATATATTAAGCGATTGAACGTGTAAGTCGTTTTTTCATTGCATCGAGCGCGGCGAAAGTGGTATAATATTTACCAAAATTTTCGTCATCGTTTCTTTGACCACCATGGTAGTCTGAGCCACCCGATTCGAGAAGATAATATTCACTAACAATACCTTTGTAAAATTTTATTTTTTGTGGGGTATGTGATGGATGGTAGACTTCAATCCCGTCTACACCGGCGTCGATTAATTCTTTTAATATATCTTCCGGCATAAACCCTGGATGAGCAATAAACGATAAGCCCCCTGCATCCGTGATTATTTTATACGCACTTTCAGGTGAAAGATGAACCTTCTTTTCGTATGCCGGACATCCGTTTCCAATATATTTGTTAAATGCTTCGTAATAAGAAGAAACCAGCCCTTTATTAAGCATAGCTTGTGCTATATGTGGGCGTCCTACAGCAGAATTTTTTGAAACGGAAATTATATCTTTAAAAGTTAAATGTAGTCCCAGATTCTCTAATTTTTTTATAATTCTTTCGGCACGCTTAATTCTTTCTTCACGGAAAAAATTTAAGTACCTTGCAAATTCTTTGTTTTTATGATCGAAAAAATATCCAAGGATATGAACTTCCTTACCGTTGTATTCTGAGCTTATTTCAACACCAGGGATTACTTCAATTCCCAATTCATTCCCCAGTTCAGTTGCTTCTTCAATTGCGCCGGTTGAATCGTGGTCTGTTATGCTTATAGCATCTAAACCAAGTTCTTTAGCCTTATTAATAATTTTAGAAGTTGAATAAAATCCATCTGAATGGGTAGTGTGCATATGTAGGTCTACTTTTCCGTTCATTTAATTCAGTGATTTAATTCTTTAAATTTTTCATAGTTCTTTATTCTTAATTTTTGTCCCTCAATTTCGATTAATCCTTTTTTAGCAAAGGAATGGATTGTACGGGATATTGTTTCTCTGGATGTCCCAGCCATGTTGGCAAGTTCCTGTTGCATTGGTAGTTTTTCTATTTCAATTGCTCCTTCTTTAACCGTGCCGAATTCATCGATAAGCTGAATTAACACTGAAGCAACTTTTCCTTCGGCAGCTTTTAATGAGAGTGATTTTATTTTTGAGTTGGAAGCACGCAATTGCCTGGTCAATTCATTTAACAACGCAATCGAATATTCAGGTTTTTTATTAAATAAATTCATTAAATCATTTCGTGTTATAATGAATACTTCAGAATTTTGTTCTGCTACTATATTGACTGTGGGTGGTTTTCCATCCAGTATTGCAGTTTCTCCCCAATAATCAAATTCCTTTAATTGATCTGTAGTAACTTCATTTCCCTCATTGCTCATTTTGGTAAGTCTTAACTCACCGCTCAGCACAATTATTAAAGCTGAATCGGACTGATTCTGAAACAGGATTACCGCGTCTTTGCTGTAGTTTTTCTTCGTGCCGAGGCCAGCTATTTCAGAAATAATATTATTACTAAGGTTGGAGAATATCGGAATTTTTTTCAAAAATTCTTCATTTTCCCTCATAAAATATGCCTTTTACAAAAATAACGTGAAAAGCAATATAGTTTTGATGTCCCTGAAAGTCAAATAAAACAGAATGGGGAGGCATTTCTCTAATTTATTAGATTTGAAAGTATTATAGGAAAATGCCTGATGATTTGGTGTGGAAGTTACATTGCTTTTTTAGACGTATGTAGCTATTTTTATTTTCTTAAAAATTTTTAATCAAATTCTGGAGTAGAATAAATTATGGGAATGATGGCTAAAATGCGCAGCTTAGCGCCTGCCTTCATTATTTCTGTGGGTGTATTATTTGTTCTCTTTATGGTGATTTCAGATTCCAGTGTTATGCAAGCACTGGGAGGTGGTAGAACCAATAATGTGGGTTCTATCAATGGTGAGGATATTAGTTATAAGGATTTTTCGAAGATCCTGGAACAGCAGAGAGAACGTCAGAAAAATCAAACCGGCAAAGATATTGATGAAGATAACATGGATCAGTTCCGTGATCAGGTTTGGAACGGAATTGTTACTCAAACGCTTCTGGGACAGCAAATCAAAAAATATGGAATTACTGTTTCAGATCAGGAAATAAAAGATATTATTTTAAGCGATAACCCGCCTGAATTTTTAAAGAGGAGTTTTATTGATTCAACAGGAAAGTTTAATGAACAGGCTTATAAGCAGGCACTCTTTGATCCACAAAATAGTGCAGTATTAATTCAGGCAGAGGAGATTGTAAGACAGCAAAGGCTCACACAAAAACTCCAGAGTATGCTCCAGGCTGCTGTTACGGTAAGTGAAGCTGAAATTAAGAGAAGATTTATTGATAATAACACTCAAATAAACGCAAAGTACGCTTTAATTAATTATTCCAACTTCCCTGATTCATCAATTTCAGTTTCAGAAGAAGAAATGAAAAATTATTATGAAGACAATCAGGATAAGTATAAAGTTGAAGAACAACGCAAATTAAAGTATGTTGTTTTTAAAACAACCCCTTCGCACGATGATTCCGAAGCAGTAAAAATTAATTTGGAAAATGTTGTTAGCAGTTTTAAAAAGGATACCGCTAGTTTTAAATCGTACGTAGATATTTATTCTTCCGAACCATATTCGAAAGATACAGTAGAGATTGTGCAACTTCCTCCTGATGCACAAAATGCAATGGTTAAAGCTTCAGCGGGAGAAATTGTTGGTCCTGTTTTAGGTAATGGCGGATATACTCTATATCATTTAATTACAAAGTTGCCTTCCAAAAGTACATATGTAAGAGCCTCTCATATTCTAATCAACAAAGGTAATGATGAAACAAATTATAAAGATGCGATGAATATTTATAAGGCGTTGATAAGTGGAGCAGATTTTGCCACTATGGCAAAACAAAATTCTGCTGATTTTGGTAGTGCTGCAAAAGGAGGCGATCTGGGCTGGTTCGGTAGAGGACAAATGGTACCGGAGTTTGAAAAAGCCTGTTTTTCAGGAATGATCGGAATTGTTCAAAAGCCGATTAAATCTAAATACGGTTATCATATTATAAAAGTGACCGGCAGGTTAAATAATAAATTTGTTGTTGAAAAGATCATCTCGCCTATTAAAACAAGCTCGGTGACAAAGGATGCAAGAAAAGGTAACGCAAGTGATTATGCTTATCTTGCTAAAAAAAACGATTTTACAAAAGAAGCTGAATTAATGCATTATAATATCCGTGAAACTACTCCGTTTACAAAAGATGCTTTTATTATTCCGGGAATAGGAATAAATAAGCGTTTAATGGATTTCGCATTTGATAATGATCTTGGCGATGTCAGTGATGTTTATTCAACTCAGAATGGTTATGTAGTGGTGAAGATATCTGACATTATAAAGGAACATGTAAAAACCTTCGATGAAGTAAAAGCGCGAATAAAAATTATTTTAATTAGAGAAAAAAGAGTAGAGAAAACAAAAGCCCTGGCAGAAAAGATCAAAAACCAAGTTGGAAATAACTTTGGCAATATTTCATCTGTAGATCCAAATATTAAAGTGGAAACAACAGGTGATTTTACACCTTCCGGAAATGTTCCTGGTATAGGTAAAGATTATGCATTTATTGATAAAAGTATGGACACTGATCTGAATAAAGTCACTGATCCAGTAAAGGGGGCAGCTGGATATTATTTAATATATGTAACATCGCGTACTAAGTTTGATTCATCAAAATACCAGATACAGAGAAACAATTTAAGAGACACGATTTATCAGGAGAAACGTTCAAACTTTTTTAATGAATGGCTTGCTAATTTGAAAAAGGATGCCGATATAGTTGATAATCGTTATCTATTTTACGGTCAATAAAATTTAACTTTGTTTTTTGCACCCCATTTCTTCTAAATGGGGTTTTATTCTTAAATTGGTCCATCACTATCTCTTTTGGAATAAGAGTAATATTTATCCTCAACTTATTGTTTAAGCTTGTCTAAATTTACATCATAAAATTTTAACATTTTCAGATACAGAAACATTCTGTTTAATTTTACTTTACTAATTATCTCCTAACTTTCGATTATCAGTAAAGATTGATTTGTTTTTAGAGTCTAATCTCTTAATTTGACATATAATAAATTATGAAAACTAAAGTTGTATTTCTTGCCGGGTTCATGGGTTCGGGGAAAAGCACAATCGGACCTATTCTTGCAAATACTATAGGCTGGAATTTTTTTGATCTTGATAGAGTGATAGAATCAAAGCAAGGTAAAAAAATTGTAGATATTTTCTTTGAAAAGGGAGAAGAAGGATTTAGATCGTTAGAAAGGGAAATTCTTAAAGAGATTACAGAGGGTGAAAACATAATTATTTCCCTTGGAGGAGGTACTATAGCGGATCAAAAGAATATTAATTTTATGAAGAAAAAAGGAAAAATAATTTTTCTTGAAGCGTCTACTGAATCTTTTTATAAAAGACTGAGGTTTAAAGCCGACAGACCTACGCTTATGGGAAAGGATAAAAAATTACTTTCCCAAGGTGAACTAAAACAAAGAATAACAGAAATACTAAAGTACCGTAAGAAATTTTATAAACAAGCTGATATATCATTAAAAACAGATGATGCTACGATTGGCAAGACTGTTGACGCAATCTCAAGAATTATTTTGAAAGATTTTCAATAGAGTTTTTATGCAAAAGTTTAAAAAGATAATTGTTAAAACCGAAAGGAGGTCTTATCCTGTTATTATTGGCCCGAATTCTTTTCAACTATTAAGTAAGCAAATAGCGAAACAAAATCTTAATAGAAATATTTTTGTAATAGTAGACGAAAACGTTAAGAAACATTTCTTGCAAAAAATTCAAAAGAATCTTAAGTCGAATTTTCCAAAGAAAGAAATTTATACCTTAAAAAAAGGAGAATCATCTAAATCTAGTTCTGTGTTGGGCAGAATTTATGAAGATTTAATAAGAAAAAAATATGGAAGGGATACGTTGATTTTGGCAATTGGTGGGGGTGTTACAGGGGATCTTGCAGGTTTTGTAGCTTCCACATATATGAGGGGTGTTCAGCTGATTCATGTTCCTACTACACTATTGGCTGACGTAGACAGTTCAATTGGTGGAAAGACCGGTATAAATTTCAACAAGAAAAAAAATATAATCGGTACATTCTATCAGCCTGAGTTTGTGTTGATAGATATAGATTTTCTACAAACTATCTCCAATGCTGAATTTATTTCAGGCCTTGGAGAAGTTGTCAAATATGCTTTTATTACTAATGTAAAATTCTACAATTTTATATTTGATAATCTGGAAAAGATACACTTAAAAAATAAGCCTGTACTTGAAGAAATTGTATACGAATCAATTTTATTCAAATCGTCTGTAGTAGCACTTGATGAAAAAGAGTCCGGCTTGAGAAAGATATTAAATTTAGGACACACTTTTGCTCATGCCTATGAGAGTGCATTAGATTTTAAGATTAAGCATGGTGAAGCAGTCATTGCTGGAATTATATCGGCTCTGTACCTATCTTATATTAAAGGTTATATAAGCGAGAAGCGATTAAACGAATTTCTGGCCAATCTTAGATTAATAAGGTTGCCAATAATACTAAGAAAACTTGATGATCAAAAAGTGTTAAACTTTATGAGAACTGATAAAAAAAACAGAGGAGATAAAATTAAATTTGTTTTGCTTAGAAATATTGGAGAAATTATTACTGATGTGGAATCAAATAATAAAGAAATAATTAAATCTATTTTGCTTATGAAATTTTTTTTGAATAAATAACCATACGCCTAAATTAATTCTATTTAATGAATAAAATATTTCTCTTAACTATTTTCATTCCGACAATTCTTTTTGCTCAACCAAAAGAAGAGGTTCGTGCGGTTTGGTTAACTACAGCATTTGGACTGGATTGGCCAAAATCATACGAAAGAGAAAGCCAGAAAGAAGAAATAATAAATATCCTCGATCAGCTTAAGTACGCCAACTTTAATACAGTTATGCTTCAGGTCAGGGCAAGAGGGGATCTTATTTATCCTTCAAAAATTGAACCTTGGGCAAAAGCTCTGACCGGTCAATTAGGAAAAGACCCGGGTTATGATCCTTTAAAATTTATAATTAGAGAAGCACACAAAAGGGGAATTGAAATTCACGCCTGGTGGAATGTGTTTAAAGTTTACGGTAAAGGTGTCCCGTCAGAAACTTTGCCCGAACACGTAATATTGAAATATCCAAATTTTTGTAAAGAATATCGGGACGAATGGTGGATGGATCCTGGTATTCCTAAAGTAAGAAAGTACTTATTAAGATTAGCTATGGAAATGGTAAGAAAATATGATATTGATGGTATTCATCTTGATTATATACGGTATCCTAATAAAGATTTTGATGATTATGAAACCTACAGAAGGTTTGGCAACAATGAAAACAGGTCAGATTGGAGGAGGGGTAATATTACAAAATTTGTTGAGGCTTTGTACGACTCGATACAAGCCGTTAAACCTTATGTAAAATTAGGGTGTGCACCCATAGGTATTTACAAAAATACATGGAATATATCAGGATGGGAGGCATATAATGATACTTTTCAAGATCCGGTTAAATGGATCAGGGATAAAAAAATGGATTATATTTCTCCACAAATATACTGGGGGATTAATTCACCACTACGTTTTGATCTAGTAGTTAATGATTGGAGAAAGATTATTAATGAAAGGCATATTTATCCTGGTGTCGCAGTTTTTAAACTCGATAGTTATTACGGTAACTGGAAAGCCAAGGAAATATTAGCTCAGGTAGATACATTAAGAAAACTTGATATGAAAGGTGAAGTATTTTTTAGAACTGAGGATTTAATTAATAATCAGAAAAATATTTTAACTTTGATAAAGCAAAGAAAGTTTAAATATCCTGCAAACATTCCGGTGATGCCGTGGAAAGATAATCTCAAACCCTCAACTCCAACCGGATTGACATCATTACAATTCAGAAATAAATATCTCGAATTGCATTGGCATAAATCAAATAAATCAGTTAACGGGGATACAACAAGTTATTTTAACATTTACTCTAGTAATAGGTACCCCGTTGATATTTCTGATCCCAAAAATATTTTAGCACTCCGGATTCCTTCTTCCACAAATAATATTGTTATCGATTTGCACTCAGTTCCCAATGATAAATATTATATTGTTATTACTGCGCTCGACAGAAATAATAATGAAAGCATTCCTTCTAATACAACTTCATTTATAATCGAATCAGATAAAAATCCTGTAATTGTAGCAAAGGGTCAAAGACAGTAAAAATTAGTGTTATTTAATTTTTTTTGTGAGGTGAAACTGTCGGATTTTGAGGGCTAAAAACCCGACAGTCTATGTGTGCCAAATGTGAGGAATGTTATGCTTAAAACTATTTTCACTTATGTAATATCAATTGCCGTGCCGTTTAAGGAAGTGTATTTTTCATCAATAATTACCTAAAAATAATCTAAAAATGAGATAATCGGTAATAATTACCTAAAATGATACGTTATTACTTGTAGAAATTGTTTATCTGTGATTTTAGTTTTGTTTTTTTAAGGAGGTAAAACTGTCGGATTTTGAGGGCAAAAAATCCGACAGTTTTGATGTGTGCCAAATGTGAGGTATGATTTGCTTAAAACTATTTTCATTTATAATAAAACAAGTTGTGTGCCATTGAAAAGTAGATTAAATAAGCAATTTAAGAAGCTTTTAACCTGCACGAATTAATGTGATAAGAAATTATTACTGGTATTATTCTATTTTTGCCCGTAACTTTTACCAGAAACAGACTTTATGATATGAAAAGAATTAATTTAGGCCTTATTTAGTAGGATCTTAAAGGTTGTGCCTTCACCCGGTATTGAGGTTTTAACAGATATTTTACCGCCATGATAATCTTCTATTATTCTTTTGGATAGGCTTAGTCCCAGTCCCCAACCCCTTCTTTTCGTGCTATATCCGGGTCTGAAGACATCTTTTCTTCTCTTTAGATCAATTCCCTTACCGTTATCAGAAATTTCAATATCTACAAATTTGCGGGAGTCCTTAATGGTAAAAAATATCCGACCCTTTTTGTTTTCAATTGCATCAAGAGCATTTTTTATCAGGTTCTCAATAACCCATTCAAATAATTCAGTATTAATCTTCGCTTTGATATTTTCATTACCGGATATTTTTAACTCAACATTTCTTCCACTTTGTGGTAATCTTCTTTCAAAATAGCTTAGCACATTAAATATTTCTGAATAAACAACTTTTGGTTGAATTTCAGGAGTTGCCCCGATTTTGGAAAATCTGTAGGTAATCTTCCTAAGCTTTTCAACATCATTATCTATCTCGTCTGCGATATCGAGAACTTTATCTTTGTCTTTATAATTAATTTTTAGCATTTCAAGCCAGCCCATTAAACTTGAAATGGGTGTACCAAACTGATGTGCTGTTTCTTTTGCCATACCGACCCAGATATTGCTTTGTTCATTGCTCTTAATATTACTGAAGCCGATGTATCCGAGTAGTATGAACAAAGCTGCGATTATTATTTGTAATATAGGGTAAAACTTGAGCTGGTTAATTAAATCCGAATCTCCGTAATGTATTTTTGTCAGCACGATTGTATCAGCATAAGTTACTTGGATAGGCGGATGTATTTTATCCATTTCATTTATTTCATCTGCGAAAACCTTGGTTAGTTCATTTAAAGAAAGAGTTGAATCATATTTAACGTTTTTTATATCATCCTTGCTTTTTACTTCATCATTTGCGTCAGTCATAATCAGTGGGAAATCGATTGGTTTTATTACGTTGTCAAAAAGAAAAGTAATATCTGAATCCTGTGATATAGTATTTCCAATATACTCAAGGCTTTTAGCATATAATTGTACAATTTGTCGTTCTTTTCCCTGGAGTTTTGTAATCAGGTTTTGTGTATAATAGAGTGTAGCTCCGGCTAATACTAGTGCAATTACAAGCAGAGAGATTTTTAGTCTTAATGAAGTTGCTCCTGTGGACATCTTCATCTTTTTGAATCCTTAGTTACTAACAGTAAATTTTTGATAATTGAATTTTAAAAAAGTTGATCAGGAAGACGAATAAAATGTTTGTTCCCTTTTGGGGCCTACTGAAATAATGTCAATTTTGATTTCTGACTTTTCAGAAATGAAATTCAAATATTCTTTTGTTTTGTCAGGCAAATCATTAAAAGTAAGACAATTGCTAATATCAGTCTCCCAGCCTGGTAAAGATTCATAAACCGGGACTACAGCTGACAATCTGGTAGCATCAGCAGGATACGATTTTATAAGTTTTCCTTCGATTTTGTATCCAACACAAACTTTTATTTCATCAAAATGACTTAAAACATCCAGCTTTGTTATTGCTACTGAATCAATTCCATTTATCATTGCAGAATATTTAACGAGAGGAGCATCAAACCAACCGCATCTTCTTGGTCTTCCTGTTGTTGCACCAAATTCCGCTCCTATTTTTCTTAACTTTTCACCATCATTATCCAGTAATTCTGTCGGGAATGGTCCGTTTCCTACTCTTGTTGTATAAGCTTTTACAATGCCGATAACATTATCAATTTTTGTAGGTGGAATTCCTGTACCTGTGCAAGCTCCTCCTGATGTTGGACTCGAAGATGTTACAAATGGATACGTGCCATGGTCAACATCCAGTAAGGCCCCTTGGGCACCCTCAAGAAGTATGGATTTTCCGTTGTCAATTGCCTCATTCAAAAAGGCAGGCACGTCTTTGATGTATTTGTCAATAGCTTTGTCGAAGGCAAGATATTTTTCGATTATTTCCTCAACATCGAGTCCTTTATTGTCATAAATTTTTACGAGTAGTTTATTTTTTTCCTCTAAATTTTTCCTGATCTTTTCTTCGAGTACGTTTTTATCTAGCAGATCAACAATTTTGATTCCTTTTCTTGCAAATTTGTCGATGTAACAGGGGCCAATTCCTCTGCCCGTGGTACCGATTTTGTTATTTCCTTGTTCGCTGATTGAATCGAGTAGTTTATGATATGGCATAATAAGATGGGCATTGTGGCTTATAAAAAGCCGGCCGTCAACATTTATATTATTTTTTTTAAGTAAGGCAATTTCGTCAAGGAGAGCTGTTGGATCAAGTACGACACCATTTCCGATTACACAAATAACGTTTTTCCTCAAAATGCCAGAAGGTATTAGATGTAAAATATACTTTTTATCCCCGATCTCAACAGTGTGTCCTGCATTTGCACCGCCCTGGTATCTGGCTACAATGTCAAAATTTTCGCTGAGTATATCAACAATTTTTCCTTTTCCTTCATCACCCCACTGGCTTCCCACAAGAATTGTAACGCCCATTTACCACCTTGACCTTTTTTCAACAGAGCAAAATAAAAACTCCGAACCATAATAAATCCGGAGTTTAGATCGTCTGAATTTTTACAGCAAAACTTAATTTGAAAAACTTTTTAGAGCTTCGTCTACTGAATCGTAAGATTCAAATATTGTAATTAGTTTTGTTATTATCAGCAAACTTTCAATTTTTTCTGTTGCCCCAGCAAGCTTTAACATTCCGTCATTTTTCTTCATTGTTGTTAAGCCACTGATGAGCATTCCAAGACCGGAGCTATTCATAAATTTTACATCCGATAAATCCAATACAATTTGTCTCTTACCTTCATCAATCAATTTGTGTAATAAATCGTTAAAATCTTTGGTGTCTTCACCACCCATCACATTTCCTTTTAACTCTATTATTACAGCTTCGTACTTTTCACTTGTCTTTATTTTCATGAAAACTCCTGATTTTTTCTGTTAATTTAAGGAGAAGGGTATATTTATGCAACTGGCTAAATGCTTTAATTTATTAAAAATATCAACTGTTTTAGGGTCAATATTTATATATTTACTTAGTGGAACAAATAATTCTGCTCAACGTCTAAATTGATGAGATTAAGAAATAACAAAAAAGTATTGCAATACTCAAATTCCGAAAAGCATAGTGATGATTTTTCACTTATAAAGCGATTTATTGATGGTGAAGAATCAACTTTCAGTGTTCTTATGACAAAACACAAAGAAAAGGTACGAAATATTATTTATTTGACAATTGGTGATGTTAATAATGTTGACGACCTTTCTCAGGATGTTTTTATAACAGTTTATAAAAATCTGACTCATTTTCGATTTGAGTGTCAGTTCACAACCTGGCTTTACAGAATTGCGGTAAATAAATGCAAGGATTACTTAAGGAAGATGAAAGTCAGGAACATTTTTATACCGATGAGAGAGTCGGAAGCAGAAGCGATTTATTCGACAAATGAAATAAAGGAGGAAAAAGAAATAGTACGAAAAGCTATTTCAAAACTTCCGGATAAACTAAGAATTCCATTATTACTGAAAGACATTGAAGGATTCAGTTACCAGGAAATTGCCGAATCTGTCCAGTGTGAACTTGGTACAGTTAAATCCAGAATTTACAGGGCCCGAGAATATTTAAGAAAATTATTAAAGCCTTATGAACAGGAATTGCTAAAATGAAAAAACTTAAAGAAAAAGATGTTGAATTAATATCTGCATATCTCGATGGCGAGTTGTCAGAAAATGAAATCGAATTTGTTGAAAAGAAAATTTCTGAAACATCTGATTGGCGGTATAAGTTTGAAGAACTAAAAAAAATAAAAAAACTTACTACGGATTCATTTAGTACTCTGCCTGAAGCTCAATATTTTGAACCCAGAGTAATGGAAAAGATTCATTCGGGAAATTCAACAAAGCTCAGATTCAGAAAATGGACACCTGTTGTTGGTTTTACGTTACTTACAATTGGATTAATGCTATTTCTGAAATTTAATCCGGGTGTTTTTGATGAACTTGTTGAATCACAGAAAACAAAAATTGCCGGATTTTATCAACAGAATCTAAGGCCATTGCTCTATGCAGCAAATCTTACTAATGAAGACATCTTCAATTTTGCTTTTTATAAGCAGTTACCGTTAAATAAATCATCAAACCAATATATTCAGCTCGGGACGGATAGCAGTGGTAATGAGTTCTTTGAGATAAAAAAATCCAGCGATGTACCATCAAATAATAATCTGGATAGATTTATATCAGCTCTTAATCTTGATCAGGCTCAAAAGGAGCAGGTAGATTCGATAATTACTGCTTATGCTGATTACCTTCAGTCGCAAATATTAGTTAATAATAACAATACTGTTGCAATAAATCGAAATTTATGGAATTATAATAAAGCTCTTGTCGCAGATCTTTATGCTTTTGCATCTAAAGCAAAAGGGAAAGAGTTGGCTGAAATTATACCCGCAAGCTACAGGGTTGTTGATCCCACCACTATTGAAAGAGTTTCCAGAGAAGTTAAAGCTTCGAATAATGATGAATATATTTTCTTTGCTCCCGACACAATTTTTTCAGGAAAATATGCTTTTGATAAAGAAAAGCTCAAAAAGGAAATGGATAAGGTCAGAGAAAATTTGGATAATTTGGAAAAAGAAAAGGAAAATTATAACTATAACTTTAATTTTACTTCAGACAGTAATTTTAATAAAAATAAATATTCATTTAAATTCGATACCACATGGGAGAAAAATTTTTCTGTAAAAATTGATTCAAATCTTTGCAGAGTTCATATCCCCAAAATTGTTGTGTCACCTCCAAATCTACCGAATTTTGATAGCATTTTTTCTAATATGCACTTGGAAAGGGTGACTGAAATGATGAAAGATTTTACTTTTGAAATGCCAAAAGATTTTCCTCAAAAAGGTGGGGAATTTAAAATGCAATACAAGATTGGGGATTCTTTAAATACTTTTAAATTTAAAATGAATCCTATAAATGTTGACTCGCTTGTAAAATCGACAATGAAGGTGCTTGATTCTCTAGATATATATATGCCGCAAAAATTTAATATAAATTTAGATTCCTTGACCAACAATAAATTTCATTTCAATTTTAATGATTCAGTAATGAAATGGAATAACAAGGAATACAAACAACAGATGAAAGAATATCGGAAAGAGTTAAAGAAGCTCAAAGAAGAACTCAAAAAAAGGGAAAAAAGTCAGTTGCCAGATACTGTAAAAAGCTGATATTAAATTGAGACAGATGGAACGCGTCTAAATAGCTTATTTTACTGTCATCCTTGTTATTTTCCGTCCATATAATCATTCTTTACTAATTAGCCAACTAGCTTTAATTTTGGCATAAAATGCCTAAAAAATGTTATTTTATAAGGTAAAACAAATGCTTTATAATAGAGCGAATGAGAATGACTAATAATTTATGAGACTCAATTTGCTGACATTTTTCAAAAATATTAAGCTGAAAACATTTTTAGGTGTTGCAGGAATATTGTTTCTATACAAGGTTTTTATAGCACCCGTTAAGACTTTACCGGGTCAAATATTTGGTGATATACTTGTACTTTTAACAGTAACTTCGCTTGTTATTTATTTTATTGAGTATTTAAGCAACAAGACGTTAAATCCACTTTCTCTTGTAATGAACCTGGGGATCATTAATGTAATTCTGTTTTGCCTGATTACTTTTTCAGGTTCATTGTTTAATATGTTCTTTGATAACGTGACTGAGAATATTCAGAATCCAGGCTTTATGTTATCGATTGTGATGTTTTCATATTCATTTCTTGTTCTTGCCTCTATAGCATATATTTTCTTGGTTTTCAAAGAGCTTTATTTTTTAAAGCAAAAAAAGAACGTCAGCGTATATTTTAATACGATGATAGTGTTTATAATATTAGCATCACTAACCTATTTCATCAAAGATTATCCTGAATATTCATTTATAAAAAATACATTCCTCTTTATCTCAATTTTACTAATTGTAATAAACTCTTTGAAAATATCCTGGATCGCATTCCTCGTAAAAAAAGAAAAAATTTCGTTGCTGATACTCTCAGTAGTTATTTCCATACTATTTGTAGTGAACCTTATAAACAATTCTTCAACCGGTTTACACGATAAGATACTTATGCAATTCTCTCCCGCTTTAGATCAATTCTCAAATATCATTATGATTTACGGTGCAATTTATTTTAGCATACTTTTCTTTACTACTTTGTTTCATCTTCCAACAGCAGAGGCTTTTGACAGGAAAGCACAGGAAGTATCTTCTCTTCAATATTTTAGCAAACTAATAACACAAGTGCTTGACTTTAATGACCTGGCAGAAACTATTACAGATATTGCAACAAAGGTGTGTAATGCACAGGCTTCTTGGATATTTTTGAAGGAAGAAAATGAACTAAAAACCCTTGCTAATAAAAATATTGGACTTCTTGATGCTAACCTCATAAATCATTTTATTGACCGAAGAGAAAAAAGTGCAAAAAGAATTGGCACCTTTATAATTAAATTGAATCGGTTTGGTGAAATTGAAAAATTGAGTGAAAAGTATTCTACCTTGGCTGTTGCACCCTTAATAGCACACAAAGAATTAAAAGGATATTTGGTTTCTGCAAATAAAGAAGGTTATGTTTTTGATGATGAAGATAAAAGCGCCTTGGATACTTTTTCCGATTATGCCTCAGTTGCAATTGAAAACTCAAGGTTGTTAGAAGAGTCGATTGAGAAAGAAAGATTAGAAAAAGAACTGGATGTTGCACGGGAAATACAAAGAAAAATTTTGCCTGCAAAAACTCCGGCACTTGATATGTTGAGTATCTCTTCAGTATTTATTCCTGCCTTCGAGGTAGGCGGAGACTATTACGATTTTTTTGAGATTTCTAAAAATAAATTCGGCTTTATTATTGCAGATGTTTCCGGTAAAGGTATTTCAGCGGCATTTGTAATGGCAGAGTTAAAAGGCATTTTCGAATCTCTTACCAAAACTTTCGATAGGCCAAAGGAAATACTTGTTAAGGCTAATCAGATTCTGCAAAAAACACTTGATAGGAAAACTTTTGTAAGTGCAGCCTTTGGTTTGATTGATATGAAAAAAGGGAGTTTGAATATATCACGTGCCGGGCATTGTCCTGTTATACTATTAAGAGATGGAATCGTTGAGAATATGAAACCGGTCGGCATAGGCCTGGGCCTTAATTTTGGAAAAACTTTTTCAGAATCTTTAGAAGAAATTGAAATTAAATTAAAAGAGGATGATTTAATTATTCTTTATACCGACGGAATAACAGAAGCAAAAAATTCTGAACTGGAAGACTTTGGAGACAGTCTGTTTGAGAAAACTTTGCTACAATTTATGGATGAGGAGCCGGATGTTATTGCGAATAAAGTTATAACAGAAATTACTGATTTTACTAAAAATAATTCTCAGCACGATGATATCACACTTGTTATATTTAAGTGGAAACAAAAAATTAAATTTAATGGAGAAATGGAATGGCAGAATTTAACACATCAGTCAAAGAACAGGGTAAAATAAGTATAGTCAATCTGAACGGATTTCTGGATGCCCACACTGCATCAACCCTTGAAAATACTTTTTCAAGCCTCGTTGATAACAATAAATTTAATATCGTGGTTAACTTTAAAGACCTGTCATATATAAGTAGTGCCGGACTGGGGGTATTTATGGCTTTTATAGAAAAGGTTAGGGAAAATGGGGGAGATATTAAACTATCAGCTATGAGTGAAAAAGTCTTTAATATTTTTGACCTTCTTGGATTTCCTTTGCTTTATGAAATATTTAATACTGAAGGTGAAGCAATTAAAAAATTCGAAGAGAAAAAATAAATTGAGTAACAACAATAAACATATTAGAAAAAAACTAGTAATTAAAAGCAGAACAGAAAATCTTTCTTCATTGAGAGATTTTATTTCAGAAAATGCTAACGTTGCGGGGTTGAGCACTGATGAAATTGATGATATTATTCTTGCTGTAGATGAAGCTTGTACGAACATTATAAAACACGCTTACAAGTCTATGCCGGACGGCGAAATTGTAATAGAAATAGATTATAATTCGAAGAAATTCACAATCAAGTTAATTGATCATGGAAATTCATTTGATCCACAATTAGTTCCTTTGCCTGATCTAAAAAAATATTTGAAACAAAGAAAAGTCGGCGGATTGGGGTTGTATTTAATGAAATCTTTAATGGACGATGTTCAGTATATCTCTGTCCCGGGAAAATATAACCAGGTTTTACTTTCTAAAAATTTAAACAATTAACATTGATGATAAATGATACTGATAGCCTGAAGTTGAAAAGAAATCTTACTGCTCTGGTTGAGTTCAGTAGGATTATCAATTCCAGTCTGGATATGGAATTTATTCTGAATAATATTCTGCTTACATGTATGGGTAAGTTCCTTGCTACAAAAGGGCTTGTAGCTATTAAAGTTGATGGTTTATTGAAATTAAAAGTTTCAAAAGGTCTTTCTAAAGAAATATTGGAAACGTGGAGAGAAATAGGTCCTGATTCTGAACCTGATTTTGATAGTGCAATTAAAAACTTTATGGAGAAGGCAAAACTTCAAACTTACGAAAGGATTAACTCCTCAGATAGATGCCTTGGAATTATATGTCTTGGTGAAAAATTAAACAAAACACCTTATACAGAAGATGACCAGGAATTTTTGAAGACGATACTTAATATTTCTGCAACGGCTGTTCAAAATTCACTTGTTGTTGACGAGTTAAAAAAGGTCAACCGTGAACTTGATTCAAGAATTAATAGACTAAATTCTCTTTTTGAACTAAGTAAAGAATTTGGGCTATTTTCTGAATCCACAAAAGTTGCAAAGCTACTTGTTTATTCTGTCATCGGTCAATTTCTTGTTTCTAAATTTGCAGTTGTTTTATTTAACGGAGAATCTACACAGATTTTAGAATCAAAATATAAAACAAATGATCTGATCTCTATTATAAGAAAATATAATATTTTTCAGATTAAAGCTTCAGAGAACAGGGAACTAATTAAAGAAAAATACCCCGAAGTTGAAAGATTTGGAATAGAATTAATTGTTCCTATGCAGCTTCAAGGACAAACAAAGGGCCTTATATTTTTAGGCAAGAGAATTAATAATATGGATTATTCCGGGAGTGACGTAGAATTTATTTATTCTGTTGGGAGCCTTGCAATAATCTCACTTGAGAATAAAAGACTCTTTAAAGAAGAACTGGAAAAACAAAAAATGGAAGAGGAATTGGAGTTAGCAAAAGAGATACAGAAAAATCTTTTACCAAGATCATTCCCAAAATTTAATAACTTTGAAATTGCTGCAACGAATATTTCTTCCAGACAGGTTGGAGGAGATTATTATGATATTATTAAGTTCGATGACAGAAGCTTTGCTGTAGCAATAGCCGATGTTTCCGGGAAGGGTGTCCCTGCTGCATTGTTAATGGCAAATATCCAGGCGTTCTTAAAAACTATTTGTCGACAGGGAATGAAAATTGATAAAGCCACAGAATTAATAAATGATCTGCTAAGTGAAAATATAACGGATGGTAGATTTATAACATTTTTTTGGGGAATTCTTAACGACGAAGAATCTAGCATCCAATATGTAAATGCCGGACATAACCCTCCTTTATTAATTCGTAATGGTAAAATACAGAAACTTGAAAAAGGTGGAATGATATTAGGGGTGATGAAAACAACAACTCCGTATCTTACGGAAAAAGTGCAATTGCAAGCCGGAGATGCATTATTGATGTTTACAGATGGAATCACTGAAGCTATGGATACAAACAGAAATGAATTTTCTGATGAACGATTGGAACAATTAGCTGTTAAATTATATAAAAAATCAGCGCCCGATATTATATCTTCTATTCAATCAGAGGTCCAAAACTTTTCGAAGGGTGCAGTACAATCTGATGATATTACTTTAATGGTTATTAAAGTCAAGTAGGATTTTTATTTATCCTTATTAGGTTGTATTATTCACTGTTTATTTATACCCATTCCTGATTTCTATATTGAAACCAGATAATTTTCCGTATGAAAAAAATAAAAGAACTATATATAAAATCAAAAACAAAGCTGCTGATCGGTATATCACTTGTCCTGATTCTTATAGCTTTTGTAAATATATATTATTCTGTTGAAGTAAATGTAACTTCAAACGACGAGTGCTTATGGGTTCCCGAGAATCCCACTTCTGACAGCACGGCCATTTATTTTGATATTGTAAAAGTTGGCGGAGTAACCTGGAACGCCGGTATAAGGGACGGCGACCAGTTATTAAAAATAAACGGCAAAAGTATTAAAACAACCACGCAGGCACAGTTAATCCTGAATACTGTAAGTTCAGGAGAGTATGCAAATTATGTTGTCAAAAAGAAAGAGGGGGCCATACTTCAAGCGAAAGTTTTCGTCAAAAAACTAATCCAATTTCCGCTTTTTGCATTTTCAATCCTGGGACTTATCTGGATGATAATAGGGTTTATAGTCCTTACGGCTAAACAGGGGAGTATCCAAAAGATCTTTTATCTTACCGGTGCCAGTTCAGTTCTTGTAATGGTTTTTTTATTCTTTCCACAACCGGGTACAAAGGGTAATATTTTAACCCTCATTATGGTCATTGGTTGGTGTTTTGGAATTAGTTTTATATCATTCTTTGTTACCTACTTTTTCTGGATTTTCCCCAGGCCATTTAAGTTTGTTCAGAAAAAGTCTTTCAAAAAAATATTTTTTAGCATCCCAACTATATTGTCGGTTTTATTTTTTGTTTTTCTCCTCTTTGTATCAACCAAAATTAAGATCGGTGGCCTTTTAGTAAATAATATTGTGAACGTTTTTTTAATATTACTTGCTGTTGGATTTCTAGTTGGATGTATTTCCCTAATCATTAATTACAAAAGATTAAAAACCAGGGAAGAGAAAAAACCAGTATTGATAATTCTAGTATCTTATGTGCTGGCAATAATTGCTATTATTTATACTTCTCAGATTGCCCCTGCAATTGCGGATACTATTTTCAACTCACCAGAATTTTATACTCCTATAATATTGATCATCATTTTGCCGATTTCTTTTGCATATTCAATATTTAAGTATCAATTAATGGATGTCAGCGTTGTAATTAAAAATGCTATTATCTATGGTGCAGCAACGATAACACTAGCAGCCATTTATTTTTTCGTTATATATGTTATAGGCCAAAGTATTAGCAGGGCAATCGGTACAGAATATCAACAGATTATTGCCGGTATCTTTTTTATTGGCTTTGCGCTTGTTTTTCAATCTACTAAAGACAAGTTTCAGGATTTTCTTACTGCCAGGTTTTATCCGGAACAGTTTGCCTATCAGAAGGTACTTGTAAAATTCAGTAATGAAGTTGCAAGTATGGTAGGTCTTGAAAATATTCTTGATTCTACCAGGGATACTCTTGTTGAAGCATTGATGATTAATTATTTCGGAATAATGATTAGTGAACAGGATAAAAAGAGCTTTGTCCTTGTGAGAAGTATTGGAATTGAAAACAAAAAAATGGCTTTACAATCTAAGGGTTTGCAAAAATTTATTAAGAATAAAACGCTGATGGGGAAAAGTGCGGTGATAGACAGGGAAGAGTTTACAACTGTATTCCCTGGTCAGGAAGAACTTTTATCTACAGAAAATATATATCTAATTATTCCAATGCTTGTCAAATCTGAAGTTATTGGACTCTTTCTCTTTGGGTTAAAGCATTCAGGTGCGCTGTTTGCCGGCAAAGATTTAGAGTTGCTTTCAGCCGCAGCAAATCAAACGGCTATTTCAATTGAGAATGCACGTCTTTATTTGATGGAAGCGGAAAAGCTGAAGATAGAAAGAGATTTAGAACTGGCTCAGAGAATTCAACAAGGACTTTTGCCAAGGTGTATTCCTGATGTAAATGGGCTGGACATTTGCGGCCAGATGATTTCAGCAATGCAGGTTGGTGGTGATTATTTTGACCTGATACCTGTATCTGATAAGAAGCTTTTTGTAATTGTGGGTGATGTCTCCGGCAAAGGACTTTCCGCTTCACTTTATATGGCTAAACTTCAAACTATGATGCAGCTTTATTGTACTGATAATAAGCCTCCAAAAGAAATTTTAATACAGATAAATAAAAAGCTATACATTGAAATGGAAAAGAATTGGTTCGTTACTCTGACACTTGCACTGTTCGATATGGAAACTCAGAAGGTTAAGTTCTGTAGGGCAGGACACGTACCGGTGTTAGTCTCTTTTAATGATGATGTAAATCTTTATAAAACTACGGGATTGGGTATGGGGCTTGAAAAAGGGACTATTTTTGAGAAAACTTTGGTTGAAAAGGAAATAGATTTATTACCTGGCCAGTTGTTTGCTTTTTTTTCAGATGGAATCACTGAAGCGATGGATGAAAATAATGAATTATTTGGAGAAGACAGGCTTTCTGAAATTTTAAAATATAAGTCAGTTGTTACTTCCAGTAACGTAATGAACGAATTATGGGATGCAGTCAAAATTTTCCGTGGAAATGCTGAACAGAATGATGATATGACTGCCGTATTAGTAAAAGTAAAATAAAATCTTTTTATGTATTTTTTGGTAATACTTCAGTATTAAAGTATCTCCTCTTAAAATATAATGCCACATTAACAAGAGAGATCAAAACCGGTACCTCAACTAAAGGTCCGATTACTGCTGCGAAAGCTTCACCTGAATTAATTCCAAATACCGCTATTGCCACTGCGATTGCAAGCTCAAAGTTATTGCTTGCTGCTGTAAAAGAAATTGTAGCAGTTTTTGAGTAGTCGGCACCTATCTTTTTACCCATAAGGAACGAGACAAAAAACATTACGGCAAAATATACCGCAAGAGGAATTGCTATTCTTAAAACATCTAATGGTATTTTTACTATATATTCTCCCTTTAGGGAGAACATTACAAAAATGGTGAACAATAAAGCTATTAGTGTTACAGGACTTATCTTAGGAATGAATTCTTTTTCATACCATTCCTTGCCTTTTAATTTTATTAAAGTAAACCTTGTTATCATACCACTGAAAAATGGTATTCCAAGATATATTAAAACACTTTCGGCAATTTGCCCGATAGTTATACTAACTGGAAAAGATTTCAGGTTCAACCAATCGGGAATCACAGTCAAAAACAAATAGGCATAAACTGAGAAGAACAATATCTGAAAAATCGAATTAAATGCAACGAGTCCGGCAGCATATTCCGTGTCACCTTCGGCCAGCTCATTCCAGACAATAACCATTGCAATGCAGCGGGCAAGACCGATCATAATGAGTCCCGCCATATATTCCGGGTAATCTCTAAGGAAAACTATGGCAAGGATGAACATTAGAATTGGTCCGATTATCCAATTTTGGAATAATGATAGTAATAATATTTTCAGATTTTTAAAAACATCAGGCAATTCTTCATATTTTACTTTTGCCAGCGGGGGAAACATCATTAAAATGAGTCCAACTGCTATAGGTATATTTGTAGTGCCGCTTTGAAATGAATTCCAGAAATCGACAATTGAATTAAAGAGATAGCCTGAAAATACACCAACAATCATTGCCAAAAAGATCCATAAGGTTAGGTAGCGGTTAAGAACTGATAGTTTTTTTGATATTGATTCCATTCTTACTCAGATTACATTTTCATTTTTTAATTCAGAGATCCAGCCATCTATTTTTTGACGTATTGAGTCTCTAATTTTCCCCGTTTCATTTAATATGTCTTCGTGACTTCCGGTAAGTGCTGATGGGTCTGGAAAACTCCAGTGTATCCTTTTTGCTATCCCCGGAAAAATGGGACATCTTTCTGCAGATGTCTCATCGCAAACTGTAATTACATAATGAAAATTTTTGCCTGCTTTAAATATTTCAAAAACCCCTTGTGTTTTATTACCGGAAATATCTATTCCTATTTCCTTCATCGATTCAACAACAACAGGATTCAACGTTCCCGGTTCAAGACCAGCGCTTTCTACCTGAAATTTATTTCCTCCGATTTCCTCTAAGAAAGCCTCGGCCATCTGGCTTCTGGCACTGTTATGAACACAAACAAAAAGAACTTTTATTTTATCCATTTTCCCTCTTACATATTTCGTGCTTTACCGAAATGTTATTTAAAAAAGTTTATTGACATATAGCTTTTCTGTCGAGACTCAAAATGGTTTTCTTATCCTTTATAATCAGTTTTTCATCGTCTATCCAAAAATCCAGGGAAGCCAGAACACTGCTGATTCTGCTATCCATCGGATGTGGATTAATCATATAGTTCACCCATTTCCCTTCTTTTTGTTCAACAATAAACCCTGCTGACTTTAGTATTTTTAAGTGTTGTGAAACTGTAGAATTAGCCAGTCCAAGCAGCTCTTTTATTTCACATACACATAACACTTTTCTCTGAAGGGCTTTTAGTATTCTTAATCTGTTCAAGTCGGACAATGCTTTAAATATTATTGTTTTGTCTTTCATAATTCATTTCGATAGATAACGAAATATAATATAGTTATAAATATAAAGTCAAGTTGGTTGTATGAAAGCTATTTAGTCTTTGGTAAGAATAAAATGGTAGGTATCGAAAAATTTGGTATAAGAAAAAGTTTACGCACTATCTGATTCTAATAAATTTCTTACTTCTTCAATTATCAAATTTAATTTCTCGATGTTACGCTGGCTTAATTTTAGGGGGTCGCTATCCGTAACCTTCGAATTTTTATCTAATGCTTGAGCTAAGGTATCATTATCTTTTTTCTCAATATTTTTGTTGGGATTGACATCGGTTTGTATCATTTATTGCCTCATGAAACAGAAAATTTTTTAAGATAGTATTTGGTATTTTTTATTATTTTACCCATATCAAATCTAACCATAACCCTGAGAATTAATCCATATCAAGATTTATATTTAACAATTATTTAATATTGGATTATGCAGATTACTAAAAAATTAGCAGTAATTTTGTTAACCCATTGAAATATATACTATATAGGAAATCCCTTTATATGAACAAAAAGCAATCAAAAGTATGGTTGATATCTGCTAACATGGGCTACGGCCATTTAAGAGCAGTTTACCCTCTGAAGGGTATTTCAGAAAATGACGTTATAGCCGTTGGAAGGAACGGGGAAGCTTCAGAAGCAGAAAGAAAACTCTGGGCCAGAATCCTGGATGTGTACGAGATGTTTTCACGGGCAAGAGGTATTCCGGTCATAGGGAAGGCAATTTTTAAGTTGCTTGATACGTTTTTGCATATTCCATCTTATTATCCTAGAAGAAATCTTTCCGAGTCAACGTTTCAAGTAACTTTGCTTGAGTCAAGTGTAAAAAAAGGGCTTTGTTCGGGAATGTTCGAAAAAATTAATACAAAACCTCTGCCCTTGGTAACCTCTTTTTACGCACCGGCTATCGCAGCTGATATGAAAGGTTATGAACAAATTTATTGTATTATCTGTGATACAGATCTGAACAGAGTTTGGGTTGCAAGGGACCCTTGGGAGAGCAGGGTTATTTATTTTGCACCTTGTGGAAAAGCTGCTCAAAGACTGCGGGATTATGGCGTCCCGGAAAAAAGAATTTTCCTTACAGGGTTTCCTTTGCCTATAGAACTGCTGGGTGACAGAAAATTAAGCGTACTGAAAAAAGACCTTGCTCAAAGGCTATTTTATCTCGATCCGAATAAAAGATTCTGGAATCTTCATGAAAAAAATGTTGAGCATTTTCTTGGTAAAAAAAATCTTCAAATCAAAAAAAATCGAAAACTTACTATTTCTTATTCAGTAGGAGGAGCCGGTGCACAAAAAGAAATAGGCGGGAGGATAGCTTTAAGCCTGAAAAATAAATTATTAAACAATGAAATAAATCTGAATTTAATTTCGGGAACTAAAGAAAACGTAAGAGATTATTTTACTGAAATTAGAAACAATGAATTCAAAGATTGTGATAATTTAAAGGTTTTCTATTTCTCCACTATTACAGAATATTTTGAGAATTTCAATAGGCTAATGAGAACTACTGATATACTCTGGACAAAGCCGAGTGAGTTATCGTTTTATTGTGCACTTGGAATTCCAATTATTATGACGCCTACTATTGGTTCACAGGAAAAATTTAACCGGCGGTGGTTACGTGAAATTCAGGCAGGTATTTCTCAGGAAAATCCGGATTACGCCGACCAGTGGCTATTTGATTGGTTGAATAAAGGTAGGCTTGCCGAAGCGGCGTGGGATGGATTCCTTAAAGCCAGAAAGTTTGGCACTTTTAACATTAAAGATTTAATCAGCACTGGAAAGATGACAAGTCATAATTCACCTGTTTTAAGATAGAAGTATGATTATGGGAAAAAGCAAGAGTAAATATCTCTTCTTATATTTAAAAACGGGTGGTGGTCATCTTGCACCTGCCCGATCGTTAGCTGATTACTTAAAGCATAATTACAAAGAATCAGTTGAAACTATTTTGGTTGATGGCTTTTCAAAGACAAACAGACTTGTGCGTTATATTATAGAAGACGGTTATAGAATTTCGCAAACCAAAGCCCCGTGGATTTATGAAACTTTATATGCACTCTATAAAGTTCCTTTCATTTCTGAGCTTAATAATATCTTACTCTCCCTTTTTATTTATCCTTATTTAAAAGAAATAATAAAAGAAGAAAAACCAGATAAAATTCTAATTTTCCATTTTTTCCTTATAATGCCGGTTTATAAATTAATTAAAAAAGAAAAATTAGATTGTTCTGTCTTTACAATTGTTACTGATCCTTTTACTGCGCACCCCATATGGTTTTTAAATAAGAATCAGAATTTTATTTTATTTAGCGAGAAACTTAGAAAGAGATGCATTGAAATCGGTATCGCTGCCTCGAGAATTAATGTCTTCCCATTTATTATTGCTGAAAAGTTCTCCGGGAAAAGAAATGAAATAAACATTTTTGAGCTAAAGAAAAAGCTTGGTTTTAGCAATGTTAGCAAGATAATTTTACTTCTTGGAGGGGGAGAGGGAATTCCTAAAGGTGAAATGATTGTAAGGCATTTAGTCAGGGGATTAAATAATATTGAAATTGCCGCTGTATGCGGAAGGAATAAAAATTTGTTCGATAATCTCTCTCTTTATACTGAGCAGAAAAACCTTACAAATATTAAACTATACGGGTATATAGATTTTGTTGATGAACTTATCAACGTTTCTGATATAGTAATTACTAAGTGTGGCGCTTCTACATTTATGGAAATTCTTTTTTGCAAAAAAATACCAGTAGTTATAAGTTACATCTGGGAACAGGAAAAAGGTAACGTGGAATTTCTTACTGAAAATAAATTTGGAGTTTATGAAAAAAGGGTAGAAAAATTGCCTGAAACAATAAAAGGTATATTTTCAAATGATAAAAGGTTTTCTGAAATTAAAAGGAATATATCCGAGAGCCAATTTGAAAACGGTGTAGAAAAAGTCGCAAA
>CAZQQD010000031.1:0-28580 GCA_964595355.1 uncultured Ignavibacteriaceae bacterium | reverse complement strand
TGTGCCTCCTTAACCAGTGATGCTGCACGAATTCTTACATATTCATTGTCATCATCTTTTGATTTTTGTTTTAATATCTTTAAAGTTTCTTCATCGAACTTATTTCCTTCCATTTTAGCGGATGTTAATCCGTTTATCGCCGCAATTCTGATTCCTGAATTTTGATCTTTCACGAGCGTGTATAACAGTGCATCTTTTATCTGTGGATCATACGGGAGGTTAAGCAAAGCAGTGAGCGCTCTCTTTCTAACGCCCGGATTGTTGTCCAGTTCAAGCGTTGTAATTAGGGCAGTTTTAATTTTAGGGTCTATTACGCTTTTATTTTCTGCAGTTTGGTTTGCAAGCTCGCTGACAGTTCTATATCTCGTGCCGGGATTTTTTTCATTCAATAATGCCTGCGCTAGTATCATCTGAATTTTAGGATCGTTAATGTTTCCCTTCATGGTTACAGGTTTTACCGCTTCAAATGTAAACTGAACTTCGCCGCTGATTCCTGCAGGTTGTTCGAATCTCACATTTGTAATTTTGGTTGAATTCTGATCCAGTTGTGCTGTTGCGAAAAAATTACTTTCATTACTATGGAAAAATATATAACCCATAAATAGCCCGATCACCAATGAAGAAACACCAGTTAATACAGGTTTATAATGGTAGAACGTAAAATTCTCTATCCCGTCAGTTATTTTTTCGAAAAAAGAGCGACCAGAGATCTCCTTATCCAGAGCGAGTCGTAAATCACGTCTTGCGTTTTGTAAAGTAAGGTTATCAATTTCTTTTTTCTCAAGCTTTTCTATCTCTTTATAGAAGTTGTTAAGCTTGTCATACTCGTATTGACAGTTATCACACTCTATTAGATGTTTATGAAGTTCTTCCAACTCTTCGTCATTCAATTCATTCAGTAGAGCCAGTTCTATCATTTCTCTATATTTTTGATGTTTCATTTTATCATCTCCATCTTAACTGTCAAAATCTTTTAAATATTCTCTCATTTTAATAGTAGCGTTAAACAAGTAATTTTTCACTGTCCCATCGGATAAATTCATCATTTCGGCTATTTCTTTTATTTTATATTCCTCAAAATGTTTTAATGTAAACACCATTTTCTGTTGTGGTGAAAGTCTTTCGATCGCTTCTTTTATATTCGATGAAATGTCGGAACTAATAGCTTTCTCATCACTTGCGGAATTGTTTTTAACAACTTCGTAAATGGGTTTTGTTTCGCCTTCATCATCTGTTATCTCTTCATCAAGAGATGCATAGGAATATTTGTGTTTTTTGGTTTTATAAGTGAGCGCAACATTTACTGTTATACGGTATAGCCATGTTGAAAACTCGCTTCTGAACTCGAATTTTTTAAGATATCTAAAAACCCTTAAAAACACTTCCTGGTAAATATCTTTCGCATCATCTTGATTGTTTATATAAGAATAAGCAAGTGAAAGAACATTCTGATCATACTGGTAAACAAGCTTTTCAAATGAAGCCATGTCACCATGTTGTGCATTTTTTATAAGTTCAATTTCTTCTGTTTGCATTTAATCTTTGTCCATCTGTTGTTTTAGACCTTTAACTTTAGCAAAAGGTTGGGTGTAAGGTTTATTGACCTGAAAATTAAGAAAAGTAAAGTAAAATACTGGCAGATTTATTCTAACGGTAAATTTTCTTTAATTATTTGTACTATAAGTGGTTAAGTGGAGTTTGTTAAGTTTATTTAATGTGTATCAACCAGGTGTTTATATTCTATTTATAGATTTTATAAATTAAAATTTAACGAATTGAACATTTTGATATTACGGAGGTATTGTATGGAGAGAAGGAAATTTGCAAAGTCTGAGGAAGAAATTTCCCTGCTCGGCTTTGGGTGCTGGGGAATCGGCAAGTCGATGTGGATAGGAGCAGATGATATGGAATCGAAAAGAACGTTACTACGTGCAATTGATAAAAGGATTAATTTTTTTGATACTGCTCTTGTATATGGAGCGGGACATAGTGAAAAACTAGTAGGTGAAGCTGAAAAAGAATCAGGTCAAAAATTATTTATAGCTTCAAAAGTTCCCCCCAAAGATATGGAATGGCCTGCTTTGGATGGTTCAACTCTTAAAGAGACCTTTCCAAAAAATTATATTATCGAAAGGACAGAACAAAGTTTAAAGAACCTGAAACGAGATTATGTTGATCTTATGCAATTTCATGTATGGAATGATAAATGGTCTGAGCAGGACGAATGGAAAGAAGCAATAAATAAATTAAAGAAAGAAGGTAAAGTCAGGTATTGGGGAATATCAATTAATGATCACCAACCTGAAAACGGTATTGAAGCGGGGAAGACAGGATTAATTGATAGCTTTCAGGTAATTTTCAATATTTTCGATCAGAAACCAACAGAACGTTTGTTTCCCTTCTGTAAAAAAAATAACATATCTATTATTGCGCGTGTTCCTTTTGACGAGGGTGCATTGACGGGAAATATAGGACCGAACACAGATTTTCCAATTGGAGATTTTAGGAATAATTATTTTCGGGGTTCCCGAAAGTTGGAAGTAAAGTTACGCGTTGATAGCATTATGAGTGATGTTAAAAATGAAGTTGACACCATGGCCGAAGCTGCATTAAGATATGTAATCAGCTTTGGTCCGGTAACTTCAGTAATTCCTGGGATGAGAAAAGAAAAAAATTTATTAGCAAATATTGCAAGTGTAAATAAAGGAACTTTGTCGGGAGAATTATTAAGAGAATTAAAGACACACAAATGGAATAAGAACTTTTATGAATAAAAAGATAGTTACGGTCTTTGGCAGTTCTCTTCCTAAGGAAGGTGATGAAGAGTTTAAAACTGCGTATAGATTAGGAAAAACATTGGCACAGAAAAATTTTAATGTTTGTACTGGCGGTTACAGAGGAATTATGAATGCAGTCTCAAAAGGTGCGGCTGAAGAAGGGACAGAGGTCATTGGAGTTACTGTTGATCTTTGGCATGTTTCACCGAACGAATATCTTACAAAAGAAATCCGTTGTCACACGTTATTTGAAAGAATTACAAAACTTCTTGAAATTGGTGATGCTTATGTTATCCTTCAGGGAGGAACAGGCACCTTGCTGGAACTCGCGGCAGTCTGGGAATTTATGAATAAAAACTTACTTAAAAGAAAACCTATCGTATGCCATTCAAAAATGTGGAAAGATATCATTGCAATTATAGATAATCAGATCAAAAAAGAAAAAAGGAAAACAGGTCTGGTAAAGCCTTGCAAAAGTGTCGAAGAAATAGCGGATCATTTGGTAAAACAACTCGGATAATTGAGTGAAAAGGATATTAATACTTTGTACTGGAAATTCCTGTAGAAGCCAAATGGCAGAAGGGATACTTAAGGCTTTCGATAAGGATTTACAGGTTTATTCAGCAGGTACAGAACCTGCGATAGAGGTTCATCCCAAAGCAATTATGGTTTTAATGGAAATCGGAATCGATATAAGTAATAACAAGCCGAAAAGTGTGGAACGATTTTTAAATGATTCTTTTGATTATGTTATTACTGTATGTGATAATGCTAAAGAAACTTGTCCTGTTTTCACCGGGAAGGTTGAAAAAAGATTACATATCGGTTTTGAAGATCCATCCGGAGTTACAGGGAGTGAGGAAGAAGTTATAAATGAGTTTAGAAAAACAAGAGATCAAATAAAAGAAAAATTTAGCGAGATCTATCAAAAAGAGTTAAAAAAGAAAAGGGGTATCCGATAGTTACCGGATACCCTTTCTGACACAGCTTTCTACATTTTCCTTTCGAAAGAAACCTCCATAGTTTTCAGCTCCGTACCATTTACAACCTGGTACATTTCAATTACATGATGATCTTTGTCTATATTTTTAACAACTTGTTTGAGAACAGTTTCTTTACCTATCATAGGATCGTAAACGGTTCCTTTATAAACGATTGACTTTGTCTTTTTATCGTATTTGCCGGTGCTTATTGAAGTACCTGTTCCGAAATTATCTATCCATACACTTGTATATTCTTTTTTTGTATTATCAAATCCTTCAAGGCTCATTCCTTCAAAGGGCATACCCATCATATTTCCTGTGAAAGTAGCTTTTAAATATCTTCCCCCCATAATCATTTCACTTTTAGCTTCGCCTTCATATTTTTGTGGTGGTTGATTTGCATCCATCCACATTGTAGTAACTGTTTTCCATTCTCCGGCATGAGCCGCGAGTATATTGTGACCTTCACTCGGAGTCATATATTCCTGCCAGGCTTTTTGTACAGCGGCCATATCCTGATCCTGCGCATAGACCGGTGCAATCACCGTGATGCAAAGAACAAATATTAGAATCACAGACGTTCTGAGTAACTTCATATTATACTCCTACGATTTGTTATTAAATAAGTAACTTTAAAAGCAAAATATATAAAACTATTATAGATGTGCGTAGATAGGGAAATACCTTATTGAAAAGGACTTATAACTTTAATTGAACAAGGATTTATACATTACTTGTTTCGCTCTGCAAATGATGTTTCTCAAACAAGTATTTTGCATAAAAATCCGTTCTTTCAGTATTAGGAGAAATTTTTTTATGAGAGCTTTCTGCAGAAAGTAATAAATAAACCAGCTCTCCAACTGTAAAGTGTCTTCCCAGAATCTCCTCTAATTTTATCTTCATATGTCGGGCATACCATAAAGGCCATTCAGGATCTTTTTGCCATGGTTCTGCCACTTTCTCCAGATGTGTCTTTTCAGTATTACCGAACAAGACTTTAATTTGTTCTATTTTATTTAAATCAAACATATATGATATAATTTATTTAACGGGAATATAAATAACAATTGCTAATCTAATATCCAAATAGTTTCCTTTGAATTTAATCATTTATAATACATTAATTTTTTTATAAAATAATCGCTTTCTTACATGGTATAGGACTTAATAAATTGCAAAAATGTTTAGTCAATTAAAGTAGCTAAATTTATGTGGAATTGATAATATTTTTTATACATTTCTTATAAAAATTCAGCAAATTGTCTCCGGCAAATCCTTTTACTTTGATGGCGGAAGAAGAACTAATTAAAAACATATCGAATGGTGGTTTCAAATCGTTTAAGATTCTCGTGAACGAAAATCAAAAAAAGGTCTTAAACACTTGTTTTCGTTTTACGAACAATCGTGAAGACGCAGAGGACCTTACACAGGAAGTTTTTATGGAAGTTTACAAATCGATTACTGGATTTCGGGGTGATTCAAAATTATCAACCTGGATATATAGAATAGCTGTTACAAAATCTCTTGATTTTTTGAGAAAAAAAAAGAGAAAAAAACGTTTTGGAATTATGAAAAGTATTTCCAGCGAAGAAACGTTACGGGAAGAGTTAAAAGCCACTGATATTTCTAGTCCCGGAACTCAGGCAGAAAATCGAGACAGGATAAAAATCCTGAATGAAGCGCTGGAAAAATTACCGGAAAATCAAAGAGTAGCATTTACTCTCAGTAAATATGATGAATTAAGTTACCAGGAAATAGCGGAAATTCTTGAAACAACGATTCCGGCGGTAGAATCCCTGATTCACAGGGCTAAAAACAACCTGAAAAAGCGGCTTTATAACTATTATGAAAAAAAACTGATCTGACCGCATGTTTTGAGGGAAAAAGACGTCTAATAAATTATTCGAGGGAAACTATGAAAAATGAGGAAAAAATAAGGGAAGAGGTTGAAAAAACCCTGAATGCATTTGATAATATAGATAATCTGAGTGAAAACCCATATTTATTTACAAGGTTGCAGACAAAAATAGAAGAATCTGTAGCACTAAATGAAAAGAGGGGTTTCAAAGGAATAATTCTAAAACCCGCCATTTTATTCATTATAGTAATTTTAAACATTTTTACTGGAATTTATTTTATTAATTCGGGTAATAAAACTACTACCGTAACAAAGCAGGATTATTTTTCGAAAATTTCTTCTGAATATATTTTAAGTCATTCTTATCTACCTGCCGAGGCAAGCTACTCAGGAATAAATCAAACAACAGGAAACTGAAATGGATTTTTTATCAAAACAAAAATTGACTAACCTGCTGATCATTGTTCTTGTGATTATTAATATTCTCAGCCTTTCCTTCATCTGGTACAAAGAAATGCACAGACCGCAATTACCGCCCCCACAACCGGACAGAGAAAATGTTGGACGGTTTATTAAAGATCAGCTTAATCTTAGTGATGAACAGAAAGGTAAATTTGATATGTATATGAAAGAACATGCTGAGGTAACCCAAAGAATGAACGATGAGATTGGCGGACTTAAGAAAGAAATTCTAATAGAAGCGTTTAACGCGAACCCCGATTCAAGTAAAGTTACAACATTCAGTGAAAAAATTGGTAAAATACAAAGCGACTACGAAAAATTCCTTTATGAACATTTCCGAAAGCTCGGCACTGTATGCAATCCCGAACAAAAAGAAAAACTTAAAAATATTTTTCTTTCTTCATTCAGACCAAAGGAAAGACCTGGGATGCCCCCTCCGGGAAATCGGGAAGGAAGACCAAGACCCGATGGTCCGCCACCAAGGCAATGATCTATAGTTTCTGCTTGGGATAGTTTCATTTCTAAAAATTCTACCTTCAGCTCAAAATAGAAATTGATTTTAGTTATTCCGCTTTTTATTTGAACTAATCCTTCTTAAATTATCAGGCCTAAATTAAAGAGGATATAATGGATTCACTACTTCGTGATGTTGCTGAACGTGCTGTTAAATACAGAAAGGAAATTCAAAATCGAAAAGTTCCCCCCGCAGAAGAGGCTATAAAAAATTTAAGTCATTTTAATAAATCTCTTCCTGAAGAGCCAATTGATGAAAAAGAAGTTATCGAACTTCTTGATAAATATGGTTCGCCTGCCACGATAGGAATATCAGGTCCCAGATTTTTCGGCTTTGTTATAGGAGGTTCATTGCCTGCAACACTGGCAGCAAACTGGTTGTCATCTGCGTGGGATCAGAATGCCGGTTTGTTCACTGGTTCTCCTATCGGCGCTTACCTAGAATCCATTTCCTTAAAATGGTTACTGGAACTATTTTCACTTCCTCCGGATTGCGGTGGTGCTTTTGTAACCGGGGCTTCTATTGCAAATTTTACTTCGCTGGCTGCTGCCAGACATTCAGTTTTGCAGAAAGCAGGCTGGGATGTTGAATCAGACGGTTTGTTTGGTGCGCCGGATGTAAAAGTAATAGTGGGTGAAGATGCACACGTAACAATATTTAAGGCACTGGGACTTTTAGGCATGGGAAGAAACCGGGTAATTAAAGTTCCTGTAGACAACCAGGGAAGAATGATTGCAAATAAAATTCCGAAAGTAAAAGCCCCGACTATTATTTGTGCGCAGGCGGGGAATGTAAATTCGGGATCATTTGATCCGATTGATGAAATAGCAGACATAGCAAAAGAACAAAACGCCTGGCTTCACATTGATGGCGCTTTTGGTTTGTGGGCAGCAGTTGTTCCTGAAAAAGCTCATCTTGTTAAAGGAATTGAAAAAGCAGATTCGTGGGCAACTGATGCACACAAGTTATTGAATGTTCCTTACGATTGCGGCCTTGCTTTTGTTCGTGATGAAGAAGTCTTAAGATCAGCTATGACACTTACAGCATCTTATCTTCCACAGGAATTCAGGAGAGAACCGTCACAATTTACACCGGAACTTTCACGAAGGTCGCGTGGAATAGAAGTCTGGGCAGCTTTGTACTCTCTCGGTAAAAAAGGTTTGATTGAATTAGTAGAAAGAACCTGTAATAATGCAAAAATGTTTGCTGAAGGTTTAACGGCAGCAGGATTTGAAATTGTAAATGATGTTGTTTTTAACCAGGTACTGGTTTCGTTCGGTGATGCTGAAACCACAAACAAAGTTATCAAAGAAATTCAGAATGATGGTACGTGTTGGTGCGGCGGCACAAACTGGCAGGGAAAAACCATTATGAGAATAAGTGTTTGTTCCTGGGCTACAACAGAAGAAGATGTAAAGTTGAGTCTAAATGCGATGATAAAGGCATATAATAAAGTTAAAAAATAATATTACCTGATTATTATAAAACTAAAGCACCGCAAAACTTCTTGCATCGTTTGACCAAACAGGTGCGCTTTTAATAGCAGGAATAACATCTTCGACATGATTTACAACAGACCACATTGCTCCGTGTTTTTCACTCATAAATTTTTCTGTGATGCTGTGCTCAAGTAAATTTATAAGATTATCGAAATATCCTTTTGTGTTAACGATTATAATTGGCTTGATAAATATTCCAAGTCGTTTCCATGTTATCGCTTCCATCAGCTCTTCAAGAGTGCCGCATCCTCCGGGGAGTGCAATTGCTGCATCCACCCCTGCGAGCATTAAATGTTTTCTTTCGTGCATGTTTTTTACAATGTGTAGTTCGGTTAGTCCTTTATGTGCCCATTCAAGATCAACCATGAACTTTGGAATAATTCCAATCACTTTTCCATTTTGAGATAAGGCTCCATCTGCAATATTTCCCATAGAACCGACTGCTCCTCCTCCACAGACCAAAGTGATAGAATTTTGAGCAAGAATTTCCCCTAGTTTTTTTGCTTCATCAAAATAAATCTTATCAGCTTTTCTGCTGGATGCACAATAAACACAAACTTTTTCTATTTTCATTTCTTTTGTATATGAATAATGGATAATTAATAACATTATACACTGTTTCAGCTGAAGCAATTAAAATTGCAAGTTAATTTAATTTTATTCTTTATAGATAGAATGGTCAATTTCCAGAAACTCCACAGGCGCACCATTGTCTATTATAAAGGCGACTTTTACTCCGGGAGAAGGACTGTTCGGTTCAATAATTACTTTCTTTCCTTTGAGCTCTTCTTCAAGATTATCTACTTCGAAAGCAACATGAGGAATTGTTTTAACTACTTCAGGCAGGTCACAATCATTTTCAAACCGCATCCATTCTATTTTGTACGGACTTGTATCATAACCGGATACAAAAATCTTCAGATGCGGAATATGTTCTTCATCCGGTCGTTTTTCTTTTGTAGGAATTCCAAGATGATGATATTTTCTCATTAGTCTTTTGTAGGAATAGGTTTTCTTTTCCAATAAACATAATCAGTTTCTGCTGGTGTACCGCCGGCTATTCTTACGAGCATTGCGATCTGTCCGCGGTGATACCAGGAATGACCGAATAATTGAGTAATTATTTCTTCGATCTTATTTGTATACCAAAGGTTTTCAGTGCTTTTATATTCAAAAATCCTGTTGAATTCTTTTTCGTCGAGTTTGTTGAAGTAATCATCCCAGACTGAATACATTTTATCAACCATTAAAGAAAGTTCTTCAATTTTAACATTAATTGGGAACAAATTTTCAGTCTTGTCCTTCAAAAATCCAAACCTGTAAAGCCACAAAATTCTGGCGCCAACAATATGTGCAAAAAGGTCAACTGCTTTTTGAAATTCTTTTGTTTTTCTTCCTTCTTCAGGAACTGTTTTTAAGGACGATATTGTTTTTGCGTGAGCATCTTTTTCGTATTCAAACCAGGTTTTATATTGCACTATTGTCTTGTCTTGCATAATGGTTTTGGCCTTAGATTAAAAACTAATATTAATAATTTTATATGAATTTCAAAACCTCATTATAAACCATATCAACATTTAATTCTTTTATGCATTTAAACTTAACGTCATCACGAGAGCAAGTAAGAGGACGTGGAGAATAAATAAAACAGGGGGCGCAATCTAAATTTAGTGTTACAATTTTATGATTCGTTTTCCAGGGATGGATATAATTTGGATTTGTCGGGCCTATTATAGCAACAACGTTTAATTGAAGTGCTGAAGCAACATGCATCAGGCTGGAATCATTTGTAACAAAAACATTGCAACGTTTCATCAAAGCAGCACTTTCAGTAAGTGACAAACCAGAAACAGAATATACCAATGATGAGTCAATCATAGATAGGATGTTTTCTTTTAAATCATTTTCTCCGGGCCCTCCGAATATCATGATTTTTGCATTATGTTTTTTGATCAATCTTTTTCCAAGTTCTGAAAATTTTTCGGGTTCCCACCTACGTTTTATTTGGTTTTTTAAAACGGCAGTCCCCGGATGGTAACCGATAACAAGATCTTTTTCTGGAATCGTATTTTCCTTTAAGAAATTTTCTGCCGCCTTTTCATCATTGTTATTTAAATATAGTTCGAAAGGTGGTTCTTCATTAAATTTTTTGTTTAATAGTTTTTCTATAAGCTTGATATTGGTTTGTGCGTTGTGCAAGGAATCATTCTCTTTTATAGTAACATTATTCAGCCACCCGAAGTTTTGAAAATCTTTCCTTAAATAATTAACCGCTGCTCTCTTTCTAGCACCGAGAAGAAAACTTATAATATTATATTCCTTTCTATTTGCAGGATAAATATTAATTGTTGCATCATACTTGCCTCGCATGCCGAGAACATAGTTCAGAGATTTTAGGTATCCTTCGTTCATAAAATCAAAAAAATGAATTTTATTTATGTTCGGGTTTTTCGAATAAATATTCTCCACACCTTTGAGCATGGTAAGTATATCAATTTCTGCTTTTGGTAGAGCATCAAGCATGAGTTTTAATGCGGGAGAAAAGATAAGGGCATCACCAATTCCTGAAAGTGCAATTATGAGAATTTTCATAAAGTCAAAGGCTATTTTTAGTTTTTAAGACTATCCACAAGTTGCTGATATTTTAAAATGTTCCGTTTTACATTTGGATCCCTTGGATAGAGATATTCAATCTTTTTCCATAAGTCAAGAAGTTTGGGATAGTCATTCTTATTCTGATAAATATTCATTAAAACTCTTAATGCAGTGAGATCATTTGGGTTATTAGTAAGTTTTTGTAGAGCTGTTTCTTCTGCTTTACCCGCAATTTCGTCAAATTTGTTTTTGTCACCAGCCACAAAATAAAGCTCACCAATTCTGGCATAATTTTCATAGTCTATATGGATGGTTTTCACAGATATCTTGTTCATCATTGTATCAAGCACTGAAATTGCTTCTGCATTTTGATTTGTATCAAGATAATAGTATGCAAGTTTTAAGAACGAATTGCGATAGTGAGAAGACATTCCCTGCTGGTTATTATCGAAAAAGATTTTGGGATTATTCAATCCTCTGAATTTAAAACCTCTTTGAAAATCTTTGCTATATGATTTATTTCCTTCAAGCAGTTCTTTTCTTAAAGCAGGAACATTAATGAAGTTAGCCGAAGTCCTTTTTTCCGGCACAAGTCTTAAAGCCATACCTTCAAGTTTTAAATAGTTACCCAGCCCTATCTGGCTTACAGGCGAGCCTGATGTGGCAAAGTAAATCGGTCTTTTGTCAAAATTATCCTGAACTATCTGTTTAACTACTAAATCCTGAATACGAACAGCTTTTATATTGCCAAAAGTAACGGTGTTATTCATAGTAAAAGTAAAAGACCCCTTCTTAATTATTGTTGAATCCTGAATATCCATATCGTTTGTATCCATATCGGGTGGAACCAGTATTGTAATATTGACCGGGCGCCATTGTAGGGGGCGAATATTATTGATCTGTTCATCAGTTAAATTAAGATGTATTGTCCCAACCCCATATGGGTCACTGTTTTTTAACAAGTTTATATACCAGGGAGTATTGGCAAGGCTGAGACAGACTATTTTTACATCCCTTCTTATTCCTTCAGCATCCTGAAGATACCAGAGTGGGAAGGTATCATTGTCGCCGTTTGTAAATAGTATAGCTCTAGACGCACAACTTTGGAGTATATTATATGCATAATCCCAGGGCAGCCAGTTGTTTGACCTGTCGTGTGCGTAATAATTTGTTCTCACTATATTAAACGGAATAAATACGACCCCCAATAAAAGTATTCCCAAAACAGCTGAGTTCTTAAATGAACTTTCCTTGATTTTTTTTTCTACTAAATCAATTAGGCCTCTTATTCCGATTGCAATCCAGATTCCGAAAACAAAGAATGCACCCACATAAAAGTAATCTCTCTCTCTTGGTTGTGGTTGCTGTTGATTTTGATAAAATGCCGTCAGGTATCCCATAAATATAAAAAGCACCATAAATATCACGGCCATTTTCCAGTCTTTCCTGAAATGAAAGTAAATGCCTATCAATCCAATCAGAAATGGAATACCATAAAGAGAATTTGCTATATCTCCTGCAAAATGAATATTAAATATTTTTCCGATTATGTTTCCAATTTTATTAAATGGTGCTATATCAACTCCGTCGTCCTGTACCCAGCCTTCTCTTCCTGCAAAATTCCAGAGAAGGTAACGCGTAGTCATGTGATTCATCTGGTAACGCCACCAGAAATCAAGATCACTTTCGTAATTTGTAAAAACAATCTGTTGATGCGGCTCGTTAGCAAATCTTCTTTCAAAAATCGGGAAATCTCCGTATTGATCTCTGTTCAGGTAAGAGATTAGTTCCGAAAACTCTTTCGGATCATTTTCATTCATTGGCGGGTCAAGATTGGATCGTATAATTACCATCGCATAAGTTGTGAATCCCAGAAGGATAAATATCAGAGACATAAAAATAAGATGCATTGTTCGCTTTTGATTTTTTACTGAGTAATGTACAGCATAGCCGAGTATTCCGAGAATTATTGCGAAAGCTAGTACAGCAGTTGTAGAATGATCACCGGAAACATTTGCAATAATTCCAGGAAGGATTTTTACAATACCCGGATAAGTAATAAACAATGCAATTCCCCCAATTATAAATGGCATATATATAGAATTTTTGTTAAATATTCTTTTCCAGAAGGCGCCCATTATCAGGACGCTGATTACAGACATTAATATGATAAATTTTGTGTCGAAGCTATGGTACTCATCCGCTGTCGGAGGGTTTTTTGAAATCTGTGAACCCCACATAAAAAATGCAACTATTAATATAACAGTGGCGTGCCCGAGAAAAATTTTACCAGATGTTTTTAACTGTTCTTCATCTTCTACATATTTTGTGAACATTATCATCATCACAATAGAAACTATAGCAAGAACGCTCATCAGGTGCACACCGGTTGAAATTCCTATCAGGTAGGCGAGCATAAGGATGTATTTTTCATTGTCCTTGTTGTCAGCTTTCTCATGCCAAACCATCATAAGGTATGTGATCGCAGAAAAGAGAAGAGTGCTTAAAGCATAAACTTCCGCTTCTACTCCGTTGAACCAGAAAGTGTCACTGAATGAAAAAGCAAGTGCACCAATAGCTGCAGATATATATGTGGACAATGCATCTGTTGTGTTATCAGGTTCCTTCCCTTTATAGTTCAGGATTAATTTCACGGCAATGAGGTAAAGGAATAATATTGAGAAAGCACTAGCCAAAACTGAGATATAATTTACTCTGAGAGCAATGTTATCGGCAATTGGCAGCATCGAAAAAACTCTGCCGAGTATTGTAAATAGAGGTGAACCAGGGGGATGAGGAACCTGTAGAAAAAAAGCAGAGGCAATAAATTCCCCTGGATCCCAGAATGAAACTGATGGCTGGACTGTTGAAAATAAAACAATAAAGGAAATAAGAAAAACAGAAACAGCAAAAATTCTGTTGGTAAGCTTGTAATTCATTATTACCTCATCTGAAAGAAGGAATCAAAATTACTTACAATAACTTTATTTGTTATTAAAAACAGATGTATAGACACAGCAGCTGAAAAGAAAATCCGGTCTTCCACTATGGAATCCGGATTTCTTTTACAGGGATATTTATTTTTTATCTTGTTTTAAACTATCTTCTGCGGCAACAATATTTTGATATCTTTGAACATTTGCCTGTACAGTAGGGTCAGTTGGATATAAGGTTTGAATGTGTCTCCATAAATCAAGCAGCTTTCTGTTTTCATTCAGGTTTTGATAAATGTCAATCAGAACCCTGTAAGGTGATAAATCAGATGGATTATCCTTTAAAGATTGTTTGGCTTCGTCTTCAACTTCTGAAGCTATCTTTTTATACCTTTCTGTTTCACCTGCATTTAAATAAATGTTCCCGATTTCATTATATACTCTATAATCGAGCTCAATATTTTTCCTTGGCATTTTTACTTGCATCGTATCAAGTACAGCAATTGCTTTATTTTTTTGATTTGTATTTACATAATACAAAGCGAGTCTGATAAATGCATTTCTATAATTCTGAAGCATTCTCTGATGGTTGTCGTCGAAGAAAATATTTGGATTTGCAAGTCCTCGAAATTTAAATCCTCTTTTAAAATCTTTACTGTAACTGTGATTTTCATGCATCAGCTCCTGTACCATTGCAGGTACATTTATGAATTCTGAGTTGGAAGTCCTTTTTTCAGGAACTAGACGCATTGTCATCCCTTCAATTTTTAAGTAGTCATCAAGTCCAATTCTTGCATCCTGCGAACAGGTTACTGCAAAATATATAGGTCTTTTCCATTTGTTAGCCTCGATTATTTCTCTCACCACGATGTCTTGGATTCTGATTGCTTTTATGTTTCCGAAATTAACAGTAGCATCCATCCTGAAAGTAAGTTTTCCACTTTTAATTACAGATGAATCTCTTATGTCCATTCCAGTGTAACTTGTTTCGGGAGATGTTATGTTTGAGAAATTTTTAGCTGAATCTGTAGAAACTATTCCTTTTGTATTAATGCCTTTAGATACAGGAATCGTAATATTTTGTGCTTTCCATTCAACCGGTCTTATTTGTTCAATTTGACTATCAGTTAAATTAAAGGCAATGGTGCCAACATTGTAAGGGTCATTATGTTTTAGTTCTTCAATATACCAGGGAGTATTAGCAAGACTTAAACAAACAACTTTCACGTCTCTTCTTACACCTTCAACATCCTGCAGATACCACAGAGGAAAAGTATCATTGTCACCATTTGTGAATAGAACAGCATTTGGCGCGCAACTTTGTAAAATATTGTAAGAATAATCCCAGGGCACCCAGTTTTTTGATCTGTCGTGTACAAAATAATTTGCTCTGATCATGTTTACAGGAACAGCGACAAACCCAATTATTAAAACTGCAAATATGTAAATTTTTTGTTTTGAGAGATTGCTGATCTTCTCAAAAATCAAATCAATAAGTCCTCTAAAACCAAGCGCAATCCAGAGAGCAAATATCATATAAGCACCGACGTAAAAATAGTCTCTCTCTCTTGGTTGAGGCTGCTGCTGATTTTGATAAAATGCGGTCAGGTAACTCATGAACATAAATAGTATGAAGAATAAGGAGGCAAGCTTCCAATCTTTTTTAAAATGGAAATAAAGTCCGAGTAAACCAAATAAGAATGGCAAAGCAAATAGAGAGTCTTTAGCTTTGCCGGCAAAGTGTATATCAAATATTTTTCCAAACACATTCCCAATAGAGTTGAACGGTGCTATGTTAGGTCCGTCATCCTGTACCCAACCTTCCCTGCCCGCAAAATTCCACAATAAATATCTTGTCATCATGTGATTCATCTGGTATCGCCACCAGAAATCTAGTTCGCTTGAATAATTGGTATAAACTCCCCGTTGATATGGCTCAGTAGTGAACCTTCTTTCAAAAATAGGGAAATCCCCGTATTGTTCCCTGTCGAGGTAAGTAATTAAAGTTGAAATATCCTTTGGATTGTTTTCGTTCATTGGCGGATCCTGATTAGCACGAATAATTATCATTGCATAAGTAGAGAACCCGATCAGAATAAAAACAACAGACATAAAAATAAGGTGAAGTGTCTCTTTTTTTGTTTTTATATAATGATGAACGAGATAAATCAGAATTGCGACGATGATCAGGAAAACAAACATTGCTGTAAACACACTGTTTCCCGAAATGGAAGCGAGAATAGTAGGAAGTATTTTTACAATTCCGGGATATGTAATAAATAAAGCGACGCCGCCAACAAGTATTGGTAGATAATATGAGCTTCTGTTAAAAACGGATTTCCAAAAGGCGCCGATGAATAAAGCACTAATGGCTGCAACAACCATTTTAAACTTGAAGTCAAATGCCTGGTATTCTTCGGGGGTTGGTGGAGTGGTACTTTTTCTTGAAGCCCAAAGAGCAGCAGCTATTAAAATTATAACAATTACGTGAACAAGAAAAATGATCCCGGATTTTTTGAATGTCTCATCATCAACAACGTACTTACGCATAATGATCATCATACCAACGGCAAAAATTCCAAGCACGCTCATAAGGTGAACACCTGTTGAAAGCCCAATAAGGTATGCGATCATAAAAATATATTTTTCGTTATCCTTATTATCTGCTTTTTCACTCCATAACATCATTAAATAAACAATTGCAGAGAAAAGAAATAAGCTTAGACCAAAAACGATTCCCTCTGAACCATTAAACCAGAAAGTATCACTAAACGAAAAAGCAAGAGCGCCAATAGCTGCTGATAAATAAGTGCCGATTCCATCTAACAAGTTCTTAGGTGTCTTTCCACGGTAATTTTCAATTACTTTAATCGCTATCAGATAAAGAAATAAAACAGAAAATGCGCTTGAAAGAACAGAAACTGTATTAATTCTGTGTCCGATATTATCAAAAATAGGTATCATAGAGAAAATTCTATTAAGCAGAAGAAAGAACGGTGTTCCTGGAGGATGGGGTACCTGCAATGCATAACCTGCTGCGGTGAATTCTCCAACATCCCAAAAAGAAACTGACGGCTGGGCTGTCATAAATAATACCATCGCAGAAATTAGAAAAACAACCGCCCCTATAATTCTGTAAAGTTTTTTATGATTCATTTTTTCCTTGGTAAAATAATTTGTTTTGATAGGAATAATTGCAAAGAATGGAATAAATCTATCCCGGCAATATAAAATTTAGTCATTACTCTTTTTGAAGAAAGCATCATATTTTGATTTGTCAACTGGAGTATAATATTTGTCATGCAATTCTTTTAAGCGATTCATTGAAACGGAATCAAATTCCTCTTCATCCTTATGACGTTTAATAAACATTTTTAACTCTTCCTTCTCTTTCGAATCCATTTTACGTTCTAATCTTTGAAGAGTTTCCAGATATTTTACCTGATCCCTGTATGACATAAAGTGATACTTTCTTTTATTCGTAATAACTATATTAGCAATAAACTCTTAGCTACTAAATATTATCTTTTTTTTGCTCAAAAATCTATATTTACAGAGTAAAAATAAATAAACTCAAAGCAATTAGAAAGTAAAAAGAAAAACGGCTTTTATTAAAAGTCGTGTTTAATTAACAATTAATTTGACGATTTTGTTCATTGAAGAGTTCATTTTATACAGGGATTATTATGAAAAACGTTTCAATTCCCGATGTTTCGGTGGTTCTTACGGTATATAATAGAGAGAAGTATATTGAAAGGTGTGTAGAATCTATTATTGGCCAGAGTTTTAAGAACTGGAAGTTAATTGCTGTCGATGACGGTAGTGAAGATAACTCTTATATTATTTTAAAGGATTACGCTGTAAAGTTTAGTAATATAGAAATTATACGACAGGGAAACAGGAAACCGGCCATTAGCAGGAACCGTGGTATCGATTTGGCGGAATCTAAATATTTGACGTTTATTGATAGTGATGATGAATATACTGAAGATCACCTTGGGCGACGTATAGAATTTATGGAGTCTAATTCTGAGGTTGATTTAATTCACGGTGGTACAAAAATAATAGGCAATGAATTTGTAAGAGACAAAAATAATCTGGATAAATTTATTCATCTATCTGAATGTACTGTTGGAGGAACCTTTTTTGGAAAGACAGAAGTCTTTAAAAAACTGCGTGGTTTCAGAAATATTTCTTATAGTGAAGATTCTGATTTTCTCGAAAGGGCTGAAAAGCTATTTAGTGTTAGAAAGATTGAGTTTGAAACCTACATTTATCATCGTGAATCGGAAGATAGTATAACCAATACATATGAACCCAAATAAATTAAAATATTTTTTGTTGAATAAACCTTACGGAATTCTTACACAGTTTACAGATAAGGAGGGAAGAAAGACATTAAGGGATTTATATGACTTTCCTAAAAATGTTTATTCGGTTGGGAGGCTGGATAGAGATAGTGAAGGGTTGCTGCTTTTAACTGATGATAAAAGTTTGACGGATTTTCTTCTAAACCCTGCTAATAAACACGAAAAAGAATATTACGTTCAGATTGAAGGCAATCCGGAAGAGGCATCACTGGAAAAATTGAGGAGTGGTGTAATATTAGAAGGTAAAAAAACACTACCGGCGAAAGTTAGAAAAATATCCACACCTGCTTTTTCTCCAAGAGTTCCCCCAATCCGGGAAAGAAAGAATATTCCAACTAGTTGGTTAAGTATTTCTATTACAGAAGGCCGAAACAGACAGGTGAGAAAAATGACAGCGAGAGTTGGCCACCCTACATTGAGATTAATTAGAGTAAGAATAAAAAATTTGCTGCTTAATGGATTACCCCCCGGAAAAATAAAAGAACTTTCTTTAGAAGAGATTAAAGGGCTAAAAAAATAAAAGCCGTGGACTCACGGCTTTTAAAAAATTTATTTTAATTCCGAAGTACAAGCAGGACACCTTGTTGCCTGAATTGAAATAACAGAATAACAAAAAGGGCAACTTTTAGTTGTCGGAGCTGCTGGTGGAATTTCTTCTTCTTTTCTTTTCAGTTTATTAATCGATTTTACAACCATAAATACAGATAAAGCAATGATTAGAAAACTGATTACTGTATTTATAAAAACTCCGTAATTGAGAGTAACAGCACCTGCTGCCTGAGCATCAGCAAGAGAGGCGTAAGGTCCAACAATTTTTGCGCCGTCCTTTAAAAGAATATAAAAAGAAGAAAAATCAACATTGCCAAGTAGAAGACCAATTGGCGGCATAATTACATCGGAGACTAAAGATTTCACTATGGTACCGAACGCAGCACCGATAATTATACCGATAGCCATGTCAAGAACATTTCCTTTCATGGCAAATTCTTTAAATTCTTTGAGCATAATACACCCCAAAATGTTATTGGAATATAGATGAAATATAATGCAAAGAGTTAAATTTTCTAAGAAAAATATTTGTATATCTTTTAAACCATTTTATGAGTTTTGGTTTCTAATCTATACTATCTGATCAGAATAACTAAAATAATATTAAACTAAAAAGAGGAGGTACAAAATTACCTGTAACTGTGCAAGAATTAGCCTTGAAGTGCAATTTTTGCAGGTTCGTTACAAAAGGGGGGGTATAAACTGAATCCTTAATTTATTGTTTTATATAGGATTAACCGCCAGGTGTGAGTGGCATACATTTTAAGACTATTTATCAAGGTGAATTGTAACTAGTTTATAAACTCAGGAGCGAAAAATATGAATAAAAGAAAACTAACAGGATTTGTTAAAATCCTGTTCACTTGTGTGGTGGTAACCGTATCAGTTTTTATGTTTGGTTGTAAAGATTCAGTAAATGCACCAAACCTGGGGACCAATAACCAATCAAATTCAAATCTTAGTGCAGTCGATAAACAAGCAATGAGTCAAATTGCAGAACTGGATTCAGTAGTTGCATCATTTGATCCGAATTTTAATGAGAGTCAGAGTGATAGTTATTTGGGTAAGGTTAATAATGCTATCACCCCATATTTTGTTTGGCAACACGTAATTCTAACCAATAAGACTTATGATTTTACCCCGGCAGGAGACTCCGTTAATATAGGAGATTCTGTTTATGTTAAATTAACCAAGACATATCAAGGGGTTTTAAATATAGCCGCTGCAAATCAGGATACATTGACAAGACCGGATACGATCGTTACAAAAAACTTTACTACAAAGGTAGTTACTCAACTTCTTTTCCAGCGTATTGATACTACCAGCAACCCGATGCATAACTGGAAACTTTTGGGAGTTTCGTTGGTGTCTGGCGGAACGAATACAGGTAATTTTCAAATAAATAGTCTTACCTTAACATTTGCGAGCAACGATAGCACTGTTACAATCACTGATCCAACAAACTTTTTTATAAAAAGAAGTGATGGATGGAAATGGGGACACCACTGTGCCGAATTTCATACTAACGATAGTGTAACTGTTGCTGTTGAAGTATACAGCTCATATGCAGATACAGATTTTGTAACCCTTACTTACGGAGCTAATTACTTTGGTATGTATAGGCATAAAGTAAAGCTCAATTTGGTTTCTCAAACCACTTCCGGAACGGGTTACATTAGAGTTTTTCAAAGAACCTTTGACGTTAGAAATAATCGTGGATATTTTTCCGCTGTTATAAACGCATTAACAAGACAATCTATCTATGATGATTCTGCACCTGTTGAAAGCAATACCTGGGGGCTTCCTTATAAAGTAGGACATTAAAGAGAAAATTATATTCTGGTCAATTGAATGCCTCTTTTATGAGGCATTCTTTTTTTTAAAGGCTCAATTTGCTAAATTGCACTAAATTTCCTCTCATATTTTATTCAACAGTGGAATAAACATTAATTGAATGATATCGAAAAGATATGGAATGATATCAAAGCATTTTTTGATGTCCATGTATTTACATTAGGTAATACATCTATTACGCTTTGGTCGCTGATTTCTTTTCTGTTTCTTACCTGGTTGCTGTTTTATCTCACCAGTAAATTAAAGAATTGGATCGTTTACAAAATATTATCAAACAGTAAAATTGAGCTGGGCGTAAGGCTGGCGGTTGGTACAATTATCCGTTATCTTGTCCTTGTGTTGGGGCTAATCATTGTTCTGCAGACTGTTGGAATTGATCTTAGCACACTTACAATCCTTGCTGGTGCACTTGGTGTTGGTATCGGTTTCGGATTACAGAACATTACAAATAATTTTGTTAGTGGAATAATTATTCTTTTTGAGAGGCCAATAAAAGTTGGTGACAGAATTCAGGTTGGTGAAGTTTATGGAGATGTAATAAATATTTCAATGCGATCAACTACTGTTGTAACAAATGATAATATTTCTGTAATTGTTCCGAATTCTGAATTCATTTCATCTACTGTCGTTAACTGGAGCCATACGGATAGAAACGTGAGGTTTAATATTCCAGTTGGAGTTTCATATAATGCCGATCCTGAAAAAGTAAAAAAGATTTTACTTGATGTTGCAGATAAGGAAGAAGGTGTTTTAAAAAGCCCTAAGCCTGATGTTTTATTTGATGAGTTTGCTGATAGTTCTTTGAACTTCAGGCTGAGGATATGGACAAGCACCTACATAACAACTCCCGGGGTCCTGAAAAGCAAGCTCTATTTTGAGATTTTCAAAAAATTCAAAGAAAATGATATTCAAATTCCGTTCCCACAAAGAGACCTTCATATTAAAAACACTGAATTCAGCATAAATTCCTCTGATAAATAGCCTATATTATAGTATATAAAACGATTTCTGACTTACTATTCAGGACTATTAAATTCTTGCTTATTCTTTAAAATAGTGCTAATTTTGTTCATCTATTTCGCCCTTTAAGGGCGATTTTTGTTTGTATGAATTTAGATGAAACAAATATCACCCAAAAAATAGCAGAAATCGTCGAAAGAAAAGGGTTTTTTCCGATAGAAATTATAGTTCGTGGAATCCCATCAAAAAGAGTGATAGAAGTATTTATTGACGGAACGAAAGATATTTCTGCTGAAGACTGTGCAGATGTAAGCAGGGAAATCAATTCTGAACTTGAAAATATGTCCGCAGCAAGCAATGATTACAGACTGGATGTTTCGTCGCCTGGAGTAGATAAACCACTAAAATTTCTGAAACAATACCATAAACATATTAACAGGAATTTCGAAGTTTTATACAAATTGAATGATGATGCAAAAAAGCTTTCTGGGAAATTACTCAGAATAGAGAACGAAGATTTAATTTTTTTAACCAAAGACAGTAGTGAGATAAAAATTAATTTTAATAGTATTAAAAAAGCAAAGGTTATTGTAAGTTTTTCTTAATGGAGGAATAAAAATAAATGAACTCGGATATAGTTGAATCCTTCGCCCAGATGGTGAGGGAGAAGGGAGTGGATAAAGATGTGCTTGCCGGAATTATCGAAGAAATTTTCGGTTTGCTCGTCAGAAAAAAATATGGCGAAGAAGCCAAGTACGATGTTGTAGTAAATATGGACAAAGGTGATATAGAAATATTCCTCGAAAGAGAAATTGTTGACGAAGTAACTGATCCAAATTTACAAATTAGCATTGAAGAAGTTAATAAAAGAGGAAACGATGAAGAACTTGAAGTTGGCGATGATTATGTGGAAACATTAAGTCTTGCAAGTTTTGGAAGAAGATTAATAACATTGGCAAAACAGAGCTTAAATCAGAAGATTCGTGAAATTGAGAAAGATATTGTTTATAATGAATATAAAGAATTGCTCGGTGAAATAGTTGTCGGAGATATTTATCAGACCAGGAAGAATGATATTCTCGTTAATCATAACAAAAACGAATTAATTCTTCCTCGTAGCGAACAGATACCTTTTGAAAGATACAAGAAAGGTGAAACTGTTCGTGCAATTGTAAAAGAAGTTCAAAAAGTGAATGCTGGTCCGGCGATAATAATCTCCAGAGCTGATAATATGTTTCTGCGTAGATTATTTGAAATTGAAATTCCTGAAATATATGATGGTATAATTGAGATTAAAGCAATTGCCCGTGAGCCTGGAGAAAGAGCGAAAGTTGCAGTGGAATCACACGATGATAGAATAGATGCGGTTGGTGCATGTGTTGGAATGAAGGGAGTTCGTATTCATGCTATAGTAAGGGAACTTAATAATGAAAACATCGACGTAATTAATTATTCTGAAGATCCGCTTATTTTTATTCAGAAATCCCTAGCTCCGGCTAAGCTGAAAAAGATTGAACTTGATGAAGAAATTAAAAAGGCCATAGTTACCGCAGATAGCGACCAGGTTTCATTGATTGTTGGAAGAAATGGTGTAAATATCCGACTTGCAATGAAGTTAACCGGATACGAAATTGAAATATTAAGAGAAGAAAAACCGTTTGAAGAATATGAAGAAGATATAGAATTAATAGACTTGAAAGAGGAACTTGGCGAAGATTTATATAACTTGTTAATAAATAATCGTTATGATACTGCGCTTGAAGTTTTACAAGCAGGTCCTGAAAAATTACAGGAGATTGAAGGAATAGACGAAGAGAAGAGCAACGAAATAATAGAATTGATTAAATCACAATTTGAAGAAGAAGATTAGTTAATAAACAAGCATTTAATATTATGTCCGAAACGAAACAGAAAAAATTACGATTGTTTAAGTTTGCATCTGAGTATAATTTATCCGCTACTACACTTGTGGAATTTCTTACTAAGAAGGGATATAAGATTAAATCTCATATGTCTCTGCTTACTGATGAAATGTTAAAGGACATTAATGAGCATTATAAGAAAGATATAGAGAAAGCTGAAAAACACTATAAAAAGATTGCTGAGTTTAATAAAAAGCGTGCCGAAAAATCAGAGGAGGAGGAAGACAAGAAAATTGTTGAAGCAACTCCTGAAACGGTTGTCCCTCCAGCCGCAAAGGAAAAAGATAAACCTGAAAAGGAGGTCGAAGAAGAGAAGACAGAAACTGCTGAAGCTACTGAGGCTATTGAAGAGGGAGTACAACCAGAAAAAGAAAGTGCTGAAAATAGGTTTGATTCGCCGATTGAAGCGGAAAAAAAGAAAAGAAGGGGCCTTCGTGTTGTAGGTAAAATGGATTTGGATGAAAAAGGTGGAAAAACAGTAAAAACTAAGTCTGTACAAAGCACAGATGAATCTTCCCAACAAACTCCGGTTAGAAAGAAAAGAAAGAAACCTAAAAAAAGATCTCAGGAAGTAAGTGAAGAATTACCACAGGCGAAGAAAAGAAGAAAGATAAAGAAATTTGAAATTGATCAGAAAGAGGTTGATGAAGCTATAAGAAAAACGCTTCTCAGCATGGATGATTCTGTTTTACCGGGACGAGCTACTGCCAGGAAGAAGAAAAGAAAAGAAAGAGAAGAGAAGGAAGAAAAAAAACAAGTTGAGAGATCGCTTGAAAAGAATAAAATTAAAGTAACGGAGTTTATAGCCGTCAATGAGCTAGCAAACTTAATGAATGTTCCGGTTGCTGATGTTATTTCAAAATGTATAGAACTTGGGTTAATGGTTTCGATTAATCAAAGACTTAATGTAGATACAATTACATTGGTCGCAGATGAATTCGGTTTTGAAGTTGAATTTGAAGAAGAATATAGTTCTGAAGCCCTTGAAGATGAACCTGATGATCCGTCTACACTTTTACCCCGTCCCCCGGTTGTTACAATAATGGGTCATGTTGATCATGGAAAAACATCGCTTCTTGATTACATAAGAAGAACAAATGTTGTTGCAGGTGAATCCGGCGGAATTACTCAGCATATTGGTGCATATAGAGTTGATGTTGGTGGTGATAAATATATCGCATTTCTTGATACGCCCGGTCACGAGGCTTTTACAGCCATGCGTGCCCGTGGGGCACAACTGACGGATATTGTCGTGTTGATTGTGGCAGCAGATGATGCTGTGATGCCGCAAACTGTAGAAGCCATTAATCATGCTCAGGCCGCAGGTGTACCGATTGTTATTGCAATAAATAAAATTGATAAACCAGGTGCTAACTCTGAAAAAATTAAACAGCAGCTTGCTGATAGGAATATACTTGTTGAAGAATGGGGGGGGAAATATCAATGTGTAGAAATCTCTGCCAAGTCTGGCAAAAATGTTGATGCATTGCTTGAAAGAATTTTGCTTGAAGCTGAGATACTTGATCTAAAAGCAAATCCAAATAGACCAGCACGCGGTGTTGTTGTAGAATCTCAGCTTGATAAAGGAAGAGGCATAACAGGCACAACACTTGTACAGAAGGGGACTTTGAAAGTTGGAGATCCTTTTGTCGCTGGAATTTATCAAGGTAAAGTTCGTGCTATGTTTGATGAGAGAGGAAATAAAGTTACTCAAGCTTCTCCTTCTACACCTATATTAGTATTAGGCTTTGAAGGCGCTCCCCAGGCTGGCGATACATTCGTCGTTGTCGAATCCGAAAGACAAGCAAGGGAAGTCGGAATTAAACGTCAACAGCTTAAACGTGAACAGGATCAAAAACAGGTTCATCATATTACATTAGACGAAATTGCTCAACAAATTAGCATCGGTGGAGTTAAAGAATTACCGATCATTGTTAAAGGTGATGTGGATGGTTCGGTTGAAGCGCTTTCAGATTCTTTAATGAAGTTATCTACTCAGGAAGTTGTTGTAAGAGTTATTCATAAAGGTGTTGGTGGTATTTCTGAAAGTGATGTGCTTCTTGCTGCTGCTTCTAATGCAATCATTATTGGTTTCCATGTCAGACCAAATATAAACGCTAGGAAGCTTGGTGAAAATGAAAAAGTTGATATAAGACTCTACAACGTAATTTATGATGCTATTAATGAAGTTAAAGCGGCTCTTGAGGGACTTCTGTCACCGGTTCTTTCTGAAGAAGTTGTTGGAACTGCCGAAGTCAGAGACACATTTAAAGTTCCTAAACTCGGTACAGTTGCTGGCTGCTATGTGCTGGATGGTAAGATAGCAAGAAGCAATAAAATAAGATTAATAAGAGACGGTATAGTAATCTTTGAAGGCAACATAGGTTCATTGAAAAGATTTAAAGACGATGTTCGGGAAGTTGATTCCGGCTATGAATGTGGTCTTAACATCGAAAACTTTAATGATATTAAAGTCGGCGATACTATAGAAGCATATAAGATAATAGAGACAAAGAAAAAATTATAGAACTGTAAGAAATTATTTTTACAGTTCTTAACGGAATTGGAAAAATGTCTCATAGAATTGACAAAGTTGAAAGCCTGATTAAAGAAGAGATTAGCTTAATCTTTTTGAATAAACTCAGGGATCCTAAAATTGGTTTTGTAACGATAACCAATGTTAAGATGAGTCCGGATTTACGGATTGCCAAAGTTTATATCTCTATTCTGGATCGAGAGAAGCGGGAAGAAGTATTTGAAAAGATTAATTCTTTTAACAGTTATATTCGTTCTGAACTAGCTCGCCGGATAAAAATAAAATTTACCCCCGAATTAAAATTCTTTATAGATGATACGCTCGATTATGTTGAAAAAATTGAAGGGCTGATAAAAAAAATTCATAAGGATGATAACAAAGGAAACGATTAATTTTTCTGATGCTGATTTCAAAACTGGCGAAGTTATTCTTATTGACAAACCGTTCGGTTGGACTTCCTTTAAAGTAGTTCACGTAATTAGGAAAATAACGGGGGCTAAAAAAGTGGGGCATGCGGGCACGCTTGATCCTTTGGCAACAGGGTTGTTAATACTTTGCACCGGTAAAAAAACCAAGGAGATCACAAAATTCCAGGATGGTGAAAAAGCTTATTCCGGGATAATCACTCTCGGGAAAAAAACTCCCTCAATGGACCTCGAAACGGAAATTATAGAAGAAAAACCTGTAAAAGGAATTAAAAAATCAGACATTGAAAAAGCCAGAGATTCATTTTTAGGAGAAATTTTACAGACTCCACCTATGTATTCGGCTTTGAAAGTTGGCGGAAAAACTTTGTATAATCTTGCCAGGAAAGGGAAAACAGTAAAAAGAGAGGCTAGGAAAGTTAATATTCCCAAATTCCTTATTAAGAAGATCGATTTGCCGGATATTTATTTTGAAATAGTATGTTCAAAAGGTACATATATAAGAGTGATTGCTAATGATTTGGGGGAAAAACTGGGAACAGGAGGTATTATTTCCTCATTGAGGCGAACTGGTATTGGGGAATTTTCAGTTAATAATGCTCTTACTGTTGAATCTTTTGAGCTAAAATGGAAAAAATCACCGGAAATTAAGTCTGTATAGAATCTAAAGGCGGTTCTTTTCAAATAGCTTCTCATTTATTTTCAGACGAAAATAGCTTATATTTGCAAGCTATAGTTTTAGTGCAAAGTGTACTTATGGAAATATTTGATGACTTATCGAAAGTCACATATGATAAAAATACGGTGGTTACTTTAGGGACTTTTGATGGAATTCATGCAGGTCATAGAAAAATTATTGAAGAGGTTGTTGCAAGGTCTTCTTTTTACGGCGGTAGAAATTTCTTAATTACTTTCGATCCCCACCCGAGAAGCATTGTATCTAAAGATTATAAGATTCAGATTCTTTGTACACTTGAAGAGAAACTTAAATTACTTAAGGAAATAGGAATACATAATGTCCTGGTAATTCGGTTTACGAAAGAATTTTCTCAATTAAGTGCTAATGAATTCTTTCGAAAATTTGTTCTTAAAGGAATTGGAATACGCGAGATTGTAATTGGTCACGATCACCACTTCGGTAAGGGCCGCGATGGAAATGAAAGCAAATTAAGAGAACTTGGCAAAGCAAATGATTTTAAAGTTACTCCTGTTGAAGCAATTACAATAGATTCGGTGGTAGTAAGTAGTACAAAAATCAGAAATTTGATAAAAATAGGTGATATTAATACAGCAAATTTATTTTTGAGAAGATGTTATTCTTTCAGCGGTAAAGTGGTTGAAGGTGATAAAAGGGGAAGAGGACTGGGATTTCCGACTGCGAATATTGAATTGGATAATCACGATAAGTTACTTCCCGCAATTGGAATTTACGCTGTTGAGTTTTTTATAAATAATGATGATAAAAAATATACCGGTGTAATGAGCATAGGTAAAAGGCCGACTTTTTATAACAAAGGTAAATTAACAACAGAAGTTTTTGTCTTCGATTTTGATAAAGAAATTTATGGCTATGAAGTTACAGTAAACGTAGTTGACAGAATAAGAGGTGAAGAAAAATTTTTATCGGCTGAGGATCTTGTTAATCAAATGAAAAAAGATGTTGAAGCCGGAGTAGAGATTTTAAACAGGAAAGTAAATTAATTAATCCTGGTTTGTTTGCGAAACTGCAGACAGTTCTGGGGTTATATTGTATGATAAAATAAAAGGATAAATAAATGACGAAAGAACAGAAGCTTGAAATTATCAAGAAGTATGGAAGTAGTGAAAAAGATTCGGGTAAATCCGAAGTTCAGATCGCTTTGTTAACTAAGCAAATAAATGACTTAACCGGGCACTTTGATGTGCACAAAAAGGATCATCATTCAAGAAGAGGGTTGATGATGATGGTGGGTAAAAGAAGAAGGCTGCTCGATTATTTAATGAAAAAAGATATTAGCAGATACAGAACAATAATAAAAGAACTGAATATCAGAAAGTAAAAAGGAATTTAAATGATAGTTACTAAAGAAGTTGAAATAGGTGGTAAAGTTTTATCGATTGAAACTGGCCGGTTTGCAAAACAGGCCAATGGTTCAATTATGGTTAAATATGGCGATACAATGGTTCTGGTTACAGCAGTTGCTGCTGATGAACCAAGAGAAGGATTGGATTATTTCCCATTACAAGTTGAATACAGGGAGAAAGCGTCTGCCGCAGGAAAATTCCCGGGTGGATATATTAAACGCGAAGGACGGCCTTCGGAAAAAGAAATATTGAGTGCAAGGTTAATTGATCGCCCTATAA
>CAZQQD010000030.1:0-28652 GCA_964595355.1 uncultured Ignavibacteriaceae bacterium | reverse complement strand
GTTTTCCAAAAATCTTCAGAAAGTTTGCCATCTATTGTAACAGGATCGTTTATCCTTACGGCTTCAACTTTCATCTTTTCCTTATTTGTTGAATCACCTTTAGGAAATGCTGATACACAGGCTGCAAGAAATAGAGTAGTAAAAATTATTTTCCTCATAAATTAATCCTGGTTTTCGATCAGCTACTTTTAAATAGAAATGATATCCGCAAATAACCACCAACGGATTTGATATTTAGACTCTCAGATTCCTAAAAAGTTGGGAATATTCGGTAATTAATTGATGAATGGATTAATTTGATGATAAGCAGAAAAAGTTATTATTATCAAGTTATACTTTGTCAGAAAGCAAATCACATACTGAACTCAGAAAATATGTAGGCTTAATATGTTGGTTACCATTTGGAAAGTTTTTCACGCCAGTGGCAACAAGTGCAGTATCAATTCCATAATTATTCCCCATAGCAATATCCGTTTCCAACCTGTCTCCAATTAGCAAAACCCTGGAACTATCAACGGCTAATCGCTGAGTTATTTCATTGATCATAAAAGAAGACGGTTTACCAAAATTATTCTCGAGTTTTCTGTGCGTCCTTTTTTCAAGTGCAGATATCGTAGCACCGGCATCCAATACTTCTCCGTCGTCAACCGGACAGGTATCGTCTATATTTGCAGCAAAGAAATGTGCTCCTTTTTCAAGTGCACGGGACGCTATTTCGAGTTTTCGGTAATCTAATGTCCTATCAAGGGTTACAAGCAAAATATTAATCTCGTCGGGTATTTCAGAATATTTTAATCCTGCGCTAACTATTTCATTAATAAATATTTGTTCACCTATTGCATAAAAGGTTTTACCGCCAAAATTTTCAGATAAATATTTCTTAAGAATCAAAGTAGAATTTATTATATCATCCTGACTAATATTAAGTCCTTCTTTACTTAAAAACTCAAAGTAATCCTTAACGCTACCTGTAGTTTTGTTCGATATAAAAATTAACTTTTTACCTAAGCTTTTAAGTTTATTAATTGTTTTGTCAGCGTTTTCGATAATACTGGAACCCCTGTAAATGGTACCATCAAGATCAAAAATAAAAGCATCGTATTTGTTAATCATAAGTTTAATTCTCTTTGCATTATTGCGAGAGCCCCCCCTATAGTATGAGGTTTGTATCCCAATTCTGTTTCAGCTTTCAAAGTTAGCAAACCAGACTTCAACGGTCTTTTTGCTTGTTGATTGAGTTGCTCTGTCAAAATAGGCTTAATTAATTTTTTATCTAAACTGAAAACATCGGCAATTATTTCACAAAATTCAAATCTGCTGAGGAATTCCCGTCCGCCAATATTATAAATTCCCTGCTTTTTGTATTCTATTACTTCATTTATGGCCTGAACAAAATCATCAATAAAAGTAGGATTGTTTACCTGATCAGTTACAATATTTATTTGTTTTCCCACACGTACACTTTTTATAACCCATCTGACAAAATCAGGACGACTATCTGCTACCCCATAAAGGACATTTGTTCTCAATATTGTGTGAATTGCACCGCTGATTTTTAATGCATTCTCACTTGCTAGTTTTGTCCTCCCATAATACCCAAGTGGATTTGGTTTATCATTTTCAGAATAAGGTCCGTTTGTTCCATCAAAAATATAATCGGAAGAAATATGAATTATATGAGCATCAATAATCCTCGCGGCCTCAGCAAGATATTCTACACCTTTAACATTAATTTTCCAGGCAGTCTCTCTTTCCTTTTCACTTAGATCTACATTTGTGAACGCTGCAGTATTAATAATAAAATCAGGACAAAAATCAGAAATAACTTTTTTTATTTTGTTCCTAATTGTTAAGTCACAACTTATATAATCAACATCGCAAAAGGCCGAAACATCTTCAATTGATGTTCCTAAAATTGTCAGATCATAGTTTTTTTTGTAAAAATGAATTACTCTCTGACCAAGCATACCATTTGCTCCAGTTACGAGAATTCTTTTTTTAACCAAATCGTTCATAAACATCTATTCTCAACCTTTCGAAACTTTGTATATTATCATAAGATGCAGCACATGCTCCGGCAATGTTTGCTAGCTTTAATGCTTTATCAATATTCTGAAATTTAATATAATTATAAAAAAAGACCGCCCCAAAAACATCTCCGCATCCGACCTTGTTTTTTGTTTCTACTTTTAGTGAGGGTACAAACATTGAAACAATTTCTTCATCATTTTTATAATAGGCTCTTGCTCCCAGTTCTCCTTTGGTAATTAGTAAAATCTTTATTCCCGACTCAAACAATTTACTTATGGCCTCTTTCTTATTTTCATAATCAAACAATACTGAAAATTCTGCCTCATTTACTTGTAGTATATCTATATTTTCTGCCCACTTTTCAAAGTTTGGAATTACACGGAATGTCCTTTTTCCGTCTTTGTCAACTCCGCGTGCAAGTGTATGGACATCAAAAAAAATTTCTTTGTCAAACCCTGATCTTATTTTTTTTAACTGTTCAAGCTTTATATCGTAGCCTGTAATCATATTAATAAGAATTCCATCAAATTGGTTGAAATCTGCAACATTTTCAATTGTCAGATTCCGGCTAATAATCGAGTATCTTTCCTCTCTTTCATAACTGTCAGTAATATTCAAATACACTTTGGGTATTTTTTCAACATAAGTAAAAAGAGTTTTATCAATATCGTCATACGCCGGAGAAAACAATGTTAGTCTTTTCTTTTCTACAGATGTTAAGAGCAAAAGTTTATCATTGTTTTCAAGAAAACTCTTAAAACCCAAGATAGAATAAAATATACCACCAGGTTTAACAGATGTTTTCCCTCTATAATTTATGTGATCCTCAAGCGACTGTCCTATTACTAATATTTCCATAAGATAATATTCTTAATAAGATACAATTTAAGGTAATATTATTATTCCTGCATTATTTACAATTTCGCTTGATAACTGATAATTTGTTATATTTTGTGTTGATCCAATTTATTTATGTGAAAAGACAATTTGTACCTGTCTTAAAAACAATCTGAACAAAATCTTTGGTACTTTTTACAGTTCAATTTCGGAATTAGGTGAATATGAAGATAGGAATTACCTGTTACCCCACTTATGGTGGGAGCGGTGTTGTAGCAACAGAGCTTGGAAAAGCGCTTGCCGGAGAAGGACATGAGATACATTTTATTAGCTATGCTCTTCCTTTCAGACTGAATAATTTTGTAGAAAATATCGTTTTTCACGAAGTCGAGATGAGTAGCTATCCCCTTTTTGAATTTCCACTTTACAGCCTTGCGCTGGCAAGCAAAATGGTAGAGGTAGCTAATTATGAAAATCTCGATCTGCTTCACGTACATTACGCAATTCCACACGCAAGCAGCGCATATCTGGCAAAACAAATGCTTAAAGATAAAAGGGATTTAAAGGTAATCACAACTTTACACGGAACTGATATTACACTTGTAGGACTTGAGCCATCATTCCTGCCACTCGTTAAATTCAGCATAGAGGAAAGTGATGGTGTTACAGCGGTTTCAAGATTTTTAAAAGAAAAGACCTTGACGAATTATAATATCAACAAACAAATTGAAGTAATTCCTAATTTTATCGATACAGAGATTTTAAAACCAAAAGAGAATGGCTGTTTCAGAAAAAATCTTGCTACAAAGGGCGAAAAAATAATCGTTCACACCTCAAATTTCAGGCAGGTTAAGAGAGTTTCTGATACAATCAGAATTCTGGAAAAAGTTATAAAAGAAGTTCCTACAAAATTAATTTTAGTTGGCGATGGTCCCGACAGATCTGAATGTGAGAGACTTTGCAGGGAATTGCATCTTTGTGATAGAGTAAAGTTTTTGGGGAAACAAGATGGGCTTGTAGAAATATTAAATTCCGCAGACTTGTTTCTCATCCCTTCTCAGTCAGAAAGTTTCGGACTTGCAGCCCTTGAAGCAATGGCTTGCGGAATTCCTGTAGTAAGTTCAAGCGTTGGTGGCTTACCGGAACTCATTCGTCACAACGAGACTGGATTTATTGCAGAAATCGGTGACATAGACAGGATGGCAAAGTATTCAATAGATCTTCTGACTAACGAAAAGAAGTACAAAATTTTCTCAGAAAATTCCCGAAAAAGAGCAGTTGAGAATTTTGATAAGTCAATCGTTCTTCCCCAATATTTAAACTATTATAACAAAGTTTTAAATTCATAGACTCAATATACTTGAAAGAAAAAGAGTTTACTTCAAAATGGATAACATCTCTTAGAGAAAAGGGAATTAAAAAATTCCCCGATGATTTTTTAATAGATGAGACAATTGAAGAAATTAATCTCCCAAGCAAAACACTCGTAATTGGCCAGGAATTTTTTGGAAGCTACGAAGTCCTTACTGTAGACGGAGCTGCTGTGCTTCAGGCAGAAAATTTACATAAGGCAAAGTGCATTACTTATTCGAGCAGAACAAGAACCTGCTCCGTTAAAATTCCTAAAAATGATGACCAAGTCAAAACATTAGTAACACAATATGAAAATTATCTTGATTCAATTATTAAAGCAATAGAGTCTGATTATAAAAAGAATTTCCCCGGCGAAAAAAGGAGTAATACTCTGATTAACGAAATATTTATGATTTTAAACTTGAACAGATATTGAGAAATAAAATTGTCGCAGACAGGCAAACTGGTCAGTAATAAAATATTCGATTATCTCTCTTCACTATATGGCGAATCTTCCGCTAAAGATTATCTCGATTTTATAAACGAAGAGCCGACATCTTATATTCGCATCAACAGATTAAAAACCACAAAAGAAAAGCTTTCTGAAACTCTTCTAAAAGATTACAACATTAAAACGGAAAAAATCAAAGGTTTTAGAGACGCTCTGAAAATTCCCGAAAAAAATGATCTGCTTGGAAAAACGATTGAACATATAATCGGAGAATATTACATACAGGGACTTTCATCAATGATCCCCCCACTTATTTTAAATCCACAGCCGCATGATATAGTCCTCGACCTGTGTGCAGCACCCGGTTCAAAAACTACTGAATTGGCGGAAATAATGGAAAATCGGGGAACGATTGTATCAAACGAAATCCAATTGGACCGCGTTAAGATGCTTGTTTATAATATCGACAGAATGAATATTATAAACACAGGTGTAATACACACAAAGGGTGAATGGCTAAGTAAGCATTATGCAGATCACTTTGATAAGATACTGGTTGATGCACCATGCAGTGGACTTGGAATAATTCAGAAAAAAGGAGAGGTGAACAATTGGTGGTCAGTTAAAAGGGCAGAAAGGCTCGGTGAGCTACAGTTAAAACTTTTGATAGCAGCAATTAAAATGACGAAAGTCGAAGGTGAGATTGTTTATTCTACGTGCACGTTAACACCAGAGGAGAATGAATTAATTTTGGATAAGGTGCTCAAAAAATATCCAGTCCAAATCCAGAAAATTGAGCTGCCTATAAAATCCCATCCGGCTTTAATAAATTATAATGGAAGAGAGTTAAATCCTGAAATTTCAAAAGGAAGAAGAATTTTTCCCTGGGAAGCAAATACCGACGGATTTTTTATAGTTAAGTTGAATAAAACTGGTGAGACAAATCCGCCGGAACAAACTTCACCCATACAGAGAAAATTAAAGTTGCTAAATGCAGACAAGAAAGAAATTCGTTCACTGTTAAAAAATATTTCCGATTGTTTTGGAATACCGGAAGAAGTTTTATCTAACTATAAATACCTGCAGAAATCAAATGACATATTTCTCATCAGCAAAGAATGGGATGATCCTTATCCCGGGCACTTCCAGAGAATCGGAACAAAGATGGGTGTAATTGATAAGAACAAGAAATTAACACTACACACACAGGCAGCACAGGTTTTTCAAAAATATATTTCAAAAAATATTTATGAAATTGAAAACCGGGATGAACTGAAAAAATACCTTGAAGGCGGAATAATAAAAAAAGAAATTGATATTGATGGTCAATGCGTAATTAAGTACAAAGATTATGTACTAGGGACAGCAGTAGTAAGCAAAACCGGGATAAAGAGCCGCTTTCCACGAGCAAAGAGAACTCAGCAAATTTATACGGATTTTTAATTATGAACATCCAGATAATAGGCACAAAAAAGTGCAGGGACACTCAAAAAGCGGAAAGATTCTTTAAGGAAAGAAGAATCCCTTTCCACTTTCGCGATTTGAATGAAAAAGGAATTGCAAAGGGTGAACTGGACAATATTTTGCGATCAGTTCCGATTGAAGAATTAATAGACAAGGAAGGAAAGCAATTTCAAAAACGCGGCTTACAGTTTATGGTTTATAACTTAGAGGAAGAATTATTATCGGATTCGCTTTTGCTAAAAACCCCGATAGTAAGAAACGAAGGAAAAGCCATTGTTGGTTACCAACCGGAAATTTGGAAAGAGTGGATAAAATAAAAAGGCGGGACAAACCCGCCCTTAGACCTATCAAGATCACTTTAACCTATACATCGTAGTACAAATTAAATTCATAGGGATGTGGCTGAAGAGCCATCGGTTTTATTTCCTTATCAGTTTTGTATTTTATCCATGTTTCTATCACATCCTCTGTAAACACATCGCCTTTCATTAAATATTCGTGATCGTTCGCCAGCGCTTTTAAAGCTTCGCTCAAACTACCCGGCGTTGAGGGGACGTCTTTCAATTCCTCCGGAGACAAATCATAAATATCCTTATCAAGTGGTTCGCCAGGATCAATCCTGTTTATTACCCCATCTAATCCTGCCATAAGCATTGCAGAAAAGGCGAGATAAGGATTACAGGACGGATCAGGGCAACGAAACTCGACTCTTTTTGACTTAGGGCTCGAAGAATACATTGGTATTCTTACAGATGCACTTCTGTTTCTTTGTGAATAAGCCAGATTTACCGGTGCCTCAAAACCCGGCACTAATCTTTTATAAGAATTAGTTGTTGGATTGGTAAATGCAAGAAGCGAAGCTGCATGTTTCAAAATACCTCCAATAAAATACAAACCAGTTTCGCTCAACCCTGCATAGCCTGAGCCTGCAAACAAAGGCTTTCCTTTTTTCCAGAGACTTGTATGAACATGCATGCCACTACCATTATCTCCGAAAACCGGTTTCGGCATATATGTTACAGTTTTATTGTTTTTCTTCGCGGTATTTTTAACAATATATTTAAATAGCAATAGCTGGTCCGCAGCTTTTACAAGCGGTTGAAATCTTAAATCTATTTCACACTGTCCACCACTTGCAACTTCGTGATGCTGAGCTTCAACATCAATTCCTGCATTTAGCAAATTAACAACCATTTCATTTCTGAGATCCATTAATGAGTCTGTAGGCGGAACGGGAAAATATCCTTCTTTATACCTGGGTTTATATCCTAGGTTTGGTTCTTCTTCTCGCCCGCTATTCCACCTGCCTTCGTTTGAATCAACAAAGTAAAAGCTTCCGTTAGGCTTTGAATCAAACCGAACATCATCAAAAACAAAAAACTCTGCTTCAGGTCCGTAGTAAACAGTATCTGCAATTCCTGTAGAATTCAGGTAAGCTGCTGCCTTTTGTGAAATACTTCTTGGACAACGTGAATACTTTTCTTTAGTCGCTGGTTCATAAACATCACAGATCAAGCTGATAGTCGGAACCTGAACAAACGTATCAACAAACATAGTATTGGGGTCTGGAATAATTAACATATCACTCTCATTTATTGCTTTCCATCCACGAATAGAAGAACCGTCAAATCCAAAGCCATCTTCAAATGAATCTGCATCCAGCTGTGTCACAGGAACTGTAAAGTGCTGCCATTGACCTGGGAAATCCATGAATTTAAGATCTACAAATTTTATCCCGTTAGTTTTAATGAACTTCAGGACATTATCAATAGGAGAAACTGTCGTCTTTGCCATATTGTACCTTTATTTTGTTTTAATGATTAATAGTAATTAAATATCTATTTCTGTTGTTTCTTTAGTAGTAGATAATATAAAAGTTGTCTTTGTTGAAATAACTCCCGGCCATGATTGAATTTCACCTAGCAGTTTTTCAAGTGCCTCAGTATTCTTTGCAATCGTTTTCAGCAAGTGTGAGCCTTCGCCAAGAACTGAATGGCATTCTATTATTTCCGGAATTTTTTCTGCTTTACCAATTAATGTTTTGTAATGCTTGGAAGACTCCATTGTTACAAATACATATGCGAGTATATCATAACCAAAAGACTTTCTGTTTAATTTCGCAAAGTAACCTTGAATAAAACCTTTTTCTTCCAGCTTGTTTAACCTTTCACTAACGGATGGAAGAGATAATCCAATCTTCTCCGCTATCTCATTTCTCTTGGTTCTTGCATTTTTTTGAAGCATATTAAGAACCTTAATATCTAAGGTATCTAACATTATTTGCCTTAATTATTTAGGTCAATTTGAAAATATGGCTTCAAATATAAGGCCAGTCTTTAAATAATGCAAGAATGCTAAATATTTTTTTGCTTATTTAAGCCTAAGGGTGTGCAAAAAAAATGCTTTTTTCTAATTTCTGTAAATAAATCAAGCTTTTTTTGAAGGACCTCCCGAAGTTTATGGTAAAGATGATACAGTATAGCTATGTTACTTATTGATACAATCTCTACATTTAAAACCCAAACCTATACTGAACATTACTCCCCTTACTTATAGAAAGACGCTCATATCAATCACGAAAGTTCCCCTTTCAAATTCGGCAAGAATCAATCTCAGTTAGTCAGTGCAATGATAAAAAGAAATTATAACTAATGCTTCCAACATTGTTGCCTATTCTCCTTTCCGTTCTTTTCTGATCTTATCTTTTTCTTTCTTTCTATTATAGGATTTTTTAGCGCTAATTATTTTAGGCGGTTTTTTCGGCAAGGGAATTCTTTTTTTCTTCTTTTTAACTTGAATTTTTATTTTCTTTTTTACACTGCTCATAATCATGATTTATTATTTTAATAACCCCTCTAAACCTTTCACACTTGTAATCGGCATTTTGCAGTTATAGTTTTCACAAACATACACGGTAGTTTTATTTCGGAACATACTCTGCTTTTTAGTGAAACCTGCTATTTCATCAATCTCTGGGTTTTCAAAATTTTTAAACAAAAGAACTTTACCGGGAATATATTTCTCTCGAATTAAATCTAACATTTTTTGAGCCTCCGTATCATTGGTTTTTCCTACCACAACAATTTCTTTAGAAGGACCAAAAGTGAAATCCAGACTATTAAGAAATTGTGTAAATGCTGTCGGCGATCCCGAAATTTGTAAAGAAAAAGATTTTACAAGTTTGTTTGCTATTTCTTCAAAATCAGGATTCCCTGTGATTTTACCAATTCGTAATAAATTTAATAGTGAAACCGAATTTCCAGAGGGTATCGCACCGTCGTAAATTTCCTTTTGCCTGACTAGTAATTTTTCAGCGTCAGAAGCAGTAAAAAAGAATCCGCCATGTTCTGAATCTAAAAAGTGATCGATCTGAACATGCTGTAACTGTACTGCTAATTTTAAATATTCAACTTTAAAGACTGTTTCATATAAATCTAATAGTCCTGATATTAAAAAAGCATAATCATCAATATTCGCGGGAAGTCCCGCTTCACCTTCTCTGAATCTATGCAACAACTTTTTTTCTTGAGGAAATAAATTACTTTGAATAAAGGCTATAGCTTTTTCAGCGGCATCTGCATATTTTTTTTCATTAAAAACCTGCGAGGCTTTTGACAAAGCTGAGATCATCAACCCGTTCCAATCAGTTAAAATTTTATCATCTTTATAAGGGTGAATCCTTTTTTTTCTTGCTTCAAATAATTTCTCTCTGGCATTTTCAATTTTCTCGCGAAGTTTTTTTACAGTTATACCAAACTCTTCAGAAAGTTCTTTTACAGATTTTTTCAAGTGTAAAATATTTGTTCCTGGAGCTCCCCCCATTGTCTGGTCGACCCAATTTCCATCTTTCTCGCAATTAAAAATCTTAATAATTAATTCAGCATCATTATTTAATACTTTCTTCAACTCATTTACATCCCAAAGGTAAAATTTTCCTTCTTCGCCTTCGCTATCAGCATCTTCAGCAGAATAAAATCCACTTTCCGGAGAAGTTAAATCACGCAAAACATATTCTATTATTTCTTTTGCTGTCCTGCTAAATAATTCGATTTTTGTAACTTGATAAGCTTCAGTATAAGCTAAAATTAAAAGTGCCTGATCATAAAGCATTTTCTCAAAGTGTGGAACAAACCACTGCTCATCAGTTGAATACCTGTGAAAGCCATATCCCAGGTGATCATATATTCCGCCATTCCGCATCTCCAGTAAAGTTTTTTTCACCATTTCCAATGCTTCATCACTGCCTGTTCTGTTCCAGTATCTCAATAGAAACATTAAATTATGAGGTGTTGGGAACTTTGGTGCTTGCCCAAATCCACCGTACCTGGAATCGAACCTGTTTTTCAAATCATTAAATGCCTTATGAAGTACTGCTTGTGTTAGATCATCTCCTGTCTTTGTAACTGTTGTTTTTTCAAAGGCCAAAGAAATTTGTTTAGAAGATTTTATTATTTCTTCTTTTTTATTTAACCAGTAATTTTTAATCTGCGGAATAATTTCAAGCAAACCTGCTCTTCCAAATCGATTACTCTTGGGAAAGTATGTCCCGGCAAAGAAGGGTTTTTTATCCGGTGTCATTATAATTGTTAAAGGCCAGCCCCCTCCTCCTGTTATCATCTGACAAACAGTCATATAAATTCCGTCAATATCCGGTCTTTCTTCCCGATCAACTTTTATAGATATGAAGGCATCATTCATTAAGCCGGCTACTTTTTCATCTTCAAAAGACTCGTGAGCCATAACGTGACACCAATGACAGGTTGAATATCCTATGGAAAGAAAAACTGGTTTATCTTCCGTTTTTGCTTTTTCAAAAGCTTTTTCACACCAGGGATACCAGTCAACGGGATTATCTGCATGTTGAAGTAAATAAGGACTTTTTTCTTTAGCTAATCTATTTTGAGGCATAAAACTAAACTTCTCTCACTTTAATATAACGATAACCTGTATTGTAATTATTATAATTTTTCATAATTTACCTTTAATAATTACAATTATTTAAATTACTAATAATTAAATCTTATGGAAAATAAAAACAATAATATCGTTCCTTTTGGGATTTTAGGAGGCAGTTTTCTTCTTGGAGTTATTATATTTGTTCTAACATGGAAATCAAATTACAATTCGAATCAAGTAATCAATGTAACCGGCTCAGCTAAAAGAGAAATTATATCCGATCTCGGGGTAATTAAGGGTACAGTTTCAGTAGAAGGCACTACGGCAGAAGGCGCTTACAAAGATCTCAAAAGACAAATGCCTCTGTTGATTGACTATCTTGCATCAAAAGGATTTCCTGAAGACAAAATTGATTTGCAAACGATACACAGTTACCCACTTTACCAGATGGGTACGAATGGATACTCAACAAATATAATACGCGCTTACAATTACAGCCAACGATTCCAATTTAATTCTACTGACGTACAAAAGATCAAAGAAGTTTCTCTTGACCTGCCATCAGTAGTGGAACGTGGGGTAAACCTGCAACTTGATATGCCTGAATACCATTATACTAAAATTGCCGATCTCAAAATAGAAATTCAGGCGGAAGCTGCAAAAGATGCAAAAAACAGGGCTGAAAAAATTGCACAGGCAACTGGCCGGGAAATCGGTACATTGAGAGATGCAAGAATGGGCGTTATTCAAATTACACCCCGTCTTTCAAATCAGGTTTCAGATTATGGCATAAACGACTTAAGCTCCATTGATAAAGAAATCACTGCTGTTGTAAATGCCTCTTTTGTTATTAAATAAAGGCGAGTTTACATAACCGGAAAACCGTTATAAATCCAGCCTGGAATTATATTCCCTTACGCTGTTTTCTATTTCTTTAAGGACTCAGTTTGATACTCTTTCATCCAGCCCCTATATTTCACTTTTATTTTATGAAAATTATCGAGAGTTCTAATGACAAAACCTCAAATATGGGTAGCCGCGTTTCTGGCTCTTTTTCTTATTTTATTTCTTTTATCTAAAATAACTGACCAGAGTGAATTACATAATAAAGGTTCTTTAAATCCACAGGAAATGATGGGACAGAGTCAGCAATCAGGGAAACCATTATCTCCTGCAGAAATGGTTTCATCCCTTGGATGTGTTAATTGTCACGGTGCCGATTTGACAGGTACCAGAATGGCTCCAAGCCTTATGAATGTAAAGGATAACTGGACAAGACAAGAGCTAATTAATTATCTCAGGAATCCGCAATCTTATATGTCTTCTGTAAGATTTAAAGAATTTAAGAAAAAATACCCCGGTGTGATGATGCCTGCCTTTAATAATATTGATATAAAAGATCTGGGTAAGATTGCTGATTATCTTCTATCAAAATAAAATAACGTGTACAACAATGAGCCTCAACTCTAAACGTACTCACATTCAGTATTTTTATCTGCAGAGGGAAAATTTTTTAAGTAAAAAATACCTTGACTTATATTTTACCATTTTTTAGATTAAATCAAGAATTAAATAAGTGCCCTCCACATTTGGCATTTCTAGATTGGGGAGCTTTCGGAAGAAGCTATTATTTGTATAAGTATTACGAAGTCGGTATATGAAATTTTGGGGGAGTAATATTTACCATAAGAAAATTCATGAATATCCGCCGAATCGGGACCCACCGATTCAGTATATTTAGTAGTTAGTCAGCTATCAATTTATCGGGGGAATGAATGAAAACACTACTTATTTTTTTTAGTTTATTTTTAATGTCCTGCAATTCCGGTACCGAGCCGCCTGTTGATGAGAACTCCGGTCCGATTATCCCGCTTGCTGTTGGCAATTACTGGGTGTACCAAGAATATTCTTTGAACAGTGATGGCTCAATAGACACAGACATAGTACACGACTTATTGGCGGGATTTATAATTACTGATACTCTTTCCGTTAGCTTAAATGGTGATAAACTAAAAACCTTTCAATGTTCAATGTACGGTCCACCAGATTACATATCTTCAAAAACCAGATTAATTTACAGTGGGAAAGACGGTATTTATTATGCGGGAATTACCATTGAAGATTCCGTTACAATGTCATTTAATGACCTGGTGTTTAAATACCCTGCTAATAAAGGTGATGAAACTCTTGCTCATACCTTTTATCATAACATTTACGGTAATTCTGGAAATGTTCCGGATTATATAGTAACCACTTATACCTGTGTATCTACAGATTCATTATTCAGTACACCAGTTGGCGATTTCAGATGTGTTGTTTACAAATTAAAATTAATGCTCGATGATATTTTTTACCTTGGCGATATATACTATTTCTTTAAGCCAACCCTGGGTTTAGTCGGTATGATCGAAATGCCTTATAGCTATATATCAGATGAACATTTTTATTTCTTAAAAACCGTTTTAGTTGATTACAAAGTAAAATGGGGGAAATTATGAAACGCTTATTAGTGTTATTGGACAATTACAATATTAAAAAGGGGGTGATGAATGAAAACACTGCTCATTTTCTTTAGTTTAATTTTAATATCCTGCAACCTAGGTACCGGGCCAGCTGATGAGAATGCCGGTCCTATTATTCCACTTGCCGTGGGTAATTATTGGGTGTATCAGCAATATTCTCTGAATAATGATGGATCAGTATCATTTGCTGTGGAAGATTTACGAGGATATAAGATAACCGATATTCTTTCTGTTAGTTTAAATGGGGGTAATCAAAAAACCTTTAAATACACAAGGTATGCTCCAGGTGGTGACCCATATTCAGAAGCCAAATTAATTTACAATGGGAAAGAAGGTATTTATTATGCTGGCATTACTGATAAAGATACAATTAAAATGTTATTTAATGACCTGATGTTTAAATATCCTGCCAACAAAGGGGATGAAACAACTGCTCATACCTTTTATTATTACATTTTTGGTAATCTCGACAATATTCCGGATTCTATAGTAACTACTTACACCTGCGTATCGACAGATTCATTATTCAGCACGCCTGTGGGCGATTTCAGATGTATTGTTTACAAATTAAAATTAATGCTCGATAATATTTTTTACCTAGGCGATGTGTACTATTTCTTTAAACCCGGCCTGGGTTTAGTCGGCATAATCAGGATGCCATATAGCTATATAACAAACGAACATTTTTATTCCACAAAAGACATTTTAATTGATTACAAAATAAAATGGGGGAAATTATGAAACGCTTATTAGTATCGTTGGTTCTAACTTTTATATGTTTTACAAACTTAATGGCACAGAACAATTTATTTGAAAATATGCCTTCGATAACAAAACTAATTGGAAACTATCCCAATCCTTTTTAATCCGTCTACAAACATTAACCATAATCTTAATAATAATACATTCGTTGAATTGACAATAATAAACACTCTCGGACAACAGGTTAAAGAACTTGTTTCTGAATACCAGGTAGCGGGAAGTCATACATTCCCGTTTGATGGAAGTAATCTTGCCAGTGGTATTTACTTCTACCGATTACAAGCAGGCAACAAGGTGTTTACGAAAAAAATGATAATGATGAAGTAGGTTCAAATAAGGTAATTTTTTATCTGGCTGACTATTTATTAAAAACGCCGTAATTCATTATTACGGCGTTTTCGTTTTTAAATGTTCTATTTATGCTACAGTTATATCTTTTGAAAGATAAACGTCCTGAATGAGATTTAATAATTCTACACCTTCCTTCATTGGTCTCTGAAAGGCTTTCCTCCCTGAAATTAATCCCATTCCACCGGCACGTTTGTTTATCACAGCAGTTTTGGCAGCCTCTGCAAAATCATTTTCACCTGAAGCACCACCGCTATTAATTAACCCGGAACGTCCCATGTAATTATTTATTACCTGATAACGAGTAAGATCAATCGGATGATCTGAAGTCAGGTCACTGTAAACCTTTTTGTTTGTCTTGCCGAACTTAATAGCATTAAAGCCACCATTACAATTCGGTAATTTTTGTTTGATTATATCTGCTTCTATTGTAACGCCGAGGTGATTTGCTTGCCCTGTTAGATCCGCAGCTGTGTGATAATCAGCTTCTTTGGTTTTAAAAGCAGAGTTTCTTAAATAGCACCACAAAATTGTTGCAAGCCCTAACTCGTGCGCATATTGAAAAGCCTGACTGACCTCTATTATTTGTCTGCTACTTTCTTCTGACCCGAAGTAAATCGTAGCACCAACTGCAGCAGCACCTAATTCTCGTGCTTGCTCTACTCCTGCAAACATAATCTGATCAAATTTATTCGGATAAGTTAACAACTCATTATGATTGAGCTTAAGAATGAACGGGATCTTATGTGCATACTTTCTGGAAACGCTGCCAAGTACACCTAACGTTGAAGCGACTGCATTACATCCCCCTTCAATTGCAAGCTTAACAATGTTTTCGGGATCGAAATAATCAGGGTTTGGAGCAAAGGAAGCCCCCCCACTATGTTCTATTCCCTGGTCAACCGGTAAAATTGAAACATAACCCGTACCAGACAGGCGGCCGGACTTAAAAAGCCATTGAAGGTTCTTTATTACATTAATATTCCTATCAGACTGTGCAAATATCCTGTCAACAAAATCAGGACCGGGTAAATGTAATTTCTCTTTGGGAAATTTTGCTTTATAATCTATAAGATTAGCTGCGTCCTTTCCTAATAATTCTTGAATATTTTTAGACATATTAGCTCCCTAATTAATAAATTCTTCTTAATATATGGTTTAAAATAAACTTAAACCGAGAGTAATTCAAACGAATCGTTTCTCATTTAGCTACAAATAAATCAAAATGTGGAATTTAAAAGAAAGGCCTATTTATCGGCAGAAATATTATCAAAAATATTAATAGCGTGATCCCTGCTATTTTCAATGAACAATTTTCCCGTTTCCATTCCTCCGCATACCACGCCTGCAAGATATATTCCTTTTTTATTTGTTTCAAAAGTTTTCTCATTAAATTGTGGTGTTCTTGAATCATTTCCAGAAATATTTACACCCAATTTTTTCAAGAAGCGGAAATCGGGTTTATAGCCCGTCATAGCAAAAACAAAATCATTTTTAATGGTTAATATTCCATCCGGTGTTTTAATATCGACTTCTTTTTCCCTTATTTCAGAAACAGTGGAATTAAAAAAAGCTTTTATTGAACCTTCTTTTATCCTGTTTTCGATATCCGGTTTCACCCAGTATTTTACACTATCCTTTATTTTGTTTTCTCTTATAACCATCGTGACTTTAGATCCACGTCTGTATGTTTCCAGTGCAACATCTACGCCGGAATTGCCTGCGCCAACAATTATAATATCTAAATAAGCAACGGGATGTGCTTCTTTAAAATAATGTTTTACCTTGGGAAGGTCTTCTCCAGATACATTCAAAAGATTAGGCGTATCATAGAATCCTGTAGCAACTATTACATTACTGCAAAAATATTTTTTCTTATCGGTTTCAACAATAAAGTTCCCCTTATTTCCTTCTACCTTAAGAACTCGTTCATAAGTGTTTACTTTTAAGTTCCAGGAATCTTTAACTCTGCGATAATATTCCAGAGCTTCTCTTCTTGTTGGTTTATCCCCATGAGATACAAAAGGGACTTCCCCGATTTCCAGTCGCTCAGATGTAGAGAAGAAGGTCATGTTTGTAGGGTAATTATAAATTGAATTTACAAGACAGCCTTTGTCAATTATTAAGTGACTAAGCTTTCTGATTACGGCCTCAATACCACACCTGAGTCCGATTGGTCCAGCCCCTATTATTATTACATCAAAATTATTTCCCATCAATATCGCTCAAATTAATTTAAAACCATTTCACAATATAAGATTAAATCCAAAATTTTTAAAAATAAAAAGGCGGTATACAATTATGTACACCGCCATTTATAAAATTAATTATTGCTAACGAATTATTTCAATCAAAGCACTTGCAACTGTTTTATTGGCTGAATCAAGGAGAAAAACCCTGTAAATTCCAGGGTCATCAAATTTCATATCCGCATTTTGATTCCTTGAAAAATAAATGTATTTCATATCGGGCTGAACTACAAAGTTAAATTTTTTATAATATTCAAAATCATTGTATGAGGGATTATACTTGTCGAATTCTATGTAGCATTTACTTAAACCAAGTGCATAATCTGATTTAACCATTACGGTTAGATAGCCTGTTGTAAACCTGTTGTTTATACCTACTTCACCATAATTTTGATCATATCGCTCGCAGAAATACATAACAGGAGAACTCTGTGCATAAGCATTTGCTTGAAACCCAACAGACATAAAAAGAAATAAGAGCAAAAATAAGACCCAATATTTTTTCATATCAGAGCTCCTAATTTATTTCTAATAATTAATAAAGTAATATACGTATCTAAACTTATTTATATTCTCACAAATATTAAATAATTAGATCAAGCTAACAAATATGTTCACTCAAGCAATCATTCGGAATCCTGCAATTAATATAATATTTTAACCATTATTTGGAAAATAAAATAAATATTAACCTGACTTTTTATATTATATTTTCCTCCAACTATATTTTTATAAACATCATTTAGCAAAACTTTAATTTTAATAATCGAAATATGAAAATTAAAGGAAAAAACCTTAAATTTTATCTTTGACGCAAACGGCTGAAGATGATTATTTGAATCCATGGAGACACTCAATGTTCAACTTGTAGAACAAATGTTGACATATACTGCCATGAAGAAATATGCGAATATTCAGCAAGCTTTTCAAATTCAATTGAAAAAGAAAATAATGAAAAATAATCTTTCCATAAGACATATTTGTTTCGACCTTGACGGAACCCTTGTAAAATCTCATACAACTATTTACAAGACTACCTTAAAAGCATTAATAGATTTAAGGATTCCTGCTGATAATTTAAAAGAAAATCTTTTCTACGAGAGAATAGGACATCATTTTGAGGATATTTTTAAAGAATTCAATATTCCTGTAAAAGATTTTAATACTTTCATAAATGTTTATAAAAATCAATATTTTGATTTTATTGACGAATCAACATTATACGATGATATCGAAGAAACGCTGGCAAATTTAAAGTCCAGAAATATTCTTACTTCTCTTTTAACCACAAAAGGACAGGAACAAGCCGAAAAAATTATTAATCATTTTGAGCTTGGAAAATATTTCGATCTTGTCACAGGAAGAAGAAACGGAATTGCCCATAAGCCTTCACCCGAACCGTTGTTATTGATCTGCAACGAATTAAATATTAAACCAGAAGAAACGATGATAGTTGGTGACACAGAACTTGATATTGCATGTGGGAAAAATGCCGGATCGAAAACTTGTGCTGTGACATATGGTTACCGAACAAAAAAGGCTCTTAAAGAACAGGGACCTGATTTAATTATAGATTCAATAACAGAGTTAATCAATCTTAACATTTAAATCTTCTCCCTCGGTTCTTGCAATTATCGCTGCACCACAACTGTCACTCCAAACATTTACTGTCGTTCTGCACATGTCAAGAATTCTGTCTACAGCCAGAATTAAACCCACCCCCTCCAGTGGCAGACCAACGGCAGATAAAATTACAGAGATCATCACCAGCCCGGCCATCGGAATGCCTGCTGCACCTATTGAAGCAAGCAAGGCAGTAAACACAACTATTACTTGGCTCAGAAAACTTAAATGAATTCCATACGCCTGCGCAATAAACATTGCAGCGACACATTCATAAAGAGCGGTTCCGTCCATATTAACCGTTGCTCCAAGCGGGAGAACAAAACTTGTAATTTTATTTGAAACCCCAACTTCATTTTCAACCGATTCCATAGTTAAAGGAAGCGTTGCAGAAGAAGAAGATGTAGAAAATGCAGTTAATAAAGGAGTTGTCATTGCCTTGAAATGTTTATAAGGGTTGGCCTTCCCGACAAATCTTAATAAAAAAGGCAATGTAATAAAAGCGTGAAAGAACAATCCCAACAATACAGAAAGCATATAAATTCCAAGCCTTTGCGCTACATCAAGAACATCTTTTTGTTCTGCAACTACAACAGAGACAATTCCAAATATACCTAATGGTGTAAATTTTATCACAAAGGAAGTTATTCTCATCATCACTTCAAAACCGCCGTTGAAGAGGTTTATAAGTGGATCCTTATATTCCTTTGAGATTTTCATAATAAAAAAACCAATTAGAATAGAAAAGAAAATAATTGCAAGCATATCCGCAGAAGCCAGAGCCTGAAAAATATTTGACGGAACCATTCTCAGTAGAATATTTCCAAATCCTTTGGATGCTATATCCATTCCTTCAACCTGTTTTGAAAAACCAAGATCAGCACCAACACCTGGCTGAAAAAGATTTACAAAAGTTAATCCTACTAATATTGCAAACAAGCTTGTGCTGATATAATACAATATTGTTTTGGCCCCTAGTTTTCCCAATCCTTGTGCGTTCCCAATATTCGCTACCCCCGTTACGATTGATGTAAGAATAAGCGGAACAATAATCATTTTCAGACCACGAAGGAACAAATCCCCCATCCATTTTACATATGTGACATCCTGTGGAAAAAAGAATCCAAATAATATAGCGAGAACAAGCGAAATGAGTATTTGCCAATGAAGTTTTAGTTTAAGCATAGGATTAAATTATTGGTTTCGAAAAATGATTTAAAGAATTTCTTTCAGGATTTCATCACAAACTGCATAACCTTTTTTTGTAAGGCGAAGATGTTCTTCATCAATAGTTACAAGTTTTCTGTTCATCAACTTCTTAAAATAATCATATTTTTCATTTATCCAATTTTCTCCGAACATATTCTTAAATTCTATCAAATTCAGACCTGAACTTCTTAAAGCAAGCATTACATATTCATTAAATTTTTCCTGATCATTTACCATTTCAAAGCCGGCCACGGCAGAACAGTTTTTATCAATTTCCGAGATATATCTTTTAAGACTGGAAAAATTCCACCAACGCTTTCCATTTACAAATGAATGTGAACTTGTACCGAAGCTCAGATAATCCTTGTAACGCCAGTAAGCATTGTTGTGCCTGCACTCGTAGCCTGGTTTTGCAAAATTGGAAACCTCATATTGATTAAAACCATTTTCAAGCATAAAGTCAATTGTCATTTCGTAAAGATCTGCATCGTGATCATCATCCTGCATAATTACTTTTTTATCAAGCACCATTTTATTCAGTATTGTTCCCCTTTCGAGAATAAGACTGTATGCAGATATATGTTTTATCGGTAAACTTAAAGCCATTTCTAAATTTTCTTTCCATTTTTCTTTCGTTTGTCCGGGAAGGTTAAAAATGAGATCTACGCTAATATTATCAAATCCAACTTCCTTAGCATTATTTACTGTTTCAATTGCTACATTTTTATCGTGAATTCTTGTTAAAAACCTCAACTCATCATCGTGAAAAGATTGTATACCAATACTGATTCTGTTAATACCGGTTTTTTTGAAAGATTTTAATTTTTCTTTATTAACCGTACCGGGGTTTGTCTCCATTGTGATTTCTGCGTCATCGGAGACATTATAATTATTTTTTAATGATTTTATAATCTCTCCAAGATATTCCGGCTTCATCAAAGACGGGGTTCCGCCGCCGAAAAATAGTGATGTGAAAATTCTGTCATCTGAATAAAGATCGGAATAATGTTCAATCTCTTTTTTAATAGAATTCAGAAAAGACTGGATATTATCTGACGTTATTATAGAATAAAAATCACAGTAAATGCATTTGTGATCGCAGAACGGGATATGAACATATAGTGCGGATTCTTTCAATTGCTTTCACTTTCTTTAATCTTGTTATTGATCAAATTCCCATCAATTCCTTTGCGCCCTTCAAACTTGCTTCTGTTATTTTTTCTCCGCTCATCAGTTTTGCAACTTCTTTTATTCTATCGTCTTTACCAAGCTTTTTAATTAAGCTTACGACACGATCATCATTTAAAGTTTTCTCAACTGCAAAGTGTTGATCCGCAAGGCTTGCTATTTGCGGGAGATGAGTAATTGAAATTATCTGGTGAAATCCTGCAAGGTTTTTCAATGCCCGCCCGACTTTCTGAGCAATTCTTCCACTTACCCCCGTATCAATTTCATCAAAGATTAAAAGCGGAAGTTTATCTGTTTTGGCCAGTATCGATTTTAATACAAGCATAACCCTGGAAATTTCACCGCCAGATGCAACCTTTGCGAGTGGTTTTGGATCTTCGCCGGGATTTGTTGAAATGAAAAATTCTACCTCATCATAACCATTAGAATTATATTTATAAGGCTTTTTGTTTACAAGAATAAAATCACTAGCATTTTTATCGATAGAAATTTGTTTAATTTCTATTTTAAAAATTGAATTTTCAATTCCAAGATATGTCAATGCTTCCTGAACTTCCTTCTGTACTTTTTTTGATATTTCTTTTCTTTTTTTAGAAAGTGCTTCAGCTGAAATTCCACAAATCTCTCTTAGTTTTTTTATCTCTGATTCAAGGTTTTCTATACTTCCCGAATAATTCTCAGCTAGTTTAAACTCTTCACCAATCTTATTTCTGTGTTCAATAACAGCTTTTACAGACCCGCCGTATTTTTTCTTAAGCATCACAATTGCCCCGAGCCTGTTTCGCAGTTCTTCCAGATGTTCGGGATCGATATCTATTTTTGCCTTATAATTTCTTACAAACTGTGAGATATCATTTATCAAAGAAACAGCACTTTCACATTCAGATCTGATTTCGGAAAATGATTTATCAATTTTTTCAAGTTCTTCTATGTCCTTTTCAATTTTTCCAATCATATCGTGAACGGAATTTTCAGATTCGTAAAGCGTATCATAAATTGAGTTTGTTAATTCCGATAGCTTTTCTGAATTTTCCAGAATATTCAATTCTTCGTTTATTTTTTCCTCTTCATCTTCCTGAGGTGAAACCGTGTCGATTTCTTTTATCTGAAACTGATAAATATCTTTTTTCTCTTTCAATATATTTTCTTTTTGCTTTAACTCATTCAACTTTCGTGAAAATTCTGAAAGCTGAGCAAATTTTTCCTTATAATCTTTTAAAAGATTTTCAGTAGCCCCAAATTCATCCAAAAACTCAATATGGGTTTCGGTTCGTAAAAGTGATTGGTGTTCGTGCTGGCCGTGGAGATCAACCAGCAAATCCCCTATTTCTTTTATAATATTGAGAGTAACAGGAGTGTCATTGAGAAAACAGCGGTTATTTCCTTTTAATGAAATCTCTCTGCGCATTATAAGTTCGGGAAGTACATCAATTTCATTTCCTTCAAGAATATTTTTTACTTTTTTATTTCCCTCAACTTCAAAAACTCCTTCAACTATAGATTTTTGAGCACCCTTCCGCACAACTTCGGTAGAAGCACGCTCTCCCAGCAAAAGGCTCATTGCGTCTATCAATATAGATTTTCCTGCGCCCGTTTCACCGGTGATAATATTCAGGCCCCGTCCAAATTCCACATTTATATGGCCAATCAGAGCGTAATCTTTAACTAACAGAGATTTTAACATAAATTCTTCGATTTAAGGTGGGAATAATTTAGTCTATTTTAGCTGCAATTTCAAAAACTATCGTGCGTTTATATAGTGATTTATTTTAGATTCTTATACATATAAATTCCGCAAATCGTTTTGGAATCTTTGATTTCACTTTTTTTTATTTTTTCTTCGATTTCGTCAAGAGAGTATTCAAGAATCTGCATTCCAAACTCACCTTCTTCTCTATTATGTTTTCCCGCTTCAAGGTCTTTTGCGAGATAAATATGCAGTTCTTCAGTACAAAATCCCGGTGTAGTAAAAATTGAACCAAGCTTTTCAATTTTGCCTGTTTTGTATCCTGCCTCTTCTTCCAATTCCCTAACAGCACAATGCATTGGATCCTCGTTCTTCTCAAGCTTTCCTGCAGGCAGCTCAATTAAAGATTTGTCCAATGGATAACGATATTGTTTTACAAAAATTATCTTTCCGTTTTCTTTTACTGCAACAACAACTGCACCACCGGGATGAATCGCAACTTCTCTTATCCCCTCGTTTCCACTGTCGTAAACTATTTCATCTACTTTAAGATCGAAAACCTTTCCTCGAAATTTTATTTCGCTGTGTTTGATTTTAAAATTCATTCCTTATTCCCTGAGAATTTATTCTATTATTTCTTTTACCCTTCCAACTTCGCCGCTTTTCAACCTGACTTTTATACCATGTGGGTGAAAAGAAGAATTAGTTAAAATATCCTCCACAATTCCTTCCGTGAGGTTTCCCGATTTTTGATCTTTTTTCAATACAATTTTAACTTTTAAACCGAGTTTTATTTCGGAACGCTCTTTACCGTTGTCATTCATAAATAAAATTTTAGAAAAGTAAAACTCAGAGGTCTTCTGAATTAGGCGTCTCTTTTTCTTCAGGCTTATTAAATTTCGATTTTTTATAATTTAAATAACTCTTAATGAACCACCCCAATAAGAAACCTATTAGTAGGTTAATAACTATAAGCAGAGCAAGCGAAATTGAAACGCGCCAGAATAACAAATTTACTTCAACTACAGCCACATTTTGAGTAATAAAAATTGCAGCAACTATAATCAGGGTTAATATTGAAAATACTTTCATATGATTCTCCCAATAATAGAGGTTTTGTTTTTTTATCTAAAAACACCAAAATGCAGTGTTATCAATTTTAAACTTCTAACTTCTATACCCGGGATGATAATATGGAGTAAGTTCACTACCGAGAAATTTCAATAAAGCTGTAATAACTCCGAGATCATCCAAATACCCGACCAGCGGGCTGATATCCGGAATTGCATCTATTGGCGAAATAAAATATATCAGCCCTGCTACTACAATTGCTTTTCTGTGCCAGGAAACAAGGGGATCGCGCATATAATTTACGAGCGCAAGTATATCTCTTGCAAAGGAAATTTTCTTTCCGACTCTTTCGAGTTTTTCCCAGAGATTTTCCTCAATATATTTTATTTTTTTGTCGACACTTTCTTCGGTTTCCTTACCGTTTCCTATTTTTCCACCGTAATCAAGTTCATCGACACCGAGTTCTCCTAACTCTCCAAGATCAGCGAAATCAACTTCTTCATCATTCATAATTCTTATTCCTTTTTATATTTATTAAACCAATCAAAAATTGAATTCCACCACAACTTAGCATCTTGTGGCTTTACAACAAAATGATATTCATCAGGGAAATAAATAAATTTACTCGGCACGCCGAGTCTCTGCAACGATGTAAATAATTGGAATGCCTGTTCTTCAGGAACCCTGTAATCGTGAGCTCCTTCAAAGATTAACATCGGAGTTTTTGCATTCTGAATGAATCTTTGAGGATTCCATTTTTCATAAAGTGCTCTGTTTGTCCAGGGTGTTCCTTTAAATTCCCATTCCGGGAACCAGAGTTCCTCAGTCGTTCCGTACATGCTTATTGTATTGAAAACGCCGTCGTGAGAAACCAGAGCGTTAAATCTGTCGGTATGACCTTCAATCCAGTCAATCATATAACCGCCGTAAGATGCGCCAGCGGCAAAAGTGTTTTTCTTATCAATGAATTCAAATTTTTTAACTGCATAATCGTATGCATTCATCAAATCGGTATAAACTTTTCCGCCCCAGTCACCTGAGATTTCATCAGTAAATTTCTGTCCGTAACCGGTGCTGCCTCTTGGATTTGGTGCAACAACAACGTAACCCTGCGAAGCAAACATTTCTGTATTCCAGCGGTAATGGAAGTCATCTTCCCAGTGCCCCTGTGGTCCGCCATGAATTAGAAATATCAAAGGGTATTTTTTATTCGGATCAAAGAAAGGGGGTTTTACTAAAAGCGACTGAACCTTTGCTCCTTCTGCACCCGGTGACCAGAATGTTTCAACGGGATTCATTTCTAGCTGAGAAAGCAACTCTTTATTCATAAATGTTAATTGATGCACGTTGTTTCCATCGTTATTCATAGCAAAAATTTCATAAGGAAGAGTTGATCTCTGCTGCCTGAAGTAAACGGTTTTTCCATCGGGAGAAATAGTCAATCCATTGTTTATGTGTTCTTTTAAGAGCATTGAAATTTTTCCCGAGGCAATTTCAATCTTATAAATTGAATTATAAATCTCATTTGCACAATCAAAGTAAATATATTTTGAATCGGGCGACCATACTAAATCTCCAACCGAGTAATCAAATTTGGGAGTAAGGTTTTCAATTTTGCCGGTAGACCTGTCATAAAGCATAAGGTTTACCTGATCGGCTTCAAACCCTGCCCTTTTCATTGAACCGAAAGCAATGTATTTTCCATCAGGAGAATAAACCGGTTCATTGTCATTTCCTTTACTTTCTGAAATTTTCTTTATTGGAACTTCTGAATTGTCTTTTACATCTTTTAATTCAATAGTATAAATTTCATTGTTAGTGCTGTTCTGAACCCGCTCAGCAGCATTCATTGTGAAAGCAACCTCTTTACCATCCGGCGAAAAATTGTAATCGTTTGCACTTCCGAGATCGAGAGGGGGAACATCGTGATTGCTCATATAATTGAGATCATAATATTTTTTTGATACGAGGTCATACATAAAAAGATGGCTGCGTTTCTCGCCAAGCCACCTGTTCCAATGGCGAAACATCAAATGTGTTAGAATTATCGCGCCGGATTTTTTCTCTTTTGCTTTTTCATCTTTTTCTTTGTTGCAATTCATGTCGGGACAGTCGGCATAAACATCGGATACAAATAACATTTTGGATCCATCTGCAGAAAACTCAAATCCGGATGCGCCGGAATAAATATCCGTAACTTGTTTTGCATCCGATCCATCAAGATTAGCCCACCAAACCTGTCCGTCATATTCGTAAGCTAGTTTTTTGCTATCGGGAGTAAAGTGCGGGTTGGTGATACTTTTATCTGTCTCTTTAAATAAATGAAGGTTTGACCCGTCTATGTTAACTAGATAAATCTCTGTTTTTCCTTTATTTGTTTCCATACTGTAAGTCGTTACAGTAAAAGCAATTGTGCTGCCGTCAGGTGAAAGTTCAATTCCACCGACTCTCTTCATAGCCCATAAATCATCAACATTTATCGGCCTTTTTTGCTGTGCTACTAAAATTATCGGAATAAATAAAAGGAGAGCAATTAATTTTTTCATCTTTCCCTCGGTATGAATTTCTATATTATTTATTAATTAAAAATAGGATAACCAGCTTTGAAAGGCAATGAAGTAAAATCATAAAACACGTCTATTTAATGCAAAAACCGGATTAATTGTAAAATTCTAACAGCCAGGTTTTATCCGGGACATACCTAGTAAAATTCCTGAGACCAATTCAACATTGCTGCATCCAACTTCGATAAATCTAAAAAGTCTTGAAAAAATATTTTTTAAGGCAAAAACTGAATTGCCCACTTAAGGAAAAGAACGGTTTATCAGATTTGATGTAAGAACTCTTCTGATTCAGAATAATAAAAATACGTTGAGGTATAAATGCTCTTAAACAAAACAATTATAAAATCATTAACCCTGATGGTATTTTTCCTTTTCATCAATATAGGTGCACAGCAAAAAGAAAAAATATCACTTTCACTGAAAGATGCCCTGAAATTGTCGAAGGAGGGGAATTATGAATTAAAGCTTGCTCAGGCTGAAGTAGACAAAATGCAGGCGGATAAGAACAAATCGCTTGCGGTTTTTCTTCCACAGGTAACTCTTTCCGAAACTTATGTCAAAACAGACGACCCGCTAAACGTATTTGGGTTAAAACTCAAGCAGGAAATAGTTTCGATGGCCGATTTTAATCCGCTTTTGTTGAACAATCCAAACGAATTTAATAATTACAATACAAAACTTGAGGTGCTTCAACCCTTAATAAACCTCGACGGCTTTTTCGGCAGAAACGCTGCTGTAGAGGGACTTTCCGCATTAAACTTCAAAAGACAAAGAACTGAAAATTATATCGACTTTATGGTTAAAGCTACTTATTACCAGCTTGTTGTAACTATGAACAGTCTCGATGTAATTAACCAGGCTTTAAACACAGCAAAGGTGAACAGGAAACTTATCAAAGACTACTATGACGAAGGAATGATAACTAAAGCTGATTACCTTCGCGGGGAAGTTTATGTAGCAAACGTGGAAAGCCGAAAAGTAGAAGTTGAAAATGCCTTACAAAAAGTGAACGACAATTTAAGAGTAATGCTGGGTCTCGAAAAGGATGTAAACATTCAGCCGACCGACACACTCAGCTTACCGCAAATCAGCATCACTAATTTTGATAAAAAATCAATCATTGAAAGCAGGTCAGATATACAAGCTTACTCGCACAAAGTAAGCTCATTGAAAAGTATGAAGTTAATGAACCAAATGAAATTTTTGCCCAGGTTAAATGCATTCGGAATTTATGAATACAACGACGATAAGGCATTTGGTAACAGCGCTAAAAACTGGATGATTGGTCTTAATCTTAAGTGGAATATTTTTAACGGTTTTCAGAATGTAGCCGGTATTCAAAAATCTGCCGCGGAACTTGACCAGGCTGAGATTGAATACAGAAAAGCATTAACAAAGGGACAAAATGAAATTGAGGAAACGTTCAGAGACCTTGAAACAGCAAAGACAAAAGTTAACCTGGCTAAAACAGCCGCCGAACAATCCTATGAATCATTAAAGATTACTCACGACAGGTATGAAAAGGGAATGGAAAAAACTACTGACCTTGTCAACGCGCAGACTGCGGCTTCAGACGCTCACCTGAATTATCTGCAGGCTGTCTATTTCTATAATGTAAGTGTTTTTAAAATAGAACTTATGATCGAAAAAAAATTTGAAATAAAACAATAAAAGGCTAAAAATGAAAAAAGTTAATAAAGCTATAACTCTGATTTCATTGCTGCTGCTTACAATTTTCTTTATCTCCTGCGGCGGCAATGAGAACACTAAAGATTTAAATAAACCGGTGAAGGTCTCTGTTGAAAAAATTAAAATGGATACCGTTCCTCTCCAGTACGAATTCCCCGGAAATGTTGAAGGATCAAAACAGGCAAAGCTCAGCACAAAACTGATGGGCGAGATCAGTTATTTCCCGTACGAAGCCGGCACAAAAGTAACAAAAGGCCAGTTGCTTGCAAAAATTAAAAGTGCCGATATAGGAGCAAAGAAGCAGCAGGTTGTTTCAGGAATCGCACAGGCACAAGCAGCATATAACAATATGGAAATCAATTATAACAGGATAAAAGATTTATATGATAAAGGAAGTGCAAGCAAGAAAGAGCTTGAAGATATGACCCTCGCCTATGAAATGGCAAAGCAAAGATTAAAGTCTGCAAAGGAAATGGAAAAAGAAATTGATGATGTTTTAAGCTACGCTGAAATAAGAGCACCGTTTGACGGCTACATAGTTAACAAATTTTTTGAACAGGGTGATATTGCAGCGCCGGGTCATCCATTAATGATAGTGGAAAATTTCGGAAGCTTTAAAGTTGTAGCTCAGGTTCCTTCTGATGCAATTAATCTTTTCCGGAGAGGAAACTCGGTCCAGGTTTATATAGATGCAATTTCCAATAAGCC
>CAZQQD010000029.1:0-28721 GCA_964595355.1 uncultured Ignavibacteriaceae bacterium | reverse complement strand
CAATTGTTAAAGGTGAAAACTTACAGGAACCGAATATTCCTGAATCGTTCAACGTATTAATTAAAGAGCTCCAGGGTTTGGGGCTGGATATCAAAATTAATTAACGTTTGAACTTTCACTTAGAAATTAGGAGATAAAAATTATGCCTTACAGAATTCAAGAAAATGCAATGCGTGATATAAATAATATCACAATAGGATTAGCAAGTCCCGATGATATATTATCAAGATCTTACGGAGAAGTAACAAAACCGGAAACAATTAATTACAGATCTTTCCGTCCTGAGAAAGATGGGTTGTTTTGTGAGAAAATTTTCGGTCCGACACGTGATTGGGAATGTTTCTGTGGTAAATACAAAAGAATTCGATACAAAGGTATTATCTGTGACAGGTGCGGTGTTGAGGTTACTCAAAAAAGTGTACGGCGTGAAAGAATGGGACATATTGCACTTGCAGTGCCTGTTGTTCACATTTGGTTCTTTAGAGCACAACCTTCTAAGATAGGTAATATTGTTGGTGTTAGCTTAAAAGAATTAGAGAAAATAATTTATTACGAATCGTATGTTGTTATTAATCCGGGTCCAACTGGTTTAAGCAGGTTAGATCTTATTTCAGAAGATCAATATTTCGAAGTTTTAAATTCACTTCCTGCTGGCAATGAAAAGTTAGAAGATACTGATTCAAATAAATTTGTTGCCAAGATCGGCGGTGACGCTGTTAAGGATATTTTAAAGCATACTGAAGTTGAAAAACTTTCCAAAGAATTGAGAGATCAATTAAAGGTTGAAACATCTCAACAGAAAAAAGCTGATCTTCTTAAAAGATTAAGAGTGCTTGAAGCATTCAAAGAAAAACCAGGTAAAGTTCCGAATAAACCTGAGTGGATGGTACTCAACTATATTCCTATTATTCCACCTGAATTACGTCCTTTGGTTCCTCTTGAGGGTGGAAGGTTTGCCACCAGCGATCTTAATGATCTTTATAGAAGAGTAATAATCAGAAATAACAGATTAAAAAGATTGATCGATATCAAAGCTCCGGAAGTAATTCTTCGTAATGAAAAAAGAATGCTTCAGGAATCTGTTGACGCTTTATTCGATAATTCAAGAAGAGGTAGCGCAGTAAGAAGCGACAATAACAGACCTTTGAAATCTTTAAGTGATATGCTAAAAGGTAAGCAAGGACGTTTTCGCCAAAATCTTTTAGGAAAAAGAGTTGACTACTCAGGACGTTCTGTAATTGTCGTTGGACCTGAATTAAAACTCCACCAATGCGGTCTTCCGAAAGACATGGCTGTTGAGTTATTTAAACCTTTTATAATTAGAAAGTTAATTGAAAGGGGCCACAACAAAACTGTAAAGAGTGCAAGAAAAGTTGTCGACAGAAAAGATCCTATCATTTGGGATATTCTTGCAAGAATAATTGATGGACATCCAGTATTGCTTAATCGTGCGCCCACACTTCATAGACTGGGTATACAGGCTTTTCAGCCTATATTAATCGACGGACGTGCTATTCAGTTGCATCCGATGGTTTGTACAGCTTTCAACGCTGACTTTGACGGTGACCAGATGGCTGTTCACGTTCCTCTTTCATATGAGGCTCAGCTTGAAGCTTCTTTGTTAATGTTGAGTAGTCATAATATTCTTTCACCGCAAAACGGAAGTCCGATTGTTGTACCTACACAGGATATAGTTTTGGGCTGTTACTATCTTACTAAATATAAGGAAGGTGGTAAAGGAGAAGGAATGCTTTTTAGTTCTCCTGAAGAAGTAATAATTGCTTACAACTCAAAGATTGTTGGCTTGCATTCTAAAATTAAAGTCAGAATTAATGGCGAAGTAATAGAAACTACAACCGGAAGAGTGATCTTTAACCAGATTGTACCTAAAGAAATGGGATTCTTCAACCAATTGTTAATTAAGAAAACTTTCGGTGGGTTTATTGGCCAGATGTTCATGAAGTTGGGTAATAAGGTTACAGCAAAATTCCTTGATGATCTTAAAGATCTTGGATTCAGGTATTCAACTGCCGGTGGACTTTCAGTTAGCTATGCGGACATGATTATTCCTGAAGAAAAAGGAAGTCTGATTTCAAAAGCAAACAAAAAAGTTGAATCAATTCTTAATGAGCATGAGCAGGGAGTTATTACTGATGCCGAGCGTTACAATAAAATTATCGACGTTTGGACACACACAACAAACGACGTTGCTCGTGCATTGATGGAAAAGATCAGGATTCATAACAGTGGGTTTAATTCTCTTCATATGATGGTTGACTCTGGGGCTAGGGGTTCACAAGAGCAGGTAAGACAGCTTGCAGGAATGAGAGGATTGATGATGAAACCTCAAAAGAGCTTGTTAGGACAGGCTGGTGAAATTATTGAAAACCCGATTGTTGCAAACTTTAAAGAAGGTCTCTCTGTTCTTGAGTATTTTATCTCCACACACGGTGCAAGGAAAGGACTTGCTGATACAGCTCTTAAAACAGCGGATGCAGGATATCTTACAAGAAGACTTGTTGATGTTTCACAGGATGTAATCATTACTGAGGAAGATTGTGGAACAATTCTCGGTATCGAAATAACGGCATTAAAAGATGTTGAGCAGGAAAGAGAACCTCTTGGAGAAAGAATTGTTGGACGTACAGCACAAGAAGATGTTTATGATCCTCGTACTGATGAATTAATTGTTGCTGCAGGTAATATGATTACTGAAGAGATCGCTGAAAAAATAGAAGATTCGAGTATCGAGTCAGTTTATATTAGAACTGTACTAACTTGCGAATCTAAACGCGGCGTTTGTGAAAAATGTTATGGAAGAAATCTTACAAACGGTAAGATGGTTGAAATAGGAGAAGCTGTTGGTATTATCGCAGCCCAGTCAATCGGTGAACCAGGAACGCAGCTTACATTAAGAACATTCCACCTTGGAGGTACTTCATCTCGTATTGCAAGTCAATCACAGGTGGAATCAAATGTCGAAGGTGTAGTCAAATTTGAAAGATTAGCCTTTGTTGAAAAATCAGATTTTCTTGGTACAGTTAAAGTTGTAACAGGAAGAAGAGGCGTACTTGGTATTTACGATGATAACAATCGTCAGATCAAGAAATTTGATATTCCTTACGGAGCTGAAATTTTGGTCGATGAGGGAACAACTGTTAAAAAACGTACACCGCTTTACAATCATGACCCCTACAATGCTGTAATTCTCTCAGATATTAATGGTATTGTAAAATTTATTGATATGATTGATAATGTTACTATTCAACAGGTAACTGATGAACAGACTGGTCACGTTCAAAAAGTCGTAATTGAATCAAAGGATAAAACTTTAACTCCCAGTATTACCATTGAATCTGAAAAAGGAGAAAAGAAAATATTCAATATTCCGACAAGGGCTTATCTCTCTGTAGATGAAGGTGAAACTGTGACAGCAGGGACTATCCTAGCCAAGATTTCAAAATCAGCTACAAAGAGCAGGGATATTACAGGAGGTCTTCCGAGAGTAACTGAACTTTTTGAAGCAAGAAGCCCACAGGAATCAGCTATTGTTTCAGAAATTGAAGGTGTAGTTAAGTTCGGTGCGAGAAAGAAAGGATCAAGAGAGATTATAGTAATTGCTCCTGATAAATCAGACGAGAAAAAATATAATGTACCGTTGGGTAAACACATTCTTGTTCAGGAAGGAGATGAGATTCCTGCGGGTGAAAAAATCACTGATGGTCCTATTAATCCACACGACATTCTTAAGATTAAAGGAACAAGCGCAGTGCAGGAATATCTTGTAAATGAAATTCAGGATGTTTATAGATTACAGGGTGTTAAAATTAATGATAAACACATTGAGGTTATCGTTAGGCAGATGCTGCAGAAGATCAAGATAGTTTCTCCAGGTGATACAAGATTCCTTGAAGAGGATATTGTTGATAGAGTTGAATTCATTTTGGAAAACCAGAAAATTACTTCAATGGTCTATATTGAAAACAAAGGCGATTCAAAACTTAAAGAAGGTCAATTAATTGCAAAAAGTGATTTGAGAGAAATTAATTCGGATCTTAAAAAGAAGAGTAAAAAACCAGCTGTTGCGAGGGATGTAGAACCCGCAACTTTTGAACATATTCTTCTGGGAATTACACAGGCAGCTTTATCTACAGAAAGCTTTATCTCAGCTGCTTCGTTCCAGGAAACCACAAAAGTACTTGCTAACGCAGCAACCGAGGCAAAAGTTGATCATTTGCTCGGACTGAAAGAAAATGTTGTTATGGGGCACCTGATTCCGGCAGGAAGTGGATTGAAAAAGTATAAGGATATAATCCTTGCTGCCGAAGAAACAACGGAAGAAACTGCTGCGGAAGAAGAGAAAGTACAAGCTTAAATTGACTATTTCACAGGTCCGGTTCCTTAAACAAGAACCGGATTTTTTTGCCAAATTTGAACAAAAATAAGCAAATTATTTTCGAGCCTTCTTGACTGGTTTTTTAATAAAACCTATATTAGAAGTCTGAATTTTTTTTGATTTGACAAGTTTTAGGAGAGTTTTGTGCCAACAATTAACCAGTTAGTAAGGAAGGGTCGCTTCAGGATTTTAGCGAAAAAGAAAGCTCCTGCGTTGGAAAATTGCCCGCAAAAAAGAGGTGTATGTACCAGAGTTTATACGACAACACCAAAGAAGCCTAACTCTGCTTTGAGAAAAGTTGCAAGAGTTCGTCTTACTAACAGTTTGGAAGTAACGGCATATATTCCTGGCGAAGGGCATAACTTGCAGGAACACTCAATTGTGTTAATAAGAGGTGGAAGAGTGAAGGACCTTCCCGGGGTGCGTTATCATATTATAAGAGGCACTCTTGATACAAGTGGAGTTGAAGACAGAAAAAAAGGAAGATCAAAATACGGAGCTAAAAAACCAAAGGCAGCTAAATAAGTTATGAGAAAAAAAAGAGCAGGTAAATCTTTATTAAAACCGGATCCGAAATTTAATGACGTTATGGTTTCAAGATTCATTAATACAATTATGTATGATGGGAAAAAATCGAAGGCGAGAAACGTCGTTTATACTGCCTTTGGAATAATTGAAGAGAAAACAAAAAAACCAGGATTGGAAATTTTTAAGAAAGCTTTAAATAATACTCAGCCTGTGATTGAGGTAAGGAGCAGAAGAGTTGGAGGAGCAACTTATCAGGTTCCTACAGAAGTAAGGTCTGAGAGAAGAACAGCTCTTGCAATGAGGTGGCTTAAGACTTATGCAAGACAGAGAAATGAGAAATCTATGGCGATGAGACTGGCTTCTGAATTAATAGCGGCTTCTAATAATGATGGGTCTTCTGTAAAGAAAAAAGAAGATGTTCATAAGATGGCAGAGGCAAATAAAGCATTTGCACATTTTAAATGGTGATTATAATAAGGTAACGGTAAAGAAAAAAAAGAGTTATATGGCAAATAAGATAAACATAGAGAAAGTTCGTAACATAGGAATTATGGCGCATATTGACGCTGGCAAAACTACGACAACTGAAAGAATTTTATTTTATACCGGTAAATTGCATAGACTTGGTGAAGTACATGACGGTGCAGCTACCATGGATTGGATGGAACAGGAAAAAGAACGTGGTATAACTATTACAAGTGCTGCAACAACTTGCTACTGGAATAACCACCAGATCAATATAATTGATACACCGGGACACGTTGATTTTACAGTGGAAGTTGAAAGGTCATTGAGAGTCTTGGATGGAGCTGTTGCTCTTTTCTGTGCTGTTGGAGGAGTTGAGCCACAGTCAGAAACAGTTTGGAGACAGGCAGATAAATATAAAGTTCCCAGAGTTGCTTTTATTAATAAGATGGATAGAACAGGTGCTGATTTTTATCACGCGGTTGAAATGATGAAAGAACGTCTGGGGGCTAATGCTATTCCAATCAATCTGCCGATTGGCGAAGGGGATATGTTTACCGGTGTTATTGATCTTATAACATTTAAGGCAAGAATGTTTCACGAAGAAACTTTCGGCGCCACTTTTGATGATATTGATATACCGGACGACCTGATGGAGGTTGCAAAGAAGTACAGAACTGAAATGCTTGAAGCCGTCTCTGAAGTAGACGATACTTTACTTGAAAAATATCTTGAAGGTCATGAAATAACTGAGGATGAAGTAAAAAGAGTTTTAAGACAGGCTACTATAGAGTTAAAAATTGTTCCTGTTCTTTGTGGTTCTGCTTTCAAAAATAAAGGTATTCAGAGGTTGCTTGATTCAGTTGTAGATTTCCTGCCTGCTCCTACAGATTTTAAGGAAATCGAAGCTCATCACGTCGGAATAAACGACCTAATAAAAAGAAAGATTGATGAGAAAGAAAAGTTTACGGCACTGGCATTTAAAATAATGACCGATCCTTTTGTTGGTAAACTTACCTTTTTCAGAGTTTATTCCGGAACATTGAAGGCGGGCTCGTATATTTATAATCCTGTAAGCGACAAAAAGGAGAGAATCAGCAGACTTCTCCAGATGCATGCAAATCACAGAGAAGAAATTGATGAAGTCAGGGCTGGTGATATTGCTGCTGCAGTTGGATTAAAATTTACAAAAACCGGTGATACTCTTTGTACTGAAGATGATGCAGTGATGCTTGAAAAAATTACTTTTCCTGAACCGGTTATTCAGATCGCAATTGAACCAAAGACTAAAGCTGACCAGGATAAATTATCTGAATCACTTGTCAAACTTTCTGATGAAGATCCTACTTTCAGGATTAAAGTTGATGAAGAAACAGGTCAGACTCTTATCAGCGGAATGGGTGAACTACATCTTGAAATTCTTGTTGATCGTATGAAACGCGAGTTTAAAGTTGAAGCAAATGTTGGTAAACCACAGGTTGCATATAGAGAAACAATTACTCAGACCGTTCAGGCTGAAGGTAAGTTTGTTAAGCAATCAGGTGGTCGCGGTAAATACGGACACGTTTGGGTTGAATTTTCTCCAAACGAGGCGGGAAAAGGATTTGAGTTTGAAAACGGAATTGTTGGCGGTGTAGTGCCAAAAGAATATATACCTGCTGTTTCTGCAGGAATACAGGACGCCTTAAAGAACGGCGTGGTTGCAGGATTTCCGGTAGTTGATGTTAAGGCGAAGCTTTATGATGGATCATACCATGATGTGGATTCCGATGAAGTTTCATTTAAGGTTGCAGGTTCAATGGCTTTTAAAGCCGGAGCTAAAAAGGCAAAGCCAATACTTCTTGAACCTATTATGGATGTTGAAGTAGTAACTCCGGAAGAATATCTCGGCGACGTTATGGGAGATCTTAACTCACGTCGCGGAAAAATTGAAGGTTTTTCAGCCAGAAAAGATGCCCAAGTCATTAAATCAACAGTTCCACTATCTGAAATGTTCGGGTATGCTACTGTTTTGAGATCAATGACACAGGGAAGGGCTATCTATACAATGCAATTTTTGCACTATGCAGAAGTTCCTAAGTCGATTGCAGAAGAGATTTCTGAAAAATCCGGAAGTAAAACAACTACTACCGCGTAGAGAGAATTATTAATGTTAAATAAATTTTAAAGGAGTAAAATAAGATGGCTAAAGAAAAATTTGATAGAAGTAAGCCTCACATTAATGTAGGAACGATTGGTCACGTTGATCATGGTAAAACTACATTAACTGCTGCCATCACTATGGCTCTCTCAAGCAAGGGTCTGTCCGAAAAAAGATCTTTTGATAGTATTGATAACGCCCCCGAAGAAAGAGAAAGAGGTATTACCATTGCAACTGCACACGTTGAGTATTCAACTGAAAACAGGCACTATGCACATGTTGATTGTCCAGGACACGCTGACTATGTAAAGAACATGATTACCGGTGCTGCACAGATGGATGGCGCTATATTAGTTGTTGCTGCGACTGATGGTCCTATGCCTCAGACAAGAGAACACATTCTTCTTGCACGTCAGGTTGGTGTGCCGAAAATTGTTGTGTTCATGAACAAAGTTGATCTAGTTGACGATCCTGAACTTCTTGAATTAGTAGAAGTTGAATTGAGGGATCTTTTAAATGAATACGAATTCCCTGGAGATGAAACTCCGATTATTCAGGGTTCAGCATTAAAAGCGTTGGAAGCTGCTTCTTCTGATGCACCTGACGATGATCCAAGATTAAAATGTATCTGGGATCTTATGAAAGCAGTTGATGAATATATTCCGCTTCCTCAAAGAGATTCTGATAAACCATTCCTGATGCCGGTTGAGGACGTATTCTCGATCACAGGTCGTGGTACAGTTGCAACAGGTAGAGTTGAAAGAGGTCAGGTAAAAATTCAGGAAGAAGTTGAATTGATCGGGTTAGGTGTTCATAAAAAAACAGTTGTTACCGGAATTGAAATGTTCAGAAAAGAACTTGATTCCGCAATGGCTGGAGATAACGCTGGTATCTTATTAAGAGGAATTGAAAAAACTGAAATTGAAAGAGGTATGGTTCTTGCTAAACCTGGTTCCATTACCCCTCACAAAAAATTTGAAGGTGAAGTTTATATCCTTTCAAAAGAAGAAGGTGGACGTCACACACCCTTCTTTAATGGATACAGACCACAGTTTTATTTCAGAACAACTGATGTTACCGGCGTTGCAACATTACCTTCCGGAACTGAAATGGTTATGCCTGGTGATAATATTAAATTAAGTGTAGAACTTATCAGTGAAATCGCCATGGAAGAAGGTTTGCGTTTCGCTATCCGTGAAGGCGGTAGAACTGTGGGTTCAGGTGTTGTAACAAAGATTATAGAATAAGAAAGTTAGGTAAGCGCGAGAGGGAGCTTCGTCTCCCTCTTAGTGTCTAAAATTATAAGGAGTATCTTAAAAGTGGCTGGTCAGAAGATTAGAATAAAGTTGAAATCATACGATCATATTTTGATTGATAAATCAACTGAAAAAATTATTAAAACAGTCCGAAGTACAGGAGCTGTGGTTTCAGGACCAATTCCTCTTCCGACCAAAAGAACTCTATATACTGTTTTAAGATCTCCGCACGTTGATAAAAAATCACGTGAGCAATTTGAAACAAGAGCTCATAAGAGAATTATTGATATACATAACTCAAACAATAAAACTGTCGATTCACTCAGTAAATTAGATATACCGGCAGGCGTTGATATTGAGATTAAGCTTTAATGAATTTTGGAGTTGAGATGCCCGGTTTAATTGGTAAAAAATTAGGAATGTCGAGTGTGTTTAATACACAGGGAGATTTGATTCCCGTGACCGTTATTCAAGCCGGTCCATGTAAAGTTGTATCAATCAGGAAAAAAGAGAAAGATGGTTACGAAGCTTTGCAACTAGGCTTTGGTGATAAGAGAGAAAAAAATATCAGCAAGCCTGTATTAGGACAATTTAAGAAGAAAGAGCTTTCGGCCAGCGGGATTCTAAAGGAATTCAGATTTCCTACGGGTGCTGAACATAAAATTGGTGATGAGATTAAAGTCGATTTATTTCAGGAAGGCGAAAAAATTAAAGTTCGCGGCAGAAGCAAAGGAAAAGGTTTCCAGGGAGTAATGAAAAGACACGGTTTTGGAGGCGTTGGTGGGACCACACACGGACAAAGCGACAGGCTTAGGGCTCCGGGTTCTATTGGTTCAAGTTCATATCCATCGAGAGTTTTTAAGGGTATGAGAATGGCAGGAAGAAAGGGATACGAAAATGTTACAATTTCAAATTTGGATATTATTAAAATTCTGCCTGAGCAGAATTTAATTTTTGTTAAAGGAGCAGTTCCAGGTTCAATAAATTCTTATGTGGAATTGATTAAGAAGTAATTCGGTAATAAAATGAAATTAGATATTTATAAAATAGATGGCAAAGCTTCAGGTAAAAAAGCCGATCTTTCGGACAGTATTTTCGGAGTAGAACCTAATGATCATGCAATTTACTTGTCTGTAAAATCTTACCTTGCTAATCAAAGGCAAGGTACTCATAAAGCGAAAGAAAGAGGCGAAGTAAGAGGTGGTGGCAAAAAACCCTGGAAACAAAAGGGTAGAGGTGGTTCGAGAGCTGGTACTACAAGATCACCGTTGTGGATAGGGGGTGGTACTATTTTTGGACCTCGTCCAAGAGATCATAGACAGGATTTACCAAAGAAGGTAAAAAGACTGGCTAGAAAATCAGCCCTTAGTTATAAAGTTAAAGATGAGCAATTGATAGTTGTTGAGGATTTTAATTTTGAGAAGCCCAAGACAAAAGACTTTCAGAGTTTTCTGCTGTCTTTAAACCTTACCGGTAAAAAAGTTTTATTGCTTACTAGCGGAAAAACTGAGAATGTTTATAAATCAGGAAGGAACATAGCTAAAGTAAAGATTTTGGAAGCAGCAAAAGCTTCTACATATGATATCCTTAATAATCAGATACTTGTACTTCAGCAGGGAGCAATTGATACAATTAGCAAAAATTTTGAAAACACGAAATTAGAAGCAGTAAACTAAAATGCATGATATTTTAATAAAACCTTTGATTACTGAAAAGATGACTAATCTTTCTGCTGATCACGGTCAATATGGGTTTTTGGTTAATACAAAGTCAAATAAAATTGAAATAGCAAAGGCTATTGAGAAAAGATTTAATGTTCATGTTGTTGATGTAAGAACAATTAACTATTCAGGCAAAATGAAAACACAGTTCAGAAAGAGCGGAAGATTTCAAGGTAGGACATCAGCATTTAAAAAAGCGATTATCACTCTCAAAGAGGGTGAAACAATAGAGTTGTTCGAACAAGTATAGATTTTTTGAAAGCAGGATTTAGAGATGGCAATTAAAAAATTAAGACCAATGACCGCTGGAACGAGATTTATGTCGAAGTCATCTTTCGAAGAAATTACGAAAGATACTCCTGAAAAATCTCTCACAGTATCATTAAAGAAATCTGGAGGTAGAAATAATTTGGGTAGAATAACTACCCGTTTTATAGGTGGCGGTCATAAAAGAAGATATAGGATTATTGACTTTAAGAGAGACAAGCACAGTGTTCCTGCAAAAGTTCATTCAATTGAGTATGATCCAAACAGGACCTGTAGGATAGCATTACTTCATTATGCTGACGGTGAAAAAAGATATATACTTGCTCCTAATGGTTTGAAGGTAGGAAATACTGTGATTGCAGGAAGCGGGAGTGATATCAATTTAGGTAATGCGTTACCCTTGAAAGAAATGCCATTAGGTAGTTTTGTTCATAATGTTGAGTTGAAACCGGGAAAAGGCGGACAATTGGGAAGAAGTGCTGGTGCTGCACTTCAGCTTTTGGCAAAAGAAGGAGAATATGCCCAGTTAAAAATGCCTTCAGGTGAAGTCAGGCAGGTAAGATTAGAATGTATGGCAACCTACGGCTCTGTTGGTAATGCAGAAAAAGAAAACATCAGTCTTGGTAAAGCAGGCCGTACACGCTGGCTGGGGAAAAGGCCACACGTTAGAGGAGTTGCAATGAATCCCGTAGATCACCCAATGGGTGGTGGTGAAGGTAAAACCTCAGGTGGCGGTCACCCAGTTTCTCCCTGGGGACAAAAAGCAAAAGGTTTGAAAACCAGAAAGCATAAAAAGCAGTCAAACAAGTTTATTATTAAAAGAAGAAATAAAAAGTAGAGAATAATTATGCCAAGATCCGTTAAAAAAGGTCCGTTTGTTGACTATAAACTGGCAGAAAAAATTAATAAGCTGAATGAAACAAATCAGAAGAAAATAGTAAAAACCTGGTCACGTTCATCAACTATCACTCCTGATTTTGTTGGCCATACTATTGCGGTTCACAATGGCAATAAAATGATACCTGTTTATATAACGGAAAATATGGTTGGTCACAAACTGGGAGAATTTTCTCCTACAAGAATTTTCAGGGCTCATTCAGGTACAAAATCTGAAAAGGCAAGTACTCCTTCAGGTTAATTATATTTAAGGATTTTTATTAAAGATGGAAGCTTTAGCAAAACATAGATTTATTCCTTCATCACCAAGAAAAATGAGATTGGTCGTTGATCTTATCAGAGGTATTCCTGTAGAAAGAGCAATAGAGATTTTACACTTTCAACCGAAGCATGCATCCAAGGATGCTGAAAAAGTTTTAAGATCAGCTGTTGCAAATATTATGAACAAAGGGGAAGGTGAGAAAGTGGATCCCGCAAATTTGTTTGTTAAAGAAGCATATGTAAATCAGGGTCCTACTTTAAAAAGAATTTCTGCCGCTCCTATGGGGCGTGCTTATAAGATCAGAAAAAGATCTTGTCATTTAACAATAGTAGTTGCCACAAGGGCATAATTTTAGGAGGTTATTTTTTTGGGACAAAAAACAAATCCGGTTGGTTTTAGAGTTGGTGTAATAAGAGGTTGGGACTCTAATTGGTATGAAAATAAAAGCTATGCTGGTAAAATTAAAGAAGATTCTAGGCTTAGAGATTATATAAGAAACAGATTAAAAAAAGCTGGAATATCCCGAATAATAATTGACAGGACTTCAAAGAATATAATTTTAACTATTCATACTTCAAGACCGGGAGTGGTAATAGGAAAAAGCGGTAAGGAAATTACACAGCTCGAACAGGAATTAAAACAAGTTACTGATAAAGATGTAAAAGTTCAGATATCGGAAATTAAACGTCCTGAGCTGGATGCATATTTAGTTGCTGAAAATGTTGCCAACCAGCTTGCTGGAAGGGTTTCTTTCAGAAGAGCAATGAAGATGGCTCTTACAGCGGGTATGAGAATGGGGGCTGAAGGTATAAGAATTATGTGTTCAGGTCGTTTAGGTGGTGCTGAGATGGCAAGAACAGAACAATATAAGCAAGGTAGAATTCCTCTGCACACTATCCGTGCGGACATAGATTATGCAAATGGCAGAGCAGAAACAATTTATGGTTCTATAGGTGTTAAAGTCTGGATTTGCCGCGGCGAAATTTTAGGAAAAAGAGTTACAGAATAAAAGTCCGGGAGTTTTTTAATCATGTTAATGCCCAAAAGAGTCAAATATAGAAAAGCACAGCGTGGAAGAATGGCTGGAAAAGCCAAAAGAGGTAGTAAGGTTGCGTATGGTGATTTTGGTTTAAAAGCACTGGAGCCACATTGGATAACCAGCCGTCAGATTGAGGCTTGCCGTGTTTCTCTGTCAAGGAAAATGAAAAGGGACGGAAAGGTTTTTATCAGAATATTTCCTGACAAACCGGTTTCTAAGAAACCACTTGAAACAAGGATGGGAAAAGGTAAGGGTGCGCCTGAATTTTGGGTAGCTGTAGTAAAACCGGGTAGAATTCTTTTTGAAGTTTCTGGTGTAAACAAAGAAACAGCGCACGATGCTTTAAGAGGTTGTTCAGCAAAATTGCCAATAAAAACAAAAGTTGTTTCAAGGCCCGATTTTGCATAGAATTTTGAAGGTATAAAATGAAAATTCGCGAAATAAGAGAAATGAAAACTGATGAGTTGACAAAGAGAATCAGTGAAGAAGAAAAAAATATGATCGATCTTAGGTTTTCACATCAATTAAAGGAATTAACAAATACAGCAAAATTAAAACTTGCTAAAAAAGATATTGCCAGGATGAAAACTGTTTTAAGAGAAAGGCAATTAGCGGATCAAGAAGTAGATAAAACTGATAAAAAAGAAGAAGGAGCCAGCGCTTAATTATGGCAGAAAGAACATTAAGGAAAACCAGAATTGGTAAAGTAGTCAGCAGTAAAATGGACAAAACTGTTACAGTTGCTATAGAAAGAAGGGTTCCTCATCCGATATATAAAAAATATTTTAAGAAGACAACAAAGCTAATGGCTCATGATGAAAAGAAAGAGTGCCGTGTAGGTGATAAAGTAAAAATTATGGAAACTCGTCCGTTGAGCAAAAATAAAAGATGGCGTTTAGTTCAAATAGTAGAGAAAGCCAAGTAGTAACAGGAGTAATGTAGAAAAATGATTCAGGAAGAAACTAATTTAGTTGTTGCTGATAACTCAGGCGCAAAGAAAGTAAGATGCATTAGAGTACTTGGCGGAAGCGGACGTCAATATGCCAGTTTAGGAGATTTGATTGTTGTTTCAGTTAAAACTGCTATTCCTAATGGTACAGTAAAAAAAGGAGAAGTTTCAAGAGCAGTTATTGTCAGAACAAAAAAAGAAGTAAGACGCAAAGATGGCTCATATATAAGATTTGATGAAAATGCAGCTGTTCTGATTACTAATCAGAATGAGCCAAAAGGTACGCGTATTTTTGGTCCCGTTGCAAGAGAGTTAAGAGATAAACAGTTTATGAAAATAGTTTCGTTAGCACCTGAAGTATTATAAAGTTGGTAAAATTATGAAGATAAGAAAAAATGATAATGTTATGATAATTGCCGGTAATGATACCGGTAAAACGGGGAAAGTATTAAAAGTATTTCCCAAGGAATCTAGGGTTATTATAGAAGGAATAAACCTGAGGAAGAGGCACACAAAGCCTAACCAGAAAAACCCTCAGGGTGGAATTATCGAAAAAGAAGCTCCAATTCATATTTCTAATGTTATGATACTTGATCCTAAGACCAATGAACCGACAAGAGTTGGAGCACAGATAATTCTTGATGAAAAGACAGGGAAAAAGAAAAGAGCACGAATTAGCAGATTAACCGGTGAAATGATTTAGGACAAAAATTTTTATTTAAGGTTTGATTTAATTATGGCAGAGAAAAAGACAAAAAGAGATGGCGCTGAGAAGAAAGAAAAAACTTCTAAAAAGGAAACAGCAACGCCAGAGAAAGAAATAAGAGTTACAGTAAGACTATTCGAAGAATATAAAAAGGATATTGTGCCTTCTTTAATGAAGAAGTTCGGGTACAAGTCTGTAATGCAGGTTCCTAAATTGGATAAAATAGTAGTTAATATGGGAGTCGGTGCTGCTGTTGCTGATCCGAAGATTCTTGAGGAAGCTGTAAAAGAATTAGAAACAATTACCGGACAAAAAGCCAGTATTAGAAAAGCTAAAAAAGCTATTTCTAATTTTAAATTAAGGGAAGGGTTAAAAATCGGTGCAATGGTGACCTTACGTAGAGAAAGAATGTATGAATTTCTTGATAGGTTTGTAAATATTGCTTTGCCACGCGTTAGAGATTTTAGAGGTTTATCTGACAAATCATTTGATGGAAGAGGAAATTATACAATCGGCGTAAAAGAGCAAATCATTTTTCCTGAAATTGATGTTGAAAAAATTACTAAAGTAATGGGAATGGATGTAACTTTTGTTACTTCTGCAAATAGTGATGCTGAAGCTTTTGATTTGCTTTCAGGTTTTGGAGTCCCATTTACAAAAAAAGAACTTAAAACAGCGTAAAGAGGATATTTAATGGCCCGTAAATGCTTAATTGCAAGACAGGAAAAAAGAAAAAAGCTGGTTGATAAATATGCAAAACTTCGTAAGGAATTGAGAGAAAAAGGTGATTACGAAGGTTTACAGAAATTACCAAGAAATTCATCAGCAGTCAGGTTACACAACAGATGTATGTTTACAGGAAGAGCACGTAGTTATCATAGAAAGTTTGGAGTTTCAAGATTGGTTTTAAGAGAAATGGCTCTCAAAGGTGAAATTCCTGGATTAAAAAAATCAAGTTGGTAGTAGGAGAAATATATGCCGGTAACAGATCCGATATCAGATTTATTAACAAGAATTAGAAATGCGGTAAAAGCTAAAAAAGTAAGAGTTGATATTCCGTCTTCAAATATGAAAAAGAGCCTGGTTGAAATTTTGAAGCAGAATAAGTTCATCCACGATTATGAACTAATTGAAGATAACAAACAAAATATTTTACGCCTGAGGTTAAAATATACTGATGGTGAAAGCGCTATCGGCGGGCTGAAGAAAATTAGTACACCAGGATTGAGAGTTTATAAAAGTGCAGATTCTTTGCCAAGGGTTTTAAATGGTTTAGGTATTGCTGTAATATCTACTTCAAAAGGATTAATGACTGATAAAGAAGCCAGAAGTAAAGTGCTCGGTGGCGAAGTGGTTTGTCATATATGGTAATAATTCCTGTAATTCAGGATTTAAATTGAATGGAGATTGAAAGTGTCAAGAATAGGTAAAAAACCTGTATTGGTGCCAAAGGGAGTTACAGTGACTCTTGACGGTATTAAGCTAAAAGTTAAAGGGCCGAAAGGAGAACTGGAAAGCAATTTTCATAATGCGATGAAAATTGAATCCAGGGATAGTGAAATTAATGTAACTAGACCAAACGACCTAAAAGAAAATAAAGCACTTCATGGTCTGACCAGAGCATTGATACAGAATATGATTGTTGGTGTTACAACTGGTTTCGAGAAAACTCTTGATATTGTAGGTGTTGGTTACAGAGCTGAATTAAAGGGTAAAAATCTTTTACTAAACATAGGTTATTCACACCCTGTTTATTTTATGCCGCCTGATGGAATAACTTTTCAGTTGCCGTCTCCAACGCAAATTATAATTTCCGGAATTGATAGGCAACTTGTTGGAATGGTTGCCTCAAAGATCCGTTCTATCAGGAAACCAGAGCCATATAAAGGAAAGGGAATTAAGTATTCCGATGAACAAATTCAGAGAAAAGCCGGTAAGACCGCTGGTAAATAAATTTTAGTGGAGATTTAGAAGGAAATGATAAGTAGGAACAGAAATTCAAGATTACGATCAAAAACAAAAATCAGGAAGAAAATTTCCGGAACTCCCGAGAGACCGAGATTGACTGTTTATCGTAGTCTTTCAAATATTTATATTCAATTAATAGATGACACTACTGGTAAAACTCTTGTTTCAGCATCTTCCTTAAATAAGGAGGTTGTTGAAGAAGTGAAGAAAGCAAAAGGGAAAATTGCAAAGAGCAAGGTTGTTGGCAGTTTCTTGGCTAAAAAAGCAGTAGAACAAAAGATATCCTCAGTAGTATTTGACAGAAACGGTTATCGCTATCACGGCAGAATTCAGGCAATAGCAGAAGGTGCTCGTGAAGGAGGTTTGAAGTTTTAGCTATGAAAGTAACTGTTTTTTGCCGGGTCGTCTAATGGCAGGACTACGCCCTTTGGAGGCGTCTGTAGAGGTTCGAATCCTCTCCCGGCAGCTTTAGTGAAACAAGCCGGTGAAAAATAAAATTTTGAAATGTATTTATAAATTTTTTTATGTGAGAATGAATTGAAAATTGTTAAATCGACAGAAGTAGAAGGATTAAAAGAAAAAGTAGTACAGATTAACAGGGTAGCTAAAGTTGTAAAAGGTGGGCGCAGATTCAGCTTTAACTCTATTGTAGTAGTTGGCAATGGAAATGGAATAGTTGGTGTTGGTCTTGGCAAAGCTAACGAAGTTACTGATGCAATCTCTAAAGGAATTGATGATGCTAGGAAAAGCCTTGTTGAAGTAAAAGTTATTAAGGGCACCATTGCACACGAAATTACAGGAAAATACGGTGCCGGGAGGGTATTGTTGAAACCCGCTTCACCGGGTACTGGTTTGATCGCAGGTGGGGGAGTTCGTGCGGTTTTGGAAGCGGCCGGAGTTCAAGACATTCTTACGAAGTCGCTAGGCTCAAGTAATCCTCACAACCAGGTTAAGGCTACTTTAAATGGTTTATTAAGCCTGACAGATGCAAGAAAAATGGCAAAGAAAAGAGGAATGACAGTAAGTGAATTGTTCGCTTCTTAACTGAGGAAGAAATGGGAAAAATTAAAGTTAGACAAACAGGAAGTATAATAGATAGGCCTAAAAAACAAAAGTTAACTATTGAGGCATTAGGTCTAGGAAGACCAAATTGGGAAAAGGTACACAATGATACTCCTCAAATAAGAGGAATGATTAATAAAGTTAAACATTTGGTTACAGTCGAAGAAATTAAAGGAAAGTAATAGGTTGAAAATGGATGTTCTCAGTAATCTAAAATATGCAAAAGGCTTCAGGAAGAAACGCAAAAGAATAGCAAGAGGAGCTGGATCAGGACATGGCGGTACAGCCACCAAAGGAATGAATGGTCAGCTTTCTCGTTCGGGTGCAAAGCATAAGGCCTGGTTTGAAGGTGGACAGATGCCTTTGCAGAGAAGAATACCAAAATTTGGTTTCACAAATATTTTTAAGAAAGAATATCAGGTAGTAAATGTAGATTCTTTACAAAAACTATTTGATGCAAAAAAAATTAAAGAAGGTGTTGTTAATCCAGCTGCTCTAAAAGCAGCAGGTTTGATTTCAGATCTGAAAACACCAGTTAAATTATTGGGGAATGGAGAAATTAAAGCAAAGCTTCAGATTGAAGTTAACGCTTTTAGTCAGAGCGCGAAGGAAAAAATAGAGACCTCTGGCGGCACAATAAAAAAGATTTAATGCAGGTATAAATGTCTAAACTTACTGATACCTTCAGAAACATATTTAAAGTTCACGAACTTCGCCAAAGAATTATTTACACTTTGGCTTTGCTTGTTATTGTACGTCTTGGTGCTCATATTACTCTTCCAGGAATCGATTCAGCTTTATTAGCTGAAAGTACTAAAAATCAGGCAGCTGACAATTTGTTCGGGTTATATGATCTTTTTGTCGGCGGCGCATTTAAAAATGCAGCGATATTTGCATTAGGTATAATGCCTTATATATCTGCATCAATTATTCTTCAGTTATTGGGTGCGGTTGTTCCTTATTTTCAAAAACTCCAGCAGGAGGGTGAAGAAGGCAGAAAAAAAATCACTCAGTTAACTAGATACGGAACTGTTTTGATTAGTGCTTTGCAGGCCTGGGGCGTTACTATAAGGTTGTTGCATATGAATGTTCAGGGTACACCGATTGTACCAATTGCAGTTCAGGGATTTACCTGGACTTTTTCAACTGTTATACTGCTTACAGCCGGAACAGTTTTTATGATGTGGCTGGGTGAACAGATAGATGATAAAGGAATTGGTAACGGTATTTCTTTGATAATTTTTATAGGTATTATAGATCGTTTCCCGTTTGCAGTGCTCGATGAATATCGTTTAATAGCTGCGGGTAACCACAGCATAATTATTGAACTGGTTATTATAGCTTTTATGGTTTTTATTATTGCAGGAGTTGTTCTTGTTACACAAGGTACAAGAAGAATCCCTGTTCAATATGCGAAGAGAGTAGTCGGACGAAAAGTTTATGGAGGAGTAACTCAGTATATTCCTTTAAGAGTAAATACTGCAGGAGTTATGCCGATTATATTTGCTCAGTCAATTATGTTTATTCCGGCAACCGTTGTACAATTTTTTCCAAATAATGATTTCTTACAGGGATTGATGAGATATTTTGATTATACATCGCCTGTTTATTCGTTTATTTATGCACTGATGATTGTGTTCTTTACTTATTTTTATACGGCTATAGCCTTTAATCCTAAAGATGTTGCTGACAATATGAAAAAACAGGGTGGTTTTATTCCAGGCGTAAGACCTGGGAAACAGACGTCAGAATTTATTGATAACATATTAACAAAGATAACTTTACCGGGATCAATATTTCTTGCGATTGTTGCGATATTGCCAGCATTCGTTAGTGGTTATGGAGTATCGAGACAATTTGCTCAATTTTTTGGTGGGACAAGTTTATTAATTATTGTTGGTGTTGCGTTAGATACGTTGCAACAAATAGAATCTCACTTGGTTATGAGACATTATGATGGTTTCATGAAAACAGGTAAAGTTAGGGCGCGTAGATAGTTTTTGTGATTTTAATTAAGACTAAAAAAGAAATAGACTATATAAGAGAAAGTTGCAGAATTGTTGCTGAAGTTTTGCAGTTGGTGAAAAGCAATGTTAGACCCGGTGTTAGAACGAAAGAGCTTGATATTATAGCAGATGATTACATATTGAGTAACAACGCGAAGGCAGCGTTCAAGGGATATTCTCAAGGCGGCAGTTCAATTAATTATCCTGCTTCAATTTGTACATCGATTGATGATGCAGTTGTTCATGGAATACCGGGTGACAGAGTTCTTAAAGATGGTGAAATTTTATCTATAGATGTGGGCGTTAACAAAAACGGTTATTTTGGCGATGCCGCTCTTTCCGTGGCAGTCGGAGAAATTTCAGAACAGAAGAAAAAACTTTTGGAAGTTACGGAAAAATCACTCTACTTAGGCATTGAGCATGCACGTAATAATAATCGTGTCCATGATATTTCTGCGGCGGTTCAGAAATTTGTTGAGGCTAATGGATTTTCAGTTGTTCGTGATCTTTGTGGTCACGGCGTAGGAAAATTTTTACACGAAGATCCGGCTATTCCGAATTTTGGTAAAAAAGGGACGGGGCCTAAATTGAAAAACGGAATGACGATTGCTTTAGAGCCGATGGTAAATATCGGAACCTATCAGGTTAAAACTGCTTCTGACGGCTGGACAATTTTAACAGCCGATGGATCGGCTTCGGCGCATTTTGAACATACTATAGTAATTAATGATAGTAAACCAGAAATTTTGACGGTTCAGTAATGGCTAAGCAGGGACCAATTAAAGTTGACGGTGTTGTTTTAGAAACATTGCCGAATGCTCATTTTAAAGTTAAGCTTGATAATGGGCACGAGATACTTGCACATATCTCGGGTAAAATGAGAATGCATTTTATTAAGATTTTAGTAGGAGATAAAGTCTCTATTGAATTATCTCCATATGATTTAACAAAAGGTAGGATTACCTACAGATATAAATAGTGGAGCTGAAATGAAAGTCAGAACATCTGTTAAAAAGATATGCGACAATTGTAAAGTAATTAAAAGGAAAGGCGTTGTTAGAGTTATTTGTAAAAACAAAAAGCACAAACAACGACAAGGTTAATTTTAAAATTTTAAGGAGTAAATAATTGGCTCGTATAGCAGGCGTAGATTTACCTAAGAACAAAAAAGTTTTATTTGGCTTGCAGTATATATTTGGCATTGGAAGTCAAGTAGCAAGTAATGTGCTTGAAAAAGCAAAAGTTAATCCTGATAAAAAAGTCGGGGATTTAACTGAGGAAGAAGTTGCTGAAATTCGTTCGGCTATACAGGCCGATTTTAAGGTAGAGGGGGCACTTCGTTCTGAAATTCAGCAGAATATTAAAAGATTAATGGATATTGGTGCTTATAGAGGTGTGAGACATAGAAAAAGTTTACCGGTAAGAGGACAGAGAACGCGCACCAACTCCCGTACACGTAAAGGCAAGAGAAAAACTGTTGCGGGAAAGAAAAAAGCACCAACAAAGAAATAAAATTCGATAACCCGGAGGTATTAAGTTTTGGCCAAAGTTATAAAAAAAGCTAAGAAGAAAACGCACGTTGATGCAAATGGTGTTGCTCATATAAAGGCAACTTTTAATAACGTCATTGTTACTATTACAGATATTTATGGTAATACAATTTCCTGGTCCTCAGCCGGCAAAAACGGCTTTAAAGGATCGAGGAAAAATACACCTTTTGCTGCCCAAGTTTCAGCAGAAGCGGCTGCAAAAGAAGCATACGATCTAGGCTTGAGAAGAGTGGATGTTTTGGTTAAAGGTCCTGGATCCGGTAGGGAAGCAGCTATAAGAGCATTAAATACAGCGGGACTGGATATTAATTCAATTAAAGATATGACACCAATCCCTCACAATGGTTGCAGACCGCCTAAGAAAAGAAGAGTTTAATATTTTTCTATTGGAGAGTTAAGTTAATGGCAAGATATACAGATTCAGTTTGTAAATTGTGCAGAAGAGAGAAACAGAAATTATTTCTAAAAGGTCAAAAATGTTTTACAGAAAAATGTCCCATTGAATCCAGAAATTATCCTCCGGGGCAACATGGTAATTCAAGAAGATCAAAAATTTCTGAATATGGAATTCAGTTGCGTGAGAAACAAAAGATAAAGAGATCTTACGGACTGTTAGAAACTCAATTCAGAAATTATTTTGCTAATGCCAACAAGCAAAAAGGTATTACAGGTGACAATCTTATAAAACTTCTTGAAAGTAGGCTGGATAATGTTGTCTATAGATTAGGTTTTGCTTCATCACGTAAACAGGCAAGACAACTAATCCGTCACAGACATCTAACTGTAAATGAACGGATAGTGGATATTCCGTCTTATATACTAACAGCTGGGGATATAGTTAAGATCAGGGAAAAAAGCAAAAAGATGGATGCTATTCACAGCTCTCTGAAAAGAGTGAAAGATACAACTTATCCTTGGTTGCAAATTGATAAAGCTTCGCTCGCCGGAACATTTTTACAGGTTCCTGAAAGAGCAGACGTTCCTCTAAATGCCAATGAACAATTGGTGATCGAGCTTTATTCTAAATAATATTTTTTAAGACTAAAAATTTTTTAGAGGATAAATACAATGAGTGTTTCAAACTTAAAGATGCCCGAATCAGTAATATTAGACGAGACTAGTTATACAAATAATTCAGGGAAATTTGTTTTACAACCTCTTGAAAGAGGTTTTGGAGTTACCCTTGGGAACTCCTTAAGAAGAGTCCTTTTGTCTTCACTCTCTGGTGCAGCAATTACAGCCGTTAAGTTTAGTGGTGTATTGCACGAGTTTACCACAATTGAGGGAGTTGTTGAAGATGTTTCAGAGATTATTCTTAACCTGAAACAGGTTAGGATGAAGCTTTTGAGTAAAAAGCCAAATCCTATTACTATTTCTTTTGATGGTGAGGGTAAATTTACTGCTGCCGATATTCAAAAAAACAGCAATGAAATAGAAATATTAAATCCTGATCTTCACATAGCTACATTGAATAAATCAGCAAAATTTGATATTGAAATCAGGGCTGGTAAAGGGAAAGGATATGTTCCGGCGGCTGAAAATATTGCGCCTGACCAAACCATAGGTGTTATTCCTATTGATTCAATTTTTACACCAATAAAAAATGTAAAATATGATGTAGAAAATGTTCGTATCGGCGATAAAAATGATTATGAAAAATTAGTAATTGAAGTTAATACTGATGGTTCAATTACCCCTGATGATGCAATAACACAAGCAGCTAAGATTATGAGAGATCACATTCAGTTGTTCATCAATTTTGATATTGATCAGGAAGAGGAACAGGTTGTAAGTCAGAAAGACAGTGAAAAAGAAAGGATTAAAAAAATTCTGCTAACGAATGTTGATGACCTTGAATTGAGTGTAAGGTCACATAACTGTCTGAAAGCTGCAAATATTAAAAACCTTGCAGAGTTGGTGAGAAGAGATGAATCTGAAATGTTAAGATTCAGAAATTTCGGAAGAAAATCGCTAGCTGAGCTTATGGAAATCGTTGAAAACCTCGGCTTAGAATTTGGAATGGATGTGGACTCATATATAAAAGAAGAAACTGAAACTAACTAAATTTTTGATAAAAAGGTTATTGAATGAGACATAACGTAAAAGGTAGAAAGTTAGGAAGAACTGCAAGTCACAGGTCAGCTGTGTTAAATTCTTTGGCTACTTCTTTACTAAAGCACAAAAGAATCAGGACAACTCTTGCTAAAGCAAAAGAAACGAGAAGATTTGTTGAAGGCATAATTACTAAAGCCAGAAGAAATGATTCTAATTCCGTGCAGCAGGTAATGAGAGTTATTAATGATAAAGAAGTTGTTAAGGAATTGTTTGCGGATATTGTTCCTAAAGTTGGCGACAGACCAGGTGGCTACACAAGAGTAATAAAACTTGGTAATAGAAAAGGGGACGCTGCTTCTATGGCCATTATTGAATTGGTTGACTATAATGAAGTTATCAATAAAAAAGCAGAAGATGTTAAGGATAAAAAAGAGTCAAAGAAAGAAGCCAAGAGCAAGGATCAGGAAGTTGAAGAGGCAAAAGTAGTGGAAGAAACGCCAGTGGAAGAAGAAACAAAGCTGACTAATACAAAGAAGGTTTCTAAAACCTCAAAGGAGACAAAGGCTAAAAAGGAAGCTAAGCCAACCAAAGCTAAAAAAGAAGCGAAGGGGAAAAAATCAACTAAGACTAAAGAAGAAAAACCAACAAAGAGTAAAAAAGAAACTAAAGCGAAGAAAGAGACGAGAACTAAAAAAGAAAAACCTGCAAAAAAGGATAAAAAGAAAAAATAGGGAAAAATTATTTTTTAATTTTGTTAGTTTAAAGGTGCTCAAAGAGGGCACCTTTTTTGTTTTAATATATGCTTAATAAATCAAAAATTTTCAAGACTTATTTCTTCAATGTTTGAGAATATAAAATTTATAAAGTCTGTCTTTGCTGTTGAGAATTTGCCGAAATCTTCCTTACCAGAAGTAATACTTTGCGGGAGATCAAATGTCGGTAAATCCTCTTTAATTAATTCTTTGTTCAACAGGAAAAACATTGCAAAAACAAGCTCTGCTCCTGGTAAAACACGTTCAATTAATTATTACAATGTTGACGAGAAATTTTTATTAGTAGATTTACCGGGCTTTGGTTATGCTAAAACAAGCAAAAGGGAAAGAGAGCATTGGGCAACATTGATAGAAAATTATTTCTCAGAATCTAATAATATTTCACTGGTCTTTCATCTGATTGATAGCAGACATAAACCTACAGGTTTGGATTTAAAGTTAAAAGAATTGATCCATTTTTATGGTCTTAATTACAATATAATTTTGACGAAGATCGACAAGTTAAATCAATCGGAATTATCTCATTCCAGGGGTACAATCAAAAAGTTTTTCCCGGACATGAAATTTGGTTATAATTTATTTATTTATTCCTCAATCAAGAAGACCGGGAAGAAACAATTAATCCAAAGGTTGGCGAAGTTAACTTAAGGGAGAAGTCAGTCTTATGGTATAAGTTTGCTATTATATATTAGTAAAACTATATTTCTCATTAGCTTTTTTAATTCTGCAATATGGCGTTTAAAATGGATCAAAGACAGAAAAAAAGGGTTCTAATATTCCTGCTGGTTCCTATTCTTGCTGCAATACTCTTTATTACTGACGACCTCATAATTAGAATTATAACAATACTTCTTATCGTTATTTATGTTGCTTTTATAATTTTTTTACGGGATTCTCTAAGATTTAATCGCGGTGATTTCATTTCATACACACCTGACGATGAAATCTCTCCTGAAGATTCAGACTACAATTCAACCCTGGATTCTGATTCAAATGAATCGTTCCAAATAGTTTCTGGAAATAAAAAAGTAGAGGTAATTACAGAATCTAATTATACTCCGGAATACAGAACTTCGAAGACTACCGTGAAACCATCAGATCTCAAAGAGAGATTTGAAGAAATTGCTAATGAAAAAATCCCTACCGACTTTGGACACGATGGGCAGTTTTCATTTGTTCTTGAGAAAATTTTAACGGTGATTAAAGAAGCTTATGCTGCGCACACTGCAATTTTTTTCTGGTACAATAAATCAAAAGACAAATTATCTATTGAAAGATTTATTTCAAACTCGCGGGATTTAGCAATAAGAAAACTCGATGTTGAAGACGATATTCTTAGCAAGATAGTTGAAAGGGGGGAACCCGAACTTCTAAGTGATGTCCCCCCTACAGCTGAAGCTGATGTAATCAGGTATTATGATTCTCCACAGGGCATCAGGAGTTTTGTTGGCGTTCCATTATTCTATGATAAATCATTGGTTGCTATTATTGCTATAGATGCAAAAGTTGAAGATGCTTTCGGAATTGAAACCATATATGCTCTGGGCAGATTCGTTAGAGTGATTACAATGATAATATCAATATTTGAAGAGAAGCATTCTGATACTATCTCTCAGCAGCGATTAGATGGATTACTGAGTTTTATCAGTCCTGATGATGAAATTGCGACTGAAGGGGATCTTATCAGCGGATTACAGCAATCTCTTGAATATTTATTGAGTTGGGAAGCTTGTGCTTTCGTTTATTTTAAACCTATAGAAAAAAAGTTTCAGGCAATAAAGGTAGTGAATAAAACTTCTCTGAAATATATTGGGGAAGGTGTGGATATAGAAATCAATGGTACCCTTGTAGGGAAATCAATAGCAACCGGAATGCCTGTAAAAATTGATGATACATCTACTTCAAAATATAAAAGATATACCAAATCAGAAGATATATCTTTTGATGGTTCATTTCTTGCTATTCCGATAATTTATAATTCTCAGAATTATGGGGTGTTATGCTTTGAAAGCCTTAAGAAGAATATTTATACAAATTCGGATGTTCATTTTTTAAAAAATTCAATGAATATTATAGGCTATATTGTTTATTCATATTCAACACAACAGCTTTTAAAAAGTTTATTAGCAATTGATGTTGAAACAAGAATATTAAATGCTGAAACCTTTAAAGAAAGAGTCGCAGCCGATTTGTATAAAAGCGAACAGGCAAAGGTTCCTGGTGCTCTGGCATTGATCAGAATCGATGACTTCCTCGAGCAGGAATCATTATTTGAAGGGAATCCTTTCCCGAAAGTACTTTCAGTTGTGACAGAAACGATTAGAGAAGAAATAACTTCTCTAAATCTTTTGGGAAGAATAGGTGAAAGAGTTTTGGGGGTTTATTTTTTTAATGCTACAACAAAAGATGTCTTTTTATGGGCTGAAAAACTACGTGTAAAAATTGCAAGGAAGCCAATAGATGTTGTTTCTAAACAAACAACATATACAATTTCGGTAGGTGTCGCTGCTGCTTCCACTAAATCAGATGTTGAAGAAATAATTTATAATGCAGATCTTGCTCTTCAAAAAGCTACACAGATGGGCGGTAATCGCGTCCGAAATGTAAATTAATAATCCTTACTTAACTTATGCATAACTTTTTTATTATTGTTCTTGACGGCGTTGGTATAGGCGAGCTGCCTGATGCTGATAAATATGGAGATGCGGGAAGCAACACTCTTTGTAATATTGCTGAGGTTGTGGGTGGCTTGAATTTACCAAACCTTGAAAGACTTGGACTTGGAAATATTAGGGAAATAAAAGGAATTACGACTACTAAAGATTCTAAGGCCTCGTTTGGTATGCTGGCGGAAATTTCTAAAGGGAAAGATTCTACAACGGGGCATTGGGAAATATCAGGATTATTTGTAGATACTGATTTTTCATATTTCCCTGATGGCTTTTCTGAAGATATAATTAATAAATTCATAAAATTAACAGGATGCAAAGGTGTTCTTGGAAACAAACCTGCTTCCGGGACCGAAATCATAAAAGAATTAGGAGACGAGCATCTTAAAACAGGATTTCCAATTGTTTACACATCCGCTGATTCAGTTTTTCAGATTGCCGCCCACGAAGAAGTAATTTCTATTGATAAATTATACGAAATCTGTCAGGTAACTAGGGACAAAGTTTTAACCCAGCCTCTTTTGGTAGGTAGAGTTATTGCCAGACCTTTTGTTGGCAATTCAGGTAATTATACACGGACGACTAACCGGAAAGATTTTTCGCTTGATCCTCCCTCTGATACAATTCTTGATCTTTTATATAAACAAGGAATCACTACAGTGGCAATTGGAAAAGTAAATGACCTTTTTAATTACAGAGGAATAAAATTCAAAGAAAAAACTAAATCAAATAAGGAAGGTTGTGCTAAACTCTTGGAATATTTATCAAAAGTTAAAAATAGTTTTATGTTTGCGAACCTGGTAGATTTTGATGTTTATTTTGGACATAGAAATGATCCTTATGGATTTGCAGAGGCATTAAAAGAATTTGATAATTTTTTACCCTTATTCCTGGATTCATTGGATGAAACAGATGCACTTGTAATTACAGCCGATCACGGCAATGATCCAACTACTCCAAGCACAGATCATAGCAGAGAGTATACACCACTATTATTCTATCAAAAAGGTAAACCAGGGGTTGATCTGGGAGTCAGAAAGACATTTTCAGATATTGGAAAAACTGCAGCTAAATTTTTTAATGTTCAAAATTCTCTAAAAGGAACTGATTTTTTAACCAATAAATAGAAAGTTCATTTAAAAGTTTTCTTTCGAATATCGCTCAAAGTCTTTATGCCTATTGAATATTTTTATTTAAAGCAGATTGTATTTTTTATTTTGTCAGAGTATATTAGTTATAGCAGACTAGATCGCATATGGTAGTGGCAAGTAACCTTAAAAGGTAGAGGTAATATTGTTTTTAGGCAAAGTTATAGGAACTGTTTGGTCAACGAAAAAGGATGAAAACCTGGTTGGAGCAAAATTTCTGATCGTCAGACAACTTGACCTGGATTATAATGAAAAGGAAAATTTTGTTGTTGCTGTAGACAGTGTAGGTGCTGGTAAAGGAGAAGTTGTTTTGGTTGCGACAGGTAGTTCATCCAGACAAACAAATTTTACAAAGGACAAACCAGTTGATGCTGTAATAATGGCAATAGTTGATAAGCTGGATATCTCCTTAAAAGAATATTTGGAAGAACATAAATCCAGATGATTTTTGTTTATTTTTTAATCTTGAAAAGGAAAATTAGTGTTTCTTGGTAAAGTTATAGGTAATATTTGGGCTACTCAAAAGTACGAAGCTTTAAAAAGTTTCAAATTACTTTTTGTACAGCCTATTAATGCAGAATATCAAGAACTTGGGGAACCGATAGTTGCTGTAGATACTATAGGTGCGGGAGTAGGAGAGACTGTTTTTTATATAACTGCATCTGAAGCCGTTATACCACTTCCTGTTGATATGGCTCCTGTTGATGCTTCAATCGTTGGAATTGTTGATACATTAAATTTGTCAATTAGGCTTGATTCTAAAAGAACAGAACAAGCCGAAAGTTAAACTTACAGAACAATAACAAGAGTGAGGTTGTAAGTGAGGATAACAAAACAATTTACCAATCGTGAGAGCCAGTCTCT
>CAZQQD010000028.1:0-29053 GCA_964595355.1 uncultured Ignavibacteriaceae bacterium | reverse complement strand
AATTTCCACGATATAAAACTTGTAAAACGGGGAAAAGTCAGGGATGTCTATGAAATTGGTGAATACTTTCTGATAGTTTCAACCGACCGGCTTTCTGCGTTTGATGTTATAATGTCTCAGGGAATTCCGAACAAGGGAAAAGTGCTAACCAAAATTTCCGAGTTCTGGTTCAACGAAACAAAGAATATTGTCAGAAACCACGTTGTAACTACTATTATTGATGAATATCCTAAAGTTTGTCAAAAGTACAGAGAACAACTTCAGGGAAGATCGATGATCGTCAATAAGGCAAGAGTAATCCCGATTGAATGTATTGTGAGGGGTTATATCTCGGGATCAGGATGGAATGATTATAAAAAGACTGGAGAGATATCAGGAATAGATTTGCCGGATGGTTTAAGAGAATCAGAAAAATTACCTGAGCCGTTATTTACACCTTCGACAAAAGCAGAGATCGGTGAACACGATGAAAATATTTCAATTGACGAAGCTGAAAAAATAATTGATAAAGAAACACTAAAGGAAGTTAAAAAAGCTGCTTTGGATGTTTACAATACTGCATCAAATTTAGCCCTTAAAAAAGGGATAATTATTGCAGATACAAAAATGGAATTCGGTCTGATTGAAGATGAAGTGATTCTGATTGACGAGCTCCTAACACCAGATTCCTCCCGTTTCTGGCCTGAGAGTTTTTACAAAGTTGGGGAAACTCAACAAAGTTATGATAAACAATTTGTGAGGAATTATCTTCTTTCAATTAATTTCAATAAGCAGCCACCTCCGCCAATACTTCCTGAAGAAATTATTCAGAAAACGAGTGAAAAATATCTTGAAGTGCTTTATAAACTTACCGGTGAAAGAATTATCTGATGCAGCCGGTTACGATAAAAGTTAGAAAGGGCAAAGATATTTTTATTGAATGGGATGATGGAACTCTATCAGAAATCAATGTTAAAAAACTAAGAGAGTTTTGTCCTTGCGCTACCTGTCTGACCTTTAGAGAGAGACAAGGTAAAGATTATATTCCCATTTTCAATGAAAATCAGTTAAAAATTGCAAATATTCAACAAATTGGGAGTTATGCTATTCAGCTAACATGGAGCGATGGGCATAACACAGGTATCTATGAATTTCCATTTCTCAAGAATTTAGGTTCAAAAAATTAGTAATTTAAAATTCTAGATTTAGAGATTAGCTCTAATTGGTGAATGTTTGAATAACTATCAAAGTCTAATTACTAATTTATGGTTCTCCCAAATCAACTAACAATATTGAGGATTATACTAACGCCGGTTTTTCTGGTTTTATTCCTTTCTGATAATCCTTTGCTCAAGCAGATTTCCTTGGGGATTTTCATTATTGCTGCATTAACTGATTGGTACGACGGTTGGCTGGCGAGAAAATTTAACTATATAACAAGTTGGGGGAAATTTTGGGATCCTCTTGCTGATAAAATACTTACCTCTTCAGCTTTTTTAGGTATTGCTGCACTTAAATTGGTTCCTCTATGGATGGTTATTGTTATTCTTGTTCGGGATTTTACTATAACAATTCTTCGAGCTTACGCAGATTATAAAGGGAAGGCTTTTCCAACAAGTTATTACGCAAAATGGAAAACATTTTTGCAATTAACTTTTCTGTACTATTTGTTGATTATGTATGTAGGAAAATTGTCTCCTCAGATATTTCCTGCAAATAAAGAAATATTTGATGTGCTTCTTGACAGCAATTTTATTTATTTTTTCATGCTGTTTATAACAGCTATAACTTTTCATTCAGGTTTTACGTACCTGTATAAGAACAGGCATCTCATAGCGGGGCTTTTCAATCGTGAAGATTAATATTTTTGAAAAAACTTTAGGTTCAGGATTTTATACGGGCTATATACCATTTGCTCCGGGTACATTTGGGAGCCTTGCGGCATTGCTTATATATTATATTCCCGGTTTCGAAGAACCGGTTGTATTATTTCCGGCTATAGTTATTTTTATTTTCTTTGGAATTTATATAGGTAATAAATTTGAAAAGGAATATGGAAAGGACCCGCGTCAATGTACAATTGATGAAATGGTCGGTATGTGGATTTCACTTTTGTTTTTGCCGAAGAAGTTGGTTATCTCAATTCTTGCTTTTATAGTTTGGCGTGCGCTTGACATAATAAAACCATTTCCATCAAGAAATCTTGAGAAACTTAATGGTGGATTGGGAATTATGATAGACGATATAGTTGCAGCTATATATGCTTTAATTATTTTGCAGATTCTTTTGCGTATTTTTAAGTTCTAATTTATTCACAAACAGAAAAATTTATGAATGCTCATATAATAACTATCGGAGATGAAATACTAATAGGACAGACCTTAAATACAAATGCGGCTTATATCGGGAGTAAACTTGTCGATATTCAGGTTTATGTAAAGAAAAGCTCTGTAGTATCAGATGTGGAAGAAGAGATATTAAAAGAATTCAAACAGTGCTGGGAAAATAATGATCTTGTGATAGCTACAGGAGGTTTAGGACCAACTCATGACGACATTACCCGACAGTGTGTTGTGAAGTTTTTTAATACAGAACTGATGCGTAATAATGAAGTACTCGAGGATATAAAGACAATGTTTGCAAAAAAAGGGAGGGAAGTAACAAAAATTAATGAGGGGCAGGCCTTGGTACCTAAAATTGCAAAAGTAATCAGGAATTCGCACGGTACTGCTCCGGGATTCTGGATTGAAAAGAAGAATAAAATTTTTGTAGTTATGCCCGGCGTTCCTATTGAAATGCAGGAAATGATGGAGAATTTTGTACTTTCATCATTAAAAGAAAAATTGCAGAATCCCAAAGAAATTTCGCTAAGAAAGACCCTCCAAACCACCGGAATTCCTGAATCTACTTTGTTTGAAAAGCTGGGCAACCTCGAAGAATTACTTGACGGAGCAAAGCTGGCATTTTTACCAAGTCAATACGGTGTAAAGTTGAGGATCACGGCAAAGGAAAAAACTGAAGATGAAGCTAAAAATAAAATAACCGAAGTTGAGCAACGAATAAGGAGTAAAGTTGGGAGATTCATCTATAGCAGAGAAGATGAGTCACTTGAAGAAGTTGTAGCTAGATTATTAAAAGAAAGGGGGTTAACCATTTCACTTGCAGAGTCGTGTACAGGTGGGGGATTAGCAAATGAACTTACGAATGTAAGCGGCGCAAGTGCTTATTTTGAGAGAGGAATAGTATCGTATAGCAATGCTTCAAAAGTTGAAATTTTAAAGGTTCTTGAAGATACAATTGCTGAGTACGGAGCAGTAAGCCTTGAGGTAGCAAGGCAAATGGCCGAGGGTGTTAAATCAATTAGCGGGACCGACTTGGGTGTTTCGATAACAGGAATTATGGGACCAACGGGTGCAACAACGGATAAGCCGGTAGGACTGGTTTACATAGGACTTTGCGATGACAAAGTTTGTACGGCGAAGGAATTTACATTCGGCGATGACAGGATTATCAATAAACAAAAAACAATCCAGGCGGCGCTGGATATGATAAGAAAATATTTACTTGGAATATCATTAGATGCATAGGCTTTTTGTTTCTCTTAATCTTCCTAAAGAAATAAGGGATAAAATAAATGCTTTGAGATTGGAGGTTGATCTAAAAGAAAATAGACTGAAGTGGGAACCAAAAGAAAAACTACATTTAACATTAAAATTCATCGGTGATGTAGATAAAAGCCTTGAAAAATCAATATCGGAAGAATTAAATTTTATAAAAAATTATAGTGTTATATATTGTGAAACAACGCACTTTGGGTTTTTCTTTTCACGGAATAGGCCGAAAATTTTATGGTTGGGTTTGCATACTGATAAAATTATTTTTAATCTTGTGGAAGAGTTAAATTCCCGTCTTGAAAAATTTTTAATTTCGAGGGAAAAGAAAAAATTTACTTCCCACATTACTATTTTAAGAATCCGGGGAAATATCGGGGAACGTTTTATCGAGAAATTTAAGAATTTTGAAGTTCCGAAAATTAAATTCCGGGCTGGAGAAATCTCACTGATGAAAAGTGAATTATTACCCCTAGGCTCGGTTTATGAAGAAATTAAAAAATATAAATTAAAATGATTGGAGGAATAATGGCCGCAGATAAAGAACAAAAGTTGAAAATAATTGACGATGCAATTGCCAGCATTGAAAAGACCTACGGGAAAGGCTCCATAATGAAATTAGGTGACGGAGTGATTGTTTCAGTAGAGTCAATCTCGACAGGGGCATTATCTCTCGATTATGCTCTGGGGATAGGTGGGGTGCCCAGAGGCAGGGTTACTGAAGTGTATGGTCCGGAATCGAGCGGTAAAACGACACTTTGTCTTCACATAATTGCAGAGGCTCAAAAAGCAGGCGGACTTGCTGCTTTTATCGATGCAGAGCATGCGCTCGACGTTAATTATGCAAAAAAACTGGGAGTTGACACAGCAAATCTTTTAATCTCACAACCGGACTTCGGCGAGCAGGCTCTTGAAATAACCGATACCCTTGTAAGGAGCAATGCTCTCGATATTATTGTAATTGATTCAGTGGCGGCACTTGTTCCCCGCTCTGAAATTGAAGGAGAAATGGGTGACGCTACAATGGCAGTTCAGGCAAGACTAATGTCGCAAGCATTACGAAAACTCACAGGTGCAATTTCAAAATCGAAGACATCTGTTATTTTTATAAACCAGCTTCGTCAGAAAATTGGAATAATGTTTGGGAATCCTGAAACTACAACAGGCGGTAATGCTTTGAAATTTTATGCTTCTCTCAGAATGGATATCAGAAGGATTGCTGCAATTAAAAACGGAACCGATGTAATTGGTAATAGAACAAGAGTAAAGATAGTAAAGAGTAAAGTTGCTCCGCCTTTTAAAGAAGTTGAGTTTGATATTCTTTATAATGAAGGAATCAGTAAATCAGGCGACCTGCTTGATTTTGCTACTAATCTGAACATAGTTAAGAAGAGTGGTGCTTGGTTTACTTTTGGAGATGATAGATACCAGGGAAGAGAACAGTTCAGACAAAAGCTACTTGAAGATCCTGAACTTTATAAGAAACTTGAAAAAGAAGTGAAAACCAAGGTTGGTATAAATACTCCTGATAAATCTGAAGCGAAGGAGGTTCCGGAAGAAAAATCTAAAGGGAAAAAGAGTTCTAAATAAAAAACAGTAATGAAAATAACACGGATAGTTAAGAAAGACGAAAACAATGTAATCGTTTATTTGGATAATGACGAAAAACTTTTCTTAACCTATGAAGTGTTTATGAAAAATGGTCTCAGGAAGGATGATGAAATTCCTACAGATCATTTCCAGCGTTTGGTCAGGGAAAATCAGAAATATCATATTAAACATAGAGCGTTTTCTTATATAGGCAGAAGATATCATTCTATTTTTGAATTGCGTACGAAACTTCGTCAGAAGAAATATGATAATGATCTGATTGAAGAAATTATTAAAGATCTTTCAGCGAATAAATATCTTGATGACCTGGAATTTTCCCGATTGTTTGCAGATGAAAACATCAGGTTAAAACTTTGGGGCAAAAATAAAATTAAAGGCGAACTGATTAAAAGAGGTGTCGATGCGGAAATTATATCTGAAGTATTGAATGAAAAATTTCCTGAAGGAGACGATTTAGACAATGCTGTAGAGCTGGCCGAGAAAAAATGTAAGAGATTGCAAAAGAGAAACCTTGAAGAAATGAAGCTAAGGCAGAAATTATATGCTTTTCTCTCATCAAGAGGATATGATTATGGAACTAGTAAACGAGCAGTTGAAAGTGTGCTAACAAAAACAGAGAAATAGAACACTTATTTAACTAATCTAGCAGATATAAACCGACTATTATTTTAATTTATTATTAAGTAAAGCAATCATCTGGGAAACTTCTTTTAAATTAACTTTCTTTACAGCATCATTTACATCAAACCACTTCCTCTTCCTTTTTGCTTTCTCGGGATAATTGTCAAGCTCTTTTATAACCTCCATCGAAAATATTTTAATTAAGCATTTACCGAATGATTTCTGAACTACAAATTCTCCCAATTCAACGGTTTCGTTGGTGCCTACTACACCTGCTTCTTCCAGAGCTTCTTTCTTTGCAGATTCAAATGCGGATAGATTAAATTCAACATATCCCTTTGGAATGATCCATTTTTGTTTTTTCACCGAAGTGATCAAGAGTATCTCTAATTTCTTTTTACCATTTTTACGGTAAGGAATAACTCCTGATTGGTGATAATTTAATTCTAATTTCAAATCGAATTGTTAAAAAGTTAAATTATAGTTAGGCTTTGTCACAAGATAATTAATTGTATTACAAAAAGAAAAATGATTTCTGATTAATGAAAAGAAATCTGTATCTTTTCTGATCAAATAAATTCCCTTAAAAGATGAACATTCAAAAAAACTATTCGCTCAAAAAGCTTAATACTTTTGGAATTGATATCAAAGCTCAGTTATTTTCGGAAGTAAAAAGCAAGGAGCAACTAGAATTAATCTTAACAGATGAAAACTTTAAACAAATCCCTAAATTTATTCTGGGTGGTGGCAGCAATATACTTTTTACACAAGATTTTCCAGGGCTTGTAATTAAAAATTCTATTCCCGGGATTGAAATAATCTGGCAAGATGAAGATTTTGTTTTGATAAAAGCGGGAGCAGGAGAAATCTGGCACGACCTCGTTTTGTTTTGTATAGAGAAAAATTTAGGAGGAATTGAAAACCTTTCTCTTATTCCGGGGACCGTTGGAGCAGCTCCAATGCAAAATATAGGTGCCTATGGTCAGGAAATCAAAGATGTCTTTGAAAATCTTGAAGGAATATTTGTCGAAACTGACGAAACAAAAACATTTACAACTGAACAATGCAGGTTTGGATATCGTGACAGCATATTTAAAAACGAATTAAAAAATAAATTTGTAATTACCTCTGTTGTTTTGAGATTAAATAAGAACCCAGTATTAAAACTAGATTATGGTACGGTTAAAGATGAGATTGAAAAATTAAATCTTAATAAGATTACTATTAAAAATGTGAGTGATGTGATCTGTAAAATCAGACAAAGCAAACTTCCTAATCCGGCACAAATTGGAAATGCAGGAAGTTTTTTTAAGAATCCTGAAGTTGATGAGAAAATATTTTCTGATCTTAAAAAGGAATTTCCAGGAATCCCCGGCTACAAGACTGATGTTAATAAAATAAAAGTTCCTGCAGCTTGGTTAATTGATAAATGTGGATGGAAAGGTAAAAAAATAGGTAATACAGGCTCACATTCACGGCAGGCGCTGGTTCTTGTAAATTATGGAAATGCAACGGGTTCTGAAATCCTTTCGCTGGCTAATGATATTAAATCTTCGGTAAAAGATAGATTCGGAATTATATTAGAAGAAGAAATAAATATAATTTGATGGTTTATTACCGTTGAATTTCACAAATCATATTTTTAAGTTCTCATTAGATAAATATTTGTCCGAAGTGCTTCTCAATTAATGGAGCAATCATGAAAGAACAGAAAAAAGATGAACCAGTACTATCTGCTTACGAAAAAGCAGCTCAGGAAGGAATTGATCCGCGATGTATTCCTCAAAAATTACAGGGACCTGTTCCTGAACATGATGAAATAAAATATCCTGATTATCCTCAGTCTGATCATGAATCATGGAAGTACCTTTTTGACAGGCAGATGAAATTTTTGCCAGGTAGAGCATGTAATGAGTACATGAATGGAGTTGATAAATTAAATTTTACAAGAGATAAAATTCCTGCTTTAAAAGATTTAAGTCATGTGTTCAATAAAACTACAGGCTGGAAAGTTGCACGTGTTCCGGGTTTAATCGATGTAAATGACTTCTTTGGTTTACTTCGTAGAAGAGTTTTTCCATCGACAGATTACATTCGCGGTAAAGAAGAACTTGATTACACACCTGCTCCCGATTGCTTTCATGACATGTTCGGCCATATGCCCTTGTTAACTGATACAGATTTTGCTGATTTTTATCAGCAATTTGGCGAGGCTGCGTTAAAAGCAGAAGGAATGAACAGAAAATATCTTGAGACTTTTCATTGGTTCACTGTTGAATTCGGATTAATTCGTCAGCCGGAAGGGATGAGAATCTATGGAGCCGGAATACTTTCCTCAAAAGGCGAAGTGCAGCATGCTCTTTCTGATGAAGTTGAAGTCAGAGATTTTGATCCAGAAAAAATGGTTTTGCAGGAGTATGATGTTTGGCATTTACAACCCATCCTGTTTGCCATTGATTCGTTCGAGCAGTTGAAAAAGGGTTTTACGAAATGGACGAAGAAACTGGGCTTGTTAGGGTAAGTTGTAAGATATTTTATATCTTTAAATAATTTATACTGTTATTCTCTCTTTTTGGTTTCTTTCTGTCTTGAATATCCTTCCTTAAATAACTAATTTTATTTCATGTAAGCCAATTAAATTTCGTATCAAAATTAAATAATGGAGTTAATATGTCTATAAAAGTAGGAGACGAGGCGCCTAAGTTTACTTTGCCAAACCAAAATAAGGAAAAAGTAAGTCTTGATGATTTTAAAGGAAAAAATGTAGTTTTATTATTTTTCCCGGCTGCAGGAAGTGGTGTTTGTACAAATGAGATGTGCAGTTTCAGGGATGAATTAAAAGAATATGAAGGCCTTAATGCGCAGGTTTTAGGGGTAAGCGTGGACACTGTGTTTGCTTTAAAATTATTTGAAGAAAAAAATAATTATAACTTTCCACTTTTAAGTGATTTTAATAAAGAAGTTATAAATAAATACGGCGTAGTTGATGATGCGTTCGGTGCCGGAAGTCTGGATTATAAAGGAATCGCAAAGAGGTCGGCATTTGTTATTGATAAAGATGGCAAAGTGAAATATGCAGAAGTTATGCCGAGTCCGGGAGAATTACCCAATTTCGAAGCCATAAAAAATGCACTAAAATAAAAATAGATTTTTGTTTAATAATTTAAATAATTAGTTCATATTTATTGTTATTATTTTTGACAATTCAATTGCATAGTAACCTTCAGGGTCTTTAGATGGCCTTGAAGGTTTGTATTTAATATCAGGAGAATGAATATGCTCAAAGAAGGGAATAAGGCTCCGGCATTTAAATTAAAAAATCAGGATGGAAAAACAGTTTCATTGGGTGATTATAAAGGGAAAAAGGTTGTTCTGTATTTCTATCCGAAAGATGATACAAGCGGATGTACTAAAGAAGCTTGTAGCTTTCGGGATGGGTTTCCTAAGTTTGGTAAGCTTAATGCAGAAATTTTAGGTGTGAGTGCAGACTCTGTCGAATCACACAAGAAATTTGCTGATAAATATAATTTACCCTTTACATTGCTTAGTGATGAAAGTAAAAAGATGATTGAAAAATATGGGGTATGGAAAGAAAAAAGTATGTATGGCAGAAAATATATGGGAATTGAAAGAACAACTTTTATTATTGATGAAAATGGAAAAATCAAAAAGATATTTCCAAAAGTGAAAGTTCCTGATCATGACAAAGAAGTGCTTAAAGTTTTGAATAGTTGATAATCAAAAGGATCAAATATGATTTATGTAACCAGGCGCGCCACATTTAATGCTGCTCACCGTGTGTTTAATCCGAATTTATCTGATGAAGAGAATTTAAAAATTTTTGGGAGTTGCAGTAATCCACACTGGCACGGACACAATTACACGTTGGAAGTAGTTGTTGCAGGAGAAATTAATCCTGAAACAGGTTATGTCGTTGACTTAAAACATTTAAAAGAGATAATGCAGGAACATGTCATTGAAAAGGTGGATCATAAAAATTTGAATCTTGAAGTAGACTTTATGAAAGACATTCAACCTTCTGCGGAAAATATTACCATTCAGATCTGGAAACAATTGGAAAAAAGAATTCCATCCGGGAAATTATATTCAATTAAACTTTATGAAACAGAAAATAATTATTTTGAATATAGAGGAGAATAAAACTTGAACAAAGAAAAAGTGGAAAATTTAGTTACCGATCTTTTAAAAGAGATTGGAGAAGATCCCAAAAGGGAAGGATTATTAAAAACTCCTCACCGTGTTGCAAAGTCATACGATTTTCTTACAAGCGGTTATAGAAAAGATATTTCCGAAGTATTAAACGGAGCTGTATTTAATGAAAAATATGATGAAATGGTTCTTGTAAAAAACATTGATTTTTACAGCTTGTGTGAACATCACATTTTACCCTTTTACGGCAAGGTTCATATAGCTTACATTCCTGGGGGAAAAATTGTCGGCTTAAGTAAAATCCCAAGAATAGTTGAAGTCTTTTCCAGGAGACTGCAGGTTCAGGAAAGGATGACACAGGAAATTGCTGATACAATTAATAAATATCTTGAACCTCAGGGTGTGGCTGTAGTGTCGGAAGCTTACCATATGTGTATGATGATGAGAGGAGTTGAAAAACAGAATTCTTCTGCGACAGCTAGTGCAGTCCATGGAATTTTTAAAGAAGATGCCAGGACAAGGGCAGAATTAATGAATTTGATAGCACAAAAGAATTTATGACAAAAGAAAAGAGAGCGGGAATATGGATAACAGGTGCAAGTTCAGGCATTGGCAGAGCCGCTGCAAAAGAATTTGCTGAAGTAGGGTGTAATGTGTTTGTTTCAGCTAGAAGAACTACTGAACTTGAACGGCTGAAAAAAGAATTATCAAAAGAAAAACTTGTAATAGAGATTCACCCCTGTAATATAGCTTCTTCTGCTAACGTTGATCAGGTTGTTAAAAAAATCATTTCGAAACATAAAATAAACTGCTTGGTAAACAATGCAGGTGTAACATCTTTCAAAAAAGCCGAAGACAATTCAATCCAGGAAATAAATGATATTATAAACACAAATCTTTTAGGCTCGATTTATTCAATTAAATATGTTCTACCTCATATGATAAAAGACGGTGGGGGGACGATAATTAATATTATATCGAGTGCAGCAAAAAAAATATTTACAGAGAGCAGTGCATACACTGCTTCCAAAACCGGACTGCTCGGATATACAAATGTTTTGAGAGAAGAGGTAAGGAAACATAATGTCAGGGTGATTAATATTCATCCAGGCGCAACTGAAACTCCTATGTGGTCGCAGGATGTGAGAAAAGAAAATTCTGAAAGAATGATGACAAGTGAAGAAATTGCCCGGCTTATAGTCTGGTCTTTTCTTCAGGAAGGAAATGTTGTTAGTGAAGATATTGATGTTAAACCTATCCAGGGAGACTTATGAGTAATGAAAGAGAATTAGCAATTGTAACTGGTGGAAACAGAGGAATAGGAAAAGCAATAGCATTAAAATTTGCAAAAGAAAATTGTAACGTGATGATTTTCGGAAGAGATGTTAATGCATTAAAAGATGTGAAATTAGAAATTAACAAATTAGGTGTCGATTGTGAATATTTTTCAGGCGATGCCGCTGATAAAAAATTTGTAATGGATTCAGTTTCTAAAATAATTGAAAAATATGGAAAGGTTGATCATCTGGTTAACAATGCAGGTATGGGAATCTTTAAAAAGTTGATTGATTCCACTCTAGAAGATTTTAAAAAACAGATTGACGTGAATCTTTACGGCATATATAATTTTACAAAAGCGGTTGCTGATAAAATGATAGAAAGGAAAAGCGGTTCAATAATTAATATTGCTTCGCTTGCCGGAAAAAATTCTTTTGTTGGCGGCACAATGTATTCCGCATCCAAACACGCCGTGCTTGGTTTTACGAGATCATTAATGCTGGAATTGAGAGAATTTAACATAAGGGTTGCGGCAATTTGCCCCGGTTCTGTTGCCACGGAATTTTTTGGTGGTTCAGGCAGACATCCGAATTATGATAAAATATTAAAGCCCGATGATGTTGCAGATTCAGTAATGGCCATTTTAAAGTTGCCCTTAAGTGCACTAATTAGTGAAATTGATTTGAGGCCGACAAATCCGAAATAAATAAATTCTCACCATTTATTGGTTCTCTTATAAGAATTAATTTCTGTTACTCTTATGTCTGAAGTGTTCTGATAATTTTGAAACATAATGTGTTCTAATTTACACTTCTGGTGTTTGATGTTGGTAATTTGTTTTTTATGGAAATCTTGTCCTACTTTCCTACATTTTTTCAAAATGATTCATATTATACGAATCCAAGCATACAAATTTGGGCTGTTTTTTATCTAATTGTTGGCATAATAAGTGAGTAACTGTGATAGCATTTAAGATACTGAAAAAGGAATAGAATTATATTATGGCGCTGTAGCCAAGTGGTTTAAGGCAAGAGGTTCGCAAAACCTTTTTCCGTTGGTTCGAATCCAACCGGCGCCTCAAAAATAAAATCCTGATTTTTGATCAGGATTTTTTATTTGCTGTTTTATCTATTTTAGTAAGTAAGTAAATTCAGTAAATTCAGTAAATTATCAGCTACCAAAAGCTTTATCAGTATTTTATGGAATTTTAATCCGCCACTCACAGAAAATACAAGCCTTCAAGAGAGGTCATTAACACTTCGAGCGAAAGTAGTATTATAAACTACAAAATTATTATATATATTCATTTAGCTCTTTAAACAATAACCAACAAAAATGTCGGATAATAATTACGTTAAACCTTTGAATAAAATTATAAGGGTTCTTAGGTGGGCTGTTATAATATCTATGTTTGGTTTTACTGAGACGCATGTTGACCAAATATTACCAAAAACCAGGCCCGAGAAAGAAGAAAAAGTTATTATTGCATCTAAGGCTCGTGCGAAAAGTTATCAGTTATCAATTGTAAGAGATAAAATTAATGACCTGGATTACCTATCTAATAAAGTTGGCAACATTATTCAGATTTCTATGCAAAAAGCCTCAGAAAAATACAAGCTTCCAATAATCTTGATGCATGCTATTTTCAAAGTAGAATCAGATTATATGTACTGGGTCAAACATCCTACGGTTAGAGTGATGGTCAGAGGTAAGGAGATTATCACTAATGCAATTGGGCTTGGAGGTATAATGTGGTGTTTTTGGGGAGACAGTCTCAAAGCAAACCATATAGCAGAAACCAAATCAGATTTATACATGCCCGATGTAAACGTAATGGCCTCTGCTTATGTATTGAGAACGTTGATAGATGATATCGTGAAAAATAATCCCGGATTGACGAAAAAAAATATTTTAAGTAAGGTAATACGACAATATTACGGAGCATACAGCAAAAATTATTTAAGAAAAATGCAAAGGTTTACTAGCAAGCTTTGGATGGAACAAGTTGCATCGGTGCTTATAAGTAACAGAACAAAAAAGAACAGTGATCAACAAACAGCCAGCATAAGTATGCCAATAAAAATTCAAAATGCAGAATCGTCAATTGTCCAAAAATAGTTTAACGAATTCCAGTCTCAATACAATAACCTAGAAATTCTTCTTGCCTAATCTTCATTATTTACTATTGTAAATCTTTTATACCTTGCAAAACATACAAAACCATTTGTCGATAATATCCGCCTTTGAGCGTATTTGCTCCTACCTTTGTTTAAAATATATGGTTTTTTATCTCTTATTTAACGATCTATTTAGCACTGTATCGGGGCTTAGAATAAATTTCAAGCAATTCTGTATTGTTAAATATCTAAAAGAAATTTAATCCTACTATTCTCGTAATATTTCTTAAGTGCCATAAAAAATAAAATAACTTAAGGTATTCAAAGGCTTTTGTTAATAAGGGTAACGTACCCTTAAAATGGAATTTCCAAAACAAACAAAAGGAGCATAGTATGAAAACTTTTTTATCAGTCGGGTGCATTCTTATTTTCGCTTTTACCATAAGCTGTTTCCCGCAGGATAATGATCCCTGTGATTGGGGAATTATATTTTCCGTGAAAAAGGATTTTACTCTGGGAAAATATTACGTTAGTTCACTACCACAACAATCAACCACCACCACTACTACAAATAACAAACCATTGACATCAACCGGTTTTGCTTTTGAGAAATTATTTGACCATTCAAGTTTTACTATTGGTGGAGATATTTCGTTAAATAATAATAAGCAAGCTTATACCGGGGGTGGTTCCTACGAAGAAACTTTCAATGAATATGGATTAAGATTTGCTTATAACTACTATTTCAGGGGGAGAGAATCTTCCACTAAAATTGATCCTTTCTGGTCCACCTGGGGCTCGGTTGCGAGATATTCTCATAACGTAACGGATATACCAACACCAGGCAGCGAAACCAGGGACGAATACAGCGGTACAGCTTTTGGATTTGGTTTTTCCCTTGGTTTTTGGTGGAATTTTATTGAGTCTAATAAATTATCTCTTGGCGCTCTATATAATCTTGGAGGAATGTATTATCCACACTCTACATATACCACTACAGATACGAACGGATCTGTTAGTACTGAAGGGCCATCAATCCTGCACTTTGGTGATTGTGGAGGACGACTTATGCTAAGAGCATCTTTTTAATTTATATTGGCTATTAATTTTTTAGCAGCTAAAACACCTGTACATTTTACGATCATTTACATCAAGAAACAGATACTAAATAAAAAGCCCCGAAAAACTCGGGGCTTTTTACACCGGCTTATTTATTCCTACATCTATTCCAACGAAAGTGATCCATCATACCATGTCTTCCCATTCCGTTAAACATGCCTGACAAATGTTCCTTAGCTATCTTTCTTTGTTCCGGTGTTAACATATCTCTGATATCCATTATATGATTTGCCCAGGCTAATGCCATTGCATTTTTAGATTTATTAACTGCTTCAACAGCAGTAATAACTTCATTTCTGGTTACATCATCTTTACTGCGTAAGGCCTTCAGAGCAATTTTATCTTTTTGAAGGTTTGCTTTCAGGTCGACCATCTTTGTCTGGAAGTCTGTTTTCAATTTTGCAATCTGGTCTTTCTGTGTATCGGTAAGATTTAGCTTGTCAAATATTTTTTCCTTCATCATCGGCCCCTTTTTGTTCATCATACCTTTTGGAGCCTGGGCATAAATACCGACAGTGGCTACAGTTACAAATATCAGCGTAATCATTGCTGCAATTATTCTGGATCTCATTTTACTTTCTCCTTTTAGTTTTTAATCACTGTTCTTTTTTTTTTGACATTAAATGTTCTCCGATGGTTTAAAGTTATTTTCTTTGTAATTTTGCTTAAACCTTTTAAGCCCGGTTTTTGTCCAATTATCGCATAAATAAGGTATAATGCCTGATAGAAGTAATGATTTTGAGCTGGTTAAGGATTTTACCAATGGTAATGAGAGTGCATTCAATAAAATTGTGCTGAAATATCAGCATAAAATCTACTGGCATGCAAGGAGAATGACGGGCAATCATCTTGATGCTGATGAGATTGTGCAGGAAGTTCTTTTAGTGATGTATAATAAATTGAAAGACTTTAAATTTCAGTCTTCTTTATATACCTGGATTTACAGAATAACTTCTACAAGAAGTCTAAATTTTATAAAAAGAAGAAAACTGAAAGAAGTATTTTCTTTTGAGGATCATCCGAATATTTCTGTAAGAAAAGACGAAGACATAATTAAGAATATCGAGGTAAAAGAGAAACTGGCAAGAATTGAAAAATATTTAAGTAAAATACCTCCCAAACAAAGAGAAGTTTTTATACTAAAAAATTACGAACAAATGACATATGAAGAAATTGCTGAGGTGACGGGAAAGAGTGTGGGTGGATTGAAGTCAAATTATTTTCAGGCAATGAAGAAAATAATGGAAATGGTAAAGAACGATGAATGAAAAATTAATCAAATATTTTGCGGGAGAAATGAATCCTTCAGAAAAGGAGGAATTCGAAGAAACTATTAACGAGTCTCCTTCTTTACAAGAAGAATTTGTAAAATATCGTAACTTTTTTTCCAACATTAATGAAACTAAAAATCCGGAAGTTGAAGAAGATTATTTTATAAATTTGATCCCCGAATTCAGAAGTAAACTTGGGCAGAGAAGGGGGAAAAAGTATCATCCTGTATTTTCATTTGCTACTGCTGTTTTAGCTGTAATAATTATATTTTTATTTATTCCAAATAATGAAAAAATTGTTGAGGAAGGAAATAATATTGTTGATAATTACTCTACCAGTGAGATAACAAACTTTTTGGATATAAATTCAGAGCAACCTGTTGTCACTAATTTGCAAGTTGATGTGGAAGCCGATTATGATTCACTGCTTGACGATATTATTTTCAAGGAGTTAAATATAAATGAAAAAAACCTTGTAGCTGCAGAAATGATTGACAGACTTGATTATAACACAATACTGCAATCTGTAAATCAGGAGGAAGCTTCAGTTATTTATAAAGAACTAAAGAATAAGAAAATTTTTTGAAGGAATTTAAATGAAAACATTATTTACAATTCTGGTAATATTTTCAATAACTTTGCCGGTTTTTGCCCAGGATAAAGGTCAGGGAAGAAATTGGAAAGGAAGGGACAAAATTGAAGAGTTGGAAAAAATTAAATTAATTGATGTCCTTCAGATGAACGAAGAAACAACATTAAAATTCTTCGCCCGCAGAAGTGAATATCAAAATAAAGTAAAAGATCTAATGTCTGATGCTGATGTCCAATTAGATAAAATATCTGATTATGTAAAAAATAACGGGAATAAAAATTCGGCTGAAATGAAAAAAATGATAGATGAATATTTGTCATATGGTGAAGCAATAGCCAAAGAAAGAGCCAATTTTATTAATTCATTAAATAATATACTTTCCTATGAACAAATCTCCAAGCTACTGGTATTTGAAAAACACTTTCGTGAAGAACTGCGTAAAATTCTATTCAAATCAAGAAGGAACCATTGAAAATTGACCGGTTTTTAAGGAACATAAGCTGCTAAAAGTTGTAAAATTTTGCAGAAATAGGGTTGATTTTATAAGCCGGCGGAAGTATTTTTCACCCAACTTTTGCGGAAGTGGTGAAATTGGTATACACGCTATCTTGAGGGGGTAGTGCCTTAATTGGCGTACGGGTTCAAGTCCCGTCTTCCGCACGTTTTCCAACCACAAATTAAAGGAAGATACTGATGAGAAGATTATCAAGTTTATCTTATTTTTTGTTGCTACTGTTGTTAGTTGCTACTACAGCCTTTTCGCAGGAAATGAAGCCTGAAGCAGGTAAACTTTACAACGAAGGCAATAAGTTATTAAAAGCAGGAAATTATATGGGGGCTGTGCAGGAATATGACAAAGCACTCGCAATAGATAAAGATTACAGGACCTATTATCAGAAAGGTATGGCTCTTAAAAAAGCAAATAAATATGATGATGCTAAAAATGCGTTTGAAGATTGTCTGAAATTAAATTCGAGTTTCGATGCAGCATATAATGCTCTTGGTGGTGTTTATTTTTCACTAGGAAAATATGAAGACGCAGCGAATAATTTTGAAAAAGTGATAGAAATGACTAAGAATAATAGCGTGAAAAAAATGGTTCAGTCAAATATCGCTTTGGCTTATACAAAATTAGGTACGATTGCAATGAATGATGGAAACAGCACGAAAGCTATTGGTTATCTGCAGAAGGCTGTAGCTAATAGTGATTATGATGCCGCTTATCTTGCGTTGGCCAAGATTTACAGTGAAACTGGTAATTATGATAAATCAATTGGAGCAGCTGAGAATGCTTTAAAGCACAGAAAAACAATTTCAAGAGGCGGTCCTTATTATTATATGGGTGTAGCCTATAAATTTAAAGGAGATCTTGAAAAAGCAAAAGAAATGTTTACTCAGGCAAAAAAAGATGCTACGTACAGAAAAACAGCCGAGTATGAATTAACTGCTCTAAAGTAATCATTCAGGTCTTTTAAAGCCTCCTTTTAAAGGGGGCTTTATTTTTTATTTTGATGAATAAAAAAATCCTTCGTGATCTCAAAAAGAATAACAAAAAATTTATCCCTCTACTTCTTCCGTTAATCAGCGCTGCCGCTGTCTTAAGAAAAGAAAAAACATTAAAAGAACTTTTGCTAATGGCAAAAGAAAATAAAATCAATTCTAAAAAAATTTATGAAACCTTATTGCAAACTTATCTGTTTGCAGGTTTTCCTTGTGCATTAATTTCATTAAAAATTGCTTCTGAGTTTTTCCCATTCTCTAAGCTAACAACTAAATCTTTAAATTCACATAAAAATGTTGGCTTAGTAAATTGCAAAAAAATTTATGGACGTAAATTCAATAAACTGATAAAAAATGTGGAGGAATTTTCTCCCGAGTTGTCTGAATGGCTTATTGCCGAAGGCTACGGTAAAGTTATGGGCAGAAAGGAATTGTCGTTAAAGGAAAGGGAGATGTCAATAGTAGCCATGCTTTGCTCGATGAAATATGAAAGCCAGCTTTATTCTCATATAAACGGCGCTTTTATTTTAAAGAATTCTCGTGAAAAAATCAGAGCTTTGATAATTAATTTAGAAATCATAGGTGGAAAAGGTGTAACAAATTTTGGGTTGAGAGTTTTCAACTCTTACTTCAAAAACAGGTGATTCCGTTTCAGTAATTGAATAGTATTCTTAACTAAAAGTAATTTATGTTTTTGAAAATAAATTAGAAACTTTTGCTTATAGAAAACGGAATATCGGGCTCTTATATCTTTAACATTTTTCTTTAAGTAAACTATATCATTCTATTCATTGACTTGATTTTATGAAGATTAAAAACCTATATTGCTATTAGATGTTTCTTCTTGTAGGGCTTATTTTAAAGTAAGTTGGATTACGCGTAGTTTTAAGATCTAATTTCTTAATGGTGTGTGCCGATACTATAATCAAAATTAGTTGCATGATATAAATGAGAAAGACGTCCTTTCTGATAGTAATAATTTTATTTTTTATTCCTGGTATATCAAGTGCACAAAGCACAGCACAAATATATTCTTCTGCCATGGATGCTTATAACTCTACTGATTATGCTAAAGCGTCAAATCAGTTTGAAGAATTTTTTAATCAGCATTCTACTTTTGATGAATTGTTTGCAACTGCTAAATACTATTCATCAGATGCTCTTTTGCATTTAGGGGAATTGAGCGCAGCTTCAAATGGATTTGAATTTCTTGTGAACAATTTTAAAACATCCTCGTTCAGAGACAAAGCTTTATATAAACTTGCGCAAATATTTTATAATCAGAGCTCCTATTCTAAATGCCGGTATTATTTAGTTATTTTGCTGGACGAATATCCGGGCAGTGAATATGATGGATCTGCACTTTATCTTATAGGGGAATCTTATTCAAAGGAAAATCGTCTTGATGAAGCAGTTTCATTTTTGAAACAAGCAATTGACAGCCCGAAAAATAATAGTTTTGTGGACTATTCAATTTATACACTTGCAAGAGTTTATGAGAACTTGGGGGATTATAAAAATGCAGTAAAATATTATGATCAGCTTTTATCTTTTCACCGAGAAAGTAAACTTGTACCGGATGCCCAGATCAGAATAGGGATGGCGTATTTTAAGTTGAAAGATTACCAGTCTTCAATCCTGGAATTAAATAATCCACTCGTTAGTACTTTACCCAAAAATCAGTATGCTCAAAGCCTTTATCTATTGGGAAATTCTTATTACAGGGTTAGAAATTATGCTAAAGCAGAGAAAACTTATAAAACCATAATAAGTGATTTTCCATCAAACAGTCTTTTGCCTGAAGTTAAGTATGACTTAGCCTGGTGCTATTTTCAGCAGAAAGAATATAATGAAGCTTACGGTATATTTAATTCTTTATCAGAGGGTAATGACAGCATTGCTGTCAAATCTTTTTTCTGGAAAGCTGAATCTAAAAGATATGCAGGGCAGGAAGCCGAAGCCTTCAATATTTATAAAGAATTTTTGGTGAAATACCCAAACAGTGATCTTGAGTATGGCGTTCAATATCTGATCGGAGTGGTGTATTTTAATGGTAAAAAATACGATCTGGCTGAAAAGTTTCTGCAATCAGCACTTGAAGCTCCTGATCAATCGATAAAAGCAAAAGCTTTTGCGTTGATGGGTGAAATTAAAATTGAACAGAAAAAATATTCTGAAGCTATAAGGAATTTCAAATCAGGGTTGGCATTACAAAACGTACCACCAGACCTGCAAAAAAGAGCTTTGCTTGGCTTGGGAACAGCTAACTTCTATTTAAAGAACTACGACGATGCAATTTCCAATTTATTAAAACTCTCCAAAGAAGATAAAAGTTTTGAAAGCAATAAAGTCAATTTTTTCTTAGGTGAAAATTATTTTAATCTTGGTCAGTATACTGATGCTTTGAAAAGATATAATCTTGTTTCCAGTTCTGATCCTGAACTTTATAGTTTGGCGCTTTACGGTAGAGCATATTGTTATTATAATCTTGGTGATTATGAAAATGCGGCGTTGAAATTTTCTGAATTTATTAAAAAGTATCCTAACAATTCCAGAATTGTTGACGCGCAATTGAGGCTGGCTGACAGCTACTACGGCACCAAAAATTTTACCTCTGCTAGTGCTGTATATAAAGATCTTTTTAATTTTGGCAAATCATCTTTAAGTGATCCTAATACATATTATCAATATGCTCAGACTTTATATAAATCGGGAAACACGACTGAAGCTATTAACGAGTTTCGAAATCTTCAAAGAAAATTTCCGGGATCGGAATATGCTGATAAATCACTATACATAGTTGGATGGATTTATTTTCAGCAGAATAATTACAACGAAGCAATTGATAATTACAGGAATGTACTTTACCAATATCCTTCGTCTTCCTTAGGCCCAATAATTTATTATTCTATTGGAGATGCATATTTCAATCTTGCTGAGTACGATTCTGCAATTGCCAGTTATCAAAAAGTTATGACAGATTATCCTACTTCACCTCATGTATTTGATGCAGTAAATGGGATTCAATATAGTTACATCGCAAAGAATCAGCCCGAAAGAGCTGTACAATTGATAGATCAATTTGTTAATCAGAATCCGGGATCAAATTTTGCTGATCAGATTTACTTTAAAAAAGGAGAGATATATTACGGCTTGCGTGAATACAATAAGGCAGAATCAAGCTATAAAGATTTTATAACAAAGTTTCCATCTAGCAGTCAATTGCCTGAAGCTTATTATTGGATTGGAAAAAGTGCAGAAAATTTGAACCAAAATGAAGAGGCAATTTTTAACTTTAATCGTGTCTTTAATAACTATCCCAAAAGTGAATCCGCTGCAGCAGCTGTAATTGAAATGGGAAATATTTATAGTAATAAAAAAAATTATGATGAAGCTTTGAATGTTCTAAACAATGCTATAGATAAGTTATCACAATCGCCACGTCTCCCGGAAATAATGTTTCTGAAGGGTGTTACGCTTTCTAATAAAGGTGATCTTAGTGGCGCCTATGCCACTTTTGATGATATTGTTCAGAATTATGTTAATTCAATCTTTGCGCAAAAAGCAAAATTTGAGCTTGGATTAATTGAACTGGCTGCTAAAAGATACGACAATGCAACCCAATATTTCCAGGAACTTGCAACAAAAAGAACGGATGATATAGGGGCAAAAGCACAATATTATCTAGGTGAAACCTTATTTGAACAGAATAAAATTACTGATGCGATTAGCGCATTTGTCAGGGTCAGAACAATTTTTTCGGCTTATGATGAATGGTTGACAAGAGCATTTTTAAGACTCGGTGATTGTTACTTAAAACTTAAAGATAATCGACAGGCTAAAGAAATGTACAGAACTGTAATTTCGAAACACAGAGGAGATAAATTTGGTAAAGAGGCGCAATCTAAGTTGAGGAAATTAAGATGAAAAGGTTATTAATTATTATATCAGTGCTTTTCTTTTCTATATTAATTTTACCTCAGGATAATGAGAAGAAAAATCCGAATGTAGAATTACCGGATTTCGTTATTACAGGCAAAGATGTGATCTCGCTTCAGAAATCAAAAAAACTTGATCCTGGATTTATCTCAACTGTTTCTGAAGAGTTTATTAAACCTGTTTATTCCCCTGAGAACCTGGAGGTTTCGGATATTCCCAATCCAATTAAAGAACAACTCGATTTGTCTGATACACAGAATGTGTATAATAAAAGATTATCGATTGCAACGGGGATATATACTTCTCCTACAGGAAGATTTTCTTTTACACAACCTTTTGGTAGCGGGTTGATAGGAGCAGTTATTAATGGTGAAAACCATAGGGCTTTTATTGATAATAGTGATTGGTATAAATTAAATGGTGGACTAAATCTTGCTTTTTATATTCCAAATGATGCTGCGTTGCGAGGTACTCAAATAAAGTTTCACGGTGATTATGGTCTAAATTCTTATAGATTTTATGCTTCAAATAATCCGTCGACAAAGAGAGATTTTTATAGTGGTAATTTTTACGCAGGTATTAGCAATCTTGTTGCGAGGTATTTTAATTTTGATGTAAGAGTTAAGGATAAATATTCATCCCTGAGAAGTGAAAATTTTTCAGAAAACATGTTAAGAATTGACAGTTACCTTGAAGGTAATTTTACTTATTTCAAATTAGCAGGAAATATAAATTATACAAGACAATTCATAACCAGTAATGTAATTAGTTCAGGTAACTTCGATTATATTTTTGCACGTCCATATATACAATTTAACTTGCAAAATGTGCTTACAGTTGCCGGGGGAATAAGTTATTCAAAAGCGAGCAGTTTAAATTATACTGCTCCTTACGCTTCTGCAACATTAAAATTAAATGATTTTGTTTCCCTTTACGGAGAATATAATCCCTCAGCAGAATTTTTTGGGCAAGGAGATTTCCTGGAACAAAACAAATATTTTAATCCGCAGATATTTATTAATGCCTTTGTTAAAAAAACATCTGCATTTGATGCGGCTATCAAATTTGAGTATTATAAGTATTATGAAATTGATGCAGGCATAAAATACTTTAAGGCTGATAATCTTCCTTTTTTTGTAAACTCTGCTCAATCGGGAATGTTTGATGTAAATTTTACAGGTGCAAAAAATTATTCTGCATTTGTGAATCTACTTTTCCATAAAGGTCCGTTTGGAGTTTTCTATGCAACTGCTGAATATAATGATACAAAAGACAATTCATCAAATCAGATCCCTTATAATCCTAAAATAAAAGCAACTATCTCATACGGTTATAATTTCAGCTTTGGTTTTTATTTTGAACCAAAACTCTATTACTTTTCCGAAAGTTATACCGATATTGCTAATATGAAGAAATTGAATTCCTATATTGATTTAGGTGTTAAATTTGCGTATAAATTTGGGAAGAATTTTTTATTGAAGGCAGAGTTATCTAATTTGCTGGATCGAGAAAATTATAATTGGTTCGGGTATAAAGAAGCACCTCTTGATTTTTTTGCGGGCTTCACTTATAAATGGTAAAATAATCAATTAAAAGAATGACTAAAGCGGAATTAATAAGAAAAATTGCTAAAAGAGCAGGAGTCCCTGACTCAGAAGCCAAGGTTTTTTTTGAAATATTTTTGAAAAAATCCTCGGAACTCTTGAGTCCTGGCGAAGCAGTATTTCTTAAAGGCTTCGGTTACTTTCAGCTTAGAAAGGGAAAGATCAGAACCAACATTCCTGAAACTGAAAATTCTGAAAAAGATTCTATTTTTGTTGAGTTAATGGTCTATTATCCGGCTAAATTTCGCGAAGAAGAAGTAAAAGAAGAAATCATTTTTAATGTTCCAGTGCTCAAGTTCGAAGATTATAATCCTCTTGATTCCCATTTTAGTTTGAGTATCGGTAAACCTGTAATTCCTGTTGTAGGTATAAGTAGTTCAGATTTTTTTATTCCTTTAACCAGTCAGGAACTAAGGAAATTAGTAGAAACCAGGGTCGATAAGCTTCTTGCTGATATTGCAGTAGTGAGGGAGTATACCAAAGGCAGTGAAGTTCTTATCATTGATACCGATTCAATAAAATCACATCAGCTTGAATTTAACTGGGGGGAAGTTCCATCTAAGAGTATTTCAGACAGTAAACTTACTGCCAAGTCAAAGGATGCTGATAGTGAAACTGAAAATGCCACTGAAAAAGAAATTGCGTGGGATTTTGGTGAAGATGTTTCAAAGGAGATTGTGGAAGATTCAATTCTTGATGTCGATAAGGAAGAAGTATCAATCATTGAAGAACAGTTTAATGAAGAGGAAGAAACGGAAGAAGAAAGAACCGATTGGAACTTCGGGGTTACTATTGCCGATGAAGATGATTCCGATGTAGAGGGAAATAATTCTGAAGAAGAAAAAATTAGTGAGCCGCATGTAGATTCATCTGGGACCAATATGGACACTGTAAATAAAGAAGGAAACTATACATTAACTGATGAAGAGGAAACCGGAGAACGGTTTGAACGTGTTAGGTCATTCTCATCATATTTTGAGAAAGACGATTTGGCTGATTTGAAGGATCCTTCCGTGTACAAATATTTAAGAGAATCAGATACTATATCAACTGAAGATAATGAACCTGGTTCTAATATGGATCAAGAAAATATGGAAGGATCAAATAGCGAAGACGAAAAAAAAAATAAAAATGAAATAGATACGATTTCAGCCATAATTGAAGAACCTACCGACATAACAGATGAACAAGCTAGGAATGAAACTCTAAGGTTTGGCAAAAAGGATGAAAAAAGGAAGCCATCCACAAAAAGTAAAATTATTACCCGTATTGAAGAAAGAGAATCCCGTTATTCCAAAGAAGGAAGCTTCCCTGTATTCATAGTCGCTTTGATTGTAATTATCGCTATTGCAGTGGCACTTTATTTTTATCTAAATAAAGCTTTTGTAGCTTCGGATAAACCCGAATCAAAACAATTAGCTCAATCAAAAGTTGTTCACCCAAACATTGTTGAAAGAGATTATTCTCTGCCTGTGAGTTATCCTTATAATAAAGATGAGTCAACAGGGACAAAAGCTGATGAGGGGAGTATTAATCCGGGAAATTTTAAGGATGCAAAAACTCAAGAGGTAAAACAGACGGGTATAAAAAAATCGGATCAAAACAAGAATCCTGATACTGTCGAAAAACCTGTCAAGGAAAATAAAAGCAAAAATGTAGTAGTGAATAAGAGTAAAAAAGGAGTGACAAAGAGCAATGATGCTTCTTCATTCACATTTGAAGACCTTCCACCACCTGTAGATATGACGGAACTACATAAAAATATTACCGAAGTTGGAGATAGTTACACTGTTCAGGTTTCTTCATGGAAAGAAAGATATAAAGCTGCACAGCAAGTGGCTAAGTTCAAAGCGAGGGGTTATGACGCTTATATTGAAAAAGCAAATGTTTCCGGAAGAGGAACCTGGTATAGAGTAAAAATAAGAAATTTTAAATCAATGAGGGATGCAGAAGATTTTCTGTTAAGTAATCAATAATGAATTATAATTTGCGAAAAGGAATAAGATGAATCTACTCTCAATATTTTTAAAAGGCGGCTATATTATGTGGCCTATTCTGCTCTGTTCAGTTATAGGATTGGCTATTATTATTGACAGGTATATTGTTTTAAGAAAGTCAAAGACGAACATTCCGGCGTTTATGGTAAGAATAAGAGGCTTGATTAAAAGGAAGGATATTTCAGGTGCAATTAGTTATTGTATTGAAGATAAATCGCCGGTTGCAAATATTGTTCGTAAGGGTTTAAAAAAGTATAAGCTTGGGCATGAACGTGTAAAAGAAGCAATTGAAAATGCGGGATCACAGGAAATTAGTAAACTGGAAAAAGGTCTTTCTTTTCTGGCTACAATTGCAGGTATTGCGCCTCTCCTTGGATTCTTAGGAACTGTTACCGGAATGATCTCTGCATTTATGACCATTCAGGATCTTGCCGGTGCTGCAAACCCAAGTGATCTTGCTGGTGGCATCTGGGAAGCTTTGATCACAACTGCTTTTGGTCTGATCGTTGGCATTCCGGCACTTGCATTTTATAATCATTTTGTAAGCAAGGTAAAAAAATTAGTGGGCGATATTGAGACAGTTGCAAATGATGTCATAGATGTTATACAGGACACCACTGAAAATTCTTCAGCAGCAGATAATGATGAACTTGAGATCGATCTTTAATTGTATTTAAAATATCAGGAAATTAAAAATAATGTGGAGTTATGTTCAAAAGATTTTACATAATTCCATAAGGCAATAAAATGAGATTTAAAACTTCAAATGAACCTCTGGCAGTATTCAGCTATTCTTCATTAACTGATATAGTGATGCTTCTGCTTATTTTCTTTTTACTCACTTCACAATTTGTAATCCAGACCGGAGTTAAGGTTAAATTACCGGGCTCTAAAACCAATGAAAAATCTGCTCCGGCGAATTTAATTGTTACTATAACTTCTGCTGGTGCAGTATATTTAGGCCAGGAGCAGGTAGGCATGGAACAATTACCGGCAAAATTAAGTGTGTTAAAAGATAAAACGACTGAGGATAATCTTATTATCCGTGCAGATAAAACAGTTGCATTGGATCTGGTTATTAAAGTAATTGATGCTGCAAAGGCTACAGGCATTGATAAATTTACAATCCAGACCGAGAAAGAGAAGCTTTGATCGATGTTAATTATTGCCAGGAAGTGATGAATAAAAATGAAGTTTAATTATAAATTTATTAAAAAATTTTCAGTATCTCTTTCGTTATTGTTTCATATTGGGTTGCTGGCAGCATTTATGTTCTTAAATTTTACTATTGAATATCCTTCCAAAGAGTACGTTGAACTTTCGTTTGGTACTTCAGGACAATCCGGTTCTTCAGGGAATATAGGTACGCAGGTAAATAAGGTAGAGGAGTCATCGAAACAAAAAGAAAAAAGTGAAACAAAGGATAAAAGTAAAAATGTTAAAGAAGTAAAATTACCGGAAACCAAAAACACGTCTGATGAAAATATAATTAAACCTGCCGATAAAAATAAGAAAAAATCTGAATCCAGTTCCGAAAAAAGTAAAGTTAAAACAAATGATAGGGAAACTGTTGAAGGACAGGGAAATAAAGCAAAAGGCACCGGAAGTTTTGGATATGATATTGATTGGGGAGGACAGGGGCAAAGAAAAATCTACAGTTTTAGTTTGCCAGAATATCCTGAAGGTGTAAATAAGGAAATCGATATAAGATTAAGGTTTACGATCTTGCCTGACGGAACGGTGGGAAATATTTTTCCTCTTATAAAGGCAGATACTCGTTTAGAGAATGCTGCGATTAATTCACTGAGACAATGGAGATTTGAAGCGCTAGCTCCATCACAAAAGCAGACCGAACAAGTAGCTGTTATTGTTTTCCCATATCGTCTGAGGTAATATCTTCTTTGTAATAAAATTTGTAGAAAAAATACTCGGCTACTGTAAGTATGGTAAGAGAAAAGGTATCCCGATCATAATAAATTCCCAATCCTTCCGGTTTCATAATAATCTTTGCAATAATTCCTGAAATCGACCATCCGACTGCAAATAAAATTCCTATTAATATTAAATTAATAAATCCCGATTTCAGATTTTCATCCTGCCATTTTTTTGTGAAAATTATCAATGCAAAAATTATATGAGCAGAGAAAATAATTGCCGTAATCATTTTTAATGGCTCTTTCTTTTGTTTTGGATAGACATCCCTATAAGTCCACCGATAATTCCAAAAATAGAATCAATAATTATGTTACTAAATAATATTGCCACCGTGTACATTAAGGAAAATCCTTTCGACTGTATATCAGCTGACATCCTGTGCAACAACGATGAAGTCTCTGTCCATAATCCACCAAGATTCCAACCTTGCAGTACAGACTCGGTTTGAGGTAAAGTCTGTACAAAATCATTTGTGTGCATAATAAGGGTAATCAAAACATCTATCCCGGTAGTAAAAATAGCAGCAAGAAAACCCGTTAAAAATCCGAAAAAGAATGCGTTTTGAACTACAACAGGTGGTTTAACTTTATTTATTTTTTCGTTTAAAATTAAAGAAAACCAGGCAGCTAAAGGAATAACCAAACAACACCCGACACTTTTTACTCCGGGTAGTGTAGATAATACTGCGGCTCCAAAACCACAAACAAGGGGTGGAAAGTATTTATGTGAATTCATTGATCCTTGTTATTTCTTTTTAATAAAATATTTTCAATTGAAGATAAAATAAAACTCACAACGACAAATCCGAAGAGGAATCCAGTGCTTAACGCGGTAATTTTGGAATACTGATAAACTCCTGATGAATAAAAAATTACGTCAACTAGCATTGGTACAGCTGCTATAAAAAGATGATTTACTTTTAAAGAATAACTTTTATAAAAGAACAATAATATTATAGAGCTGAATAATCCTCCGAAGTAAATACCCGTACATCTTGCGCAAACAAGGAAATTCATTCCATTCATCTCGATACTCTTATAAGCGGCCTGGTGGCAAACGGTTGAATAAAATTGTTTGACTAAAGGATATAAAATAATTATTTCATTTTTTGGGAAAAGAGAGGCAAAGGTAAATCCGAAGCACCAGATTGCTAATGACAGAAAGATAATTATCCTGAGTAATCTTCTTTCTGTAGTAATTTGCATATCATTGTTCAAAACGATTTCGTTCATAGCATTAATTTTTGCTGAATATAGAAATTTCATTCCTGTTTAATACATATAATCTGTTCCCAAATATCAGTGAACTGACAATGGGACCTATTTCGTCACCTATCAAATTTGCTTTTGTTAATTCCAAATCCGGATTATTAAAACTTGTTGTATAAATGTTAGAGACAGAGTTCAATGTAAGTTTATATCCGACAATATTTATACTGATAAAATTTTCATCGAGATTAATAATTCTCATGCTATTTCCATACTGGTCAAAAATAACAATTCTTTTGTCATCCAGTACATAAATATTATTATCCGGTGATACTGCCAGTTTTTTAGGATCACTCAATGCAAAAGCGCCGGCATCAAAACCGCCAAAATTCTGAACAAACTGTCCGAATGAGTTAAATTTTATTACCCTTTTATTCTCGGAATCTAAAATATACATATCTCCCTGATTTGAGGTTACACAACTTAAGGGGAAACCAAATC